>CAJOMS010000009.1 GCA_905235795.1 uncultured Clostridia bacterium | reverse complement strand
TTTTTTCTCCTTGAAAAAATATTTATATTTTATACATCCGTGTTGAATAATCATACATTCCTCACAGAACGATAATATGATAGCACATCAAAAAATATTTTGCAACTATTTTTAAGCATAAAAATAAAAAAATTTTGATTATTTTTGAATATTTTTATGTATAATTTATAAATATATGTATAAATTTACTATTATGCAAATTCGGGAGCCTTGGCCGTGTATTTTGGTCGCACACATAGTCATCAAAATGTCCGTTTGGTAAAAATTATGCGAATGGTGTTGCATAGATTTTAATGTATGAAAATATGGCGTAAACGATTAAAAGATAAAAAATTAAGTTTTCTGTTCAAACTTGCAAAAAGAGAACAAGGTTCTTGTTCAAGCTCGGTAAAAGGGGTAAGAGAAAAGCGGCGGTGACGTTACTCGGGTTTTGTTCAGGTAAAATCGTATATGTTGTGTTTGCGCGAAAATTATATATACAACATATTGTTCGCGCGTGCGCGCGCGCAACATATTTTATATAAGTATAAAATATGGTAAAAATTACGGTTTAAAAGAGTTGGGGCGCGGCCGAAAAAATTTTTCAAAAAAATTATAAAAAACCTTAAAAAACATTTGACATTACCGTTGCTTTTTAGTATTATATATACGCTGTGTAATTTGGGTTGATATAAGAGGTTACTTAATCTCATTTTGCCTCGGCTCCGGAACCTTGGCAACTCCATTGAGAAGATAACTCTTATTGACAAATGTGGGGGTTTGACCCCTGCGACTAACTATGTGCCCACGTAGTAGAACGTCATTCGCAAAAAACACACAGCGCGGATGATTTTTTTATTGCTTAAGGCGCGACACACACGGCAAGGTTGATAAAAGTTAGTATAAATTGGAGGAGAAAAACATGTCAGGACAAAAAATCAGAATCAAACTTGCGGCTTACGACCACAAAATGGTAGATCAAGCCACGGAGAGAATCGTTGAAACGATGAAGAAAGCCGGCGCTAAGATAAGCGGTCCTATCCCGCTGCCGACCGAAAAGGAAGTCGTCACGATACTTCGCTGTCCTCACAAATATAAGGACAGCCGCGAACAGTTCGAGATCAGAACTCACAAGAGATTGATCGACATCTATTCGTCTAACGCTAAGATTTTGGACAGCATCCACCTGCCCGCCGGCGTTGACGTTAAGATAAAACTTTAATAAGCTGATAATTTTAATCGTAAATAATTTTGGAGGTGAACTTTATCGATGAATAAAGCAATCATTGGAAGAAAACTCGGTATGACGCAGATCTTTTCCGCAGACGGAAAAGTAATCCCCGTTACCGTCGTTGAGGCAGGCCCGTGTCCGGTCGTTCAGATCAAGACAGTTGAAAGGGAAGGCTATTCCGCTATCAAACTCGGTTTCGACGAGGTAGACGAGAAGAAGCTCAATAAGCCTCAGGTAGGTCAGTTCAAAAAGGCGGGTGTTCCTTGCCAGAAAGTGCTCAAAGAGTTCCGTTTGGACGACGTAAGCACTTACGAAGTAGGAAAAACTCTCACTGTTGAAACTTTCACCGAAGGCGACAAGGTAGACGTGGTAGGCACGACGAAAGGTCACGGATTTTCCGGCGTTATCAAACGCTGGAATCAGCAAAGGCTTAAGGAAACGCACGGCGTAGGTCCCGTTCACAGAGAAGTGGGTTCTATGGGTGCAAACAGCTCTCCTTCGAGGGTGTTTAAAAACAAGCACATGCCCGGACAGTACGGTGTGGAAAGGGTAACGATACAAAACCTTGAAATCGTCAAGGTAGACGTTGCAAGAAACGCATTGCTCATCAAGGGCGCTATCCCCGGGCCGAAGGGCGGTATCGTAACCGTTACCGACAGCGTTAAAGGTTAATGGAGGGGCTTATAATGGAAACTATACAGATTAAAACTTATAATATGAACGGCAAAGAAGCCGGCGTTATGGAGCTTGACAAAGAACTCTTCGACGCAGACTTCAAAGAGGATCTGATCCATCAAGCCGTAGTTACCAGGTTGGCTAACGAGCGCCAGGGAACGAAAAGCACGCTTACCCGCAGCGAGGTTCGCGGCGGCGGCAAGAAGCCGTGGCGTCAAAAGGGCACCGGCAATGCAAGGCAAGGTTCTATAAGGGCTCCGCAATGGACTAAGGGCGGCGTTGTGTTCGCTCCTAAGTCGAGAGACTTCTCTAAAAAGATGAACACCATCGCGAAGAGAATCGCAATGTTCAGCGCTCTTTCGCAAAAGATTCGCGACGACGAAGTTATCGTCGTTGAAAACCTTGCGGTAGAGAACGGCAAGACCAAAGAGATGGTAGCTTTCTTAAAGGCGTTCAACATAGAATCTTCGGCAATTATATTTATGGCTGACGGCGACGAAAAGCTCAGGAGAGCTGCCGGCAACATCAAAAAACTTTCTACTTTGCCCGTCGAACTCATCAACTGCTACGACGTGGTTAAAAACGTAAAAGTTATCTTCGCCAAAGAAGCGCTTGAAAAATTGCAGGAAGCATATAACTACACCGAGGAAGATCAGGAGGTAGCGGAATAATGAGAGAACATGACGTTATTATAAAACCACTTCTTACCGAGAAGAGTTACGCCGGTACCGCAACCAAGAAATATACCTTCGTGGTGGCAAAGAATGCGAATAAGACCGAAATTAAACTCGCGGTGGAAAAGATATTTGACGTTCAGGTTGAAAGCGTTAACACCGTAAACGTGCGCGGCAAGCTTAAGAGGATGGGCAGATCGGAAGGTCGCACCCCCGCTTACAAGAAAGCCATCGTACAGTTAAAGGCAGACAGCAAGCCCATCGGCTTCTTCGAATCGCTGTCTTAACAGAGGAGGTTATGGAAAATGGGTATCAAAAGATATAAACCGACTTCTCCGGCACGCCGTTTCATGACGGTCAGCACCTTTGAGGAATTGACCAAAGGAGCTAAGCCGGAAAGATCACTTCTTGAAGATCAAAGGCATACCGCCGGCCGCAACGCAAGCGGCAAGATAACCGTTCGTCATCACGGCGGCGGCAATAAAAGAAAGTACCGCATCATAGATTTCAAAAGGAATAAGGACGGAGTACCCGCTACCGTTAAGTCGATAGAGTACGATCCGAACCGCACCGCAAACATCGCGTTGCTCGTTTATGCGGACGGAGCTAAGAGATACATCCTCGCTCCCGTGGGCTTAAACGTAGGAGACAAGTTGCTTTCGGGCGCGGACGCCGATATCAAAGTAGGCAACGCTTTGCCGATAGAGGCTATTCCCGTAGGTACTATGATACACAATATAGAGCTTCAGCCCGGCAAGGGCGGCCAGATAGCGAGAGCTGCCGGTATGAGCGCTCAGCTTATGGCTAAGGAAGGCAAGTACGCTCAGGTAAGAATGCCGAGCGGCGAAATGAGGCTTATTTCCGTTAAATGCAAGGCAACCATCGGTATGGTCGGCAACGTAGAACACGAGATCATATCCTTAGGTAAGGCCGGCAAGACGAGGCACATGGGCGTCCGTCCGACCGTCCGCGGTTCCGTCATGAACCCGTGCGATCACCCGCATGGCGGCGGCGAGGGCAAATCACCCGTGGGCAGACCGGGACCTGTTACCCCGTGGGGTAAACCCGCTCTCGGTTATAAGACGAGAAATAAGAAGAATACCACTAACAAGTTTATACTCAAGAGAGTTAACTGATCGGAGGGCAATATAAGTTATGAGTAGAAGTGTTAAGAAAGGACCTTACGTTGAACCTAAGCTTCTTGCCAAAATCGAGGCAATGAATGCCGTAAACGAAAAGAAGGTTATAAAGACCTGGTCGAGAGCGTCAACAATATTCCCTCAGATGGTAGGTCACACGATTGCCGTACACGACGGCAGAAAACACGTTCCCGTATATATTACGGAGGATATGGTAGGATGCAAACTCGGTGAGTTCGCTCCCACCAGAACGTTCAAAGGCCACGCAGGCGCTAAAACGACCGGCGGTAGATAAGGAGGTACTTTGAAATGGCAAAAAATATGAAGTTAAAGACTCAAAGAATTGAGGAAAATAAAGACAGAAGACCAAGAGCCGTTGCTAAGTACGTACGCATCAGCCCCTACAAGGTGAGAGTAGTCCTCGACGTTATACGCGGTAAGGACTTTAACGAAGCGGTGGCAATTCTGGAAAACGTTAACAAAGCTGCGGCTGACCCCATAAGAAAGGTTGTTCTTTCGGCTGCCGCAAATGCAGAACATAACCTCAACATGAACCCTGCAGACCTTTACGTAGCGGAATGCTATGCGGATCAAGGCCCCACTCTTAAAAGGGTAAGGCCCGCGTCTAAAGGAAGGGCATACAGAATTTTGAAGCGTACAAGCCACATCACAGTCGTGCTTGACGCGAGAGCGTAGGAGGTCAGTATGGGACAGAAAGTTAATCCGCACGGTCTTAGAGTAGGCGTAATCAAGGCTTGGGACACACAATGGTATGCCGACAGCAAAAACTTCGGCGCAAATCTTAAAGAAGATTACGATATAAGAACGTTTATTAAGAAACAATATTATGCTTCCGCTATTTCTAAAATAGTTATCGAAAGGGCGGCAAACAGAATCTCCATTACCATATATACCGCTCGTCCGGGCGTGCTCATCGGCAAGGCAGGCAGCGAAATAGAGGTAATGAAGAAGAAGATTGCCAAACTTGCACCCGGCAAGCAGATTGCCGTGAACATCGTGGAAGTTAAGAAACCCGATAGCGACGCTCAGCTCGTTGCAGAATCGGTCGCAGCGCAACTCGAAAAGAGGGCTTCTTTCAGAAGGAGCATGAAACAGGCGATCGGCAGAGCTATGAGAAGCGGTGTAAAGGGTGTTAAAATTATGGTCAGCGGCCGTCTTGACGGCGCGGAGATCGCGAGGTCCGAGCAGTATCACGAAGGCTCTATTCCTCTGCAGACTCTGCGTGCGGATATAGATTACGGTCTGGCTGAGGCACACACCACCTTCGGCGTGATCGGCGTAAAGTGCTGGATCTATAAAGGCGAAGTGCTCGGCGGCGGTGCCACCGCAAGAAAAGAAGGAGGCGAAGCGTAATTATGTTAATGCCAAAGAGAGTTAAAAGAAGAAAACAGCACCGTGGCAGAATGACCGGCAAAGCCAACAAGGGCAACGTAATTGCTTACGGCGAATACGGCTTGGTCGCAGAAAGCTGCGCGTGGGTGACTTCTAACCAGATAGAAGCAGCCCGTATCGCTATGACGAGGTTCATCAAGCGTGGCGGTAAGGTTTGGATAAACATATTCCCCCACAAACCTATTACAAAGAAACCTGCCGAAACCCGTATGGGTAGTGGTAAAGGTTCGGTAGAGTATTGGGTTGCGGTTGTAAAACCCGGCAGAGTTTTATTTGAGATGGCAGGTGTTTCGGAAGAAGTGGCAAGAGAGGCTATGCGTCTTGCCGGCCACAAACTGCCCGTAAAAGTAAAATTCGTAAAGAAAGAAAATGCAGAAGGCGGTGAAGGTTAATGAAAGCGCAAGAAATTCACAATATGACGAACGAGGAGCTTGCAAAAAAGCTTGAAGACCTTAAAGAGGAATTGTTCAACCTTCGTTTCCGTCACGCAACAAATCAACTTGATAATCCTAACGTTCTTCATGCCGTTAAAAAGGATATAGCAAGGGTAAAGACCGTTATCCGTGAACGAGAAATCAAGAAGGCGTAATCGGGAGGGACACGTAAATGGAAAGAAATTTAAGAAAAGAAAGAGTTGGCTTCGTCGTATCCGACAAGATGGATAAAACCGTCGTAGTTGCCGTAGAAGATAAGGCCAAACATCCTCTCTATAAGAAGACGATATCCAAAACCAAAAGATTCAAGGCTCACGACGAAAATAATGCTTGCGGCGTAGGCGATAAGGTATTGATCGTAGAAACCCGCAAACTCAGCAAAGATAAAAACTGGCGTGTTGCCGAAATTATTGAAAAGGCTAAATAAGGAGGGCGCGTAGAATGATACAACCGCAGACCAGATTAAAGGCTGCCGACAATTCCGGTGCAAAAGAGCTTATGTGCATAAGGGTACTCGGCGGATCTTTCAGAAAGTGTGGAAACATCGGCGACGTAATAGTTGCAAGTGTTAAAACGGCCACTCCCGGCGGCGCAGTAAAGAAAGGCGACGTTGTGAAAGCCGTTATAGTAAGAAGCAGCAGAGGGCTTCGTCGTTCGGACGGAACGCATATCCGTTTCGACGATAACGCCGCTGTAATAATCGACAACCAAAAACAGCCCCGCGGCACCCGTATTTTCGGGCCGGTGGCAAGAGAACTCCGCGACAAGGACTATATGAAGATAATTTCCCTTGCGCCGGAAGTTCTGTAAGGAGGAGCAGATAATGAAAGTTAAAAAGAACGATACCGTTTACGTTATAACCGGTAAAGACGCCGGCAAGACGGGTAAGGTGTTATCTGCCGATCCCAAAGCCAACAGGGTAGTAGTTGACGGTGTAAACGTACAAAAGAAACATGCAAGAGCTCGCCGTCAAGGCGAAGTAAGCGCTATCAAGCCGCAATCCGGCCCGATAGACGCGTCGAACGTAATGGTTATGTGCCCCAAGTGCAACAAGGGCGTTCGCATACATTACGTTATAGAAGGCGAAAACAAATACAGGGCTTGCGCTAAGTGCGGAACCAATCTCGACACGGCAAAACCGCTCTCTAAAAGAGCTGCCGCCGCTGCCGCAGAAGAAAAGCCCAAAAAGACCAGAAAGACCAAAAAGACAGAGGCTGACAAAGCCTGATAATATGGAGGAGAGATAAATGGCTACTAATAAGAATCAGGTTGCTAAGGAAGTTGCAACCGATCAAAGCGCCCCTGCATACGTAAACAGAGTTAAACAGCGTTATTACGACGAAGTAGTTCCTTACTTGATCAAACGCTTTAACTACAAAAACGTAAATCAGGTTCCCAAACTGGTAAAAATAACCTTGAACACCGGCCTTGGCGATTGCAAAGACAACGCAAAGAGCGTACAACTCGTTCAAGACGAATTAAAACAAATTTCAGGTCAGAAACCCGTTCTTACCAAGGCAAAGAAATCCGTTGCTAACTTTAAAGTAAGACAGGGCATGAACGTAGGTGTTAAAGTGACGCTTCGCGGAGACAGAATGTACGACTTTTTCGACAAGTTCATCTCTATAGCTCTCCCGAGGGTAAGGGACTTTAAGGGTGTTCCCACAAAGTCTTTCGACGGCAGAGGTAACTACGCTATGGGCGTTAAAGAACAGTTGATTTTCCCGGAAATTTCTTACGACCAGGTAGAAAAGATCAGGGGGTTCGACATTTGCTTCGTAACGACCGCCCAAACCGATGAAGAGGCAAGAGAGTTGCTCAAAGCACTCGGAATGCCCTTCAAGGCGAATTAAGTAAAGGAGAGTATGAATTATGGCTAAAAAAGCGATGATAAATAAACAGCAAAAGACACCTAAATACTCTACCAGAGCGTATACGAGATGCAGTATTTGCGGCAGGCCGCACGCTGTACTTCGTAAATACGGTATTTGCCGTATATGCTTCAGAAATTTGGCCTATAAAGGACAAATTCCCGGCGTTAAGAAGGCAAGTTGGTAAAAGGAGGATAAAGGCAAATGACAGACGTTATTGCAGATATGCTTACAAGGGTGCGCAACGCGCTCGTTGCCAAGCATGACGCGGTTGAAGTTCCTGCGTCCAACGAAAAGAAAGAAATAGCAAGAATACTTCTTGAAGAAGGCTTTATATCCGGTTATGACATTGTGGAAGAAGGCGTTCAGGGCAAGATAGTTATCACCCTTAAATACGGCCCCCACGGCGAAAAGGTTATAAACGGATTGAAAAGGGTTTCCAAACCCGGCCTCAGAATATATTCCGGTTGCGAAGATTTGCCCAAAGTTCGCGGTGGTCTGGGTATAGCTATTGTATCCACGTCAAAAGGAATTATGACCGATAAACAGGCGAGAAAAATAGGCCAGGGCGGCGAAGTTCTCGCTTACGTGTGGTAAGGGGGTGCAGAGCTTATGTCAAGAATAGGTAGAGCACCGGTTACCATACCGGCAGGCGTTACGGTTGAAGTAAAAGAAACGGAGTTCGTCGTAAAAGGCCCCAAAGGCAGCCTTACGCAGGATTACGATCCGAAGATAACCATTAAGGTAGAAGGCGGCGAGGCAAAACTTTCCAGGGCAGATGAACTTAAAGAAACAAAGGCTAAACACGGGTTGTACAGAGCCCTCCTCCAAAACATGGTCAAGGGCGTTACGGAAGGCTACGAGAAAGTTCTCGTGGTAAACGGCGTAGGTTGGAAGGTCGCTAAACAGGGCAACGGCATCGTTTTGAACGTCGGCTTCAGCCACCCCGTAGAAGTAGCCGCTATGGAGGGCATCACGTTTGATTGCCCGTCTCAAACGGAAATAAGCGTTAAGGGTATCGACAAAGTTAAAGTCGGTCAGGTCGCAGCTTCGATCAGGGCTATAAGAAAACCCGAACCTTATCATGGTTACGGTATCCGCTACAAGGATGAAGTGATCGAACATAAGGAAGGCAAGACCGCCGGTAAGTAAAAGGAGTTTAAGATATGATTAGCAAAATAGATAAAAATGCAGATAGAGTCAAAAGACATGCAAGAGTCAGGGCTAAAATATCCGGAACCCCCGAAATGCCCAGACTTAGTGTTTACAGAAGTTTAAATCACATTTACGCGCAGGTTATAGACGACGTTGCCGGCAAGACTCTTGCCGCTGCGTCCACCGTAGAAAAGGACATAGCTAAAGCCGTTGAGGGCAAGACCAAAACGGAAGCGGCTAAGATCGTAGGCGCGGAAATCGCAAAGAGGGCCCTTGCAAAAGGCGTCGAAACCGTTGTGTTCGACAGGGGCGGCTATATTTACACCGGCAGAGTCAGCAGTCTTGCTGACGGCGCAAGAGAAGCCGGCCTTAAATTCTAACAGGAGGAACAAACAATGGCAAGAGAGAATACAAGGCCTCAAAGAAAGCCCGACGAAAACGACGGCTTGAATAAAAAGCTCATTAAAGTAAACCGTATTACCAAAGTTGTTAAAGGCGGTAGGATAATGCGTTTTTCGGCTCTGGTAGTTATCGGTGACGAGAACGGCAAAGTCGGTTGCGGTATGGGCAAGGCGAAAGAGGTTCCCGAAGCAATCGAAAAGGCAACCGTTCAGGCTAAAAAGAACATGGCGCCCATCGCTATGGTCGGCACGACCATTCCTCACGAAGTTATCGGCAAGTTTGGCAGAGGCTCTATATTGATGATGCCCGCTGCCGAAGGTACCGGCGTTATAGCCGGCGGCCCCGTTCGTGCGGTAATGGAAGCCTGCGGAATCAAAAACATTAGAACCAAGTCTCACGGCACCAACAACCCGATCAACATGGTTAAAGCCGCTATTAACGGCTTGCAGGAATTGCAGACTGTTGAAGAGGTTGCCGCTCTCCGCGGAAAGACGGTAGAAGAGATTCTTGGTTAAGGAGAGTTCGTATGGCTGAAAATAAGATTAAAATTACGCTTGTAAAAAGCACGATAGGCGTGTTGCAGAGCCATAAGGCAACTGTTGAGGCGCTCGGTTTGAAAAAAATAGGTCAATCCGTTATAAAAGAAGATAATGCAACCACCCAAGGCATGATAGCCAAAGTTGCGTACCTCTTAAAGACGGAGAGAGTATAAAAGGAAGGTGCACACAATGAGAATTCATACGTTACAGCCTGCAGCGGGGGCAGTTACCCCGGCAAAGAGGCTCGGTCGCGGCATCGGTTCCGGTGTTGGTAAGACTTGCGGGCGCGGTCATAAAGGTCAATGGGCAAGAAGCGGCGGCGGTGTTCGTCCCGGTTTCGAAGGCGGCCAGATGCCCCTTACCAGAAGGGTGCCTAAAAGAGGTTTCAAAAATCACTTCAAGGTTGAGTATGCAATCGTCAATCTTGACGTATTAAACTGTTTCGAGGCGGGTACGGAAGTAGATTACACCCTCTTGACAGATAACAATTTAATAAAAAGCGTTAAAAACGCAGCAGGACTTAAAGTATTAGGAAATGGCGAACTGAATGTGGCGCTCACGGTAAAGGCTGAAAAGTTCTCCGCTTCTGCAAAAGAGGCGATAGAAAAAGCAGGCGGCACCGCGATCGTTCTCGGAAATGAAGCAGAATAAAGGGGGCTATCATGTTCGAAACGTTAAAAAACGCATTTAAAATCAAAGAGATTCGCGTTAAGATTTGGATAACTCTTGCGCTTCTCTTAGTTTACAGGATAGGTTGCTACATCCCTGTGCCCGGCGTTGCCGGCATTTGGGAAGCGCAGCTCACTGGCGGCGAACTTACCTATCTTAACATCATGAGTATGATGACCGGCGGCGCGTTGCAATATGGCTCGCTGTTTGCAATGGGTATCGGCCCTTATATCAATGCGTCAATTATCATACAGTTACTTTGCGTGGCTATTCCTTCTCTCGAAAGCCTTACAAAACAAGGCGAAGAGGGAAGAAAGAAGATTTCGCAGTACACGAGATATCTTACGTTACTTCTCGCAGTTATTCAATCTATAGGTATCTTAATCAATTTCAATTCCTACTTCTGCCCGACGACGAAGGGTGACTCGACGTATTTGCCGCTCAACTTCATCCTCGGCTATGAAACGCTCGGCGGTTTCTCTAACTTCCTTGCATATCTCGCGGTTATAATCATATTCACCGCAGGTACCTGCGTTACGATGTGGCTCGGTGAAAGAATAACCGATTACGGCGTATCCAACGGTATTTCGTTGTTGATATTTGCAGGTATCATAGCTACGGCGGGACAAGGTATAATCAACCTGATCAGAAACTGGGTATCTTCCAGTTATGATCCGCAGCAATTCTGGGTGCTTATCATCTATTTGATCGCTATAGTAATAGTATTCGGCCTTATCGTTTGGGTGGATCTTGCCGAAAGGAAGATTCCCGTGCAGTATGCAAAACAGGTAAAAGGCAGAAAGATGTACGGCGGACAATCGACCTACATTCCGATCAAGATCAGTGCAAACGGCGTTATGCCCCTCATATTTGCCTTCTCTATTTTGAGTTTCCCCGAACTTATCATGAATATGTTCTGGCCTAACTCGGGCGCGTATGCGTGGTGGAGAGTATATATGGGCTCGACGTCCAGCTATCCTTGGTATTCGATAGCTCTGTGCATACTTATCGTGTTCTTCGCGTTCTTCTATTCGATGATAACGTTCAATCCGGACGATATATCCAAGAGCATACAGCAGAACGGCGGATTTATCCCCGGCATCAGACCCGGCAAACCCACGGCAGATTATCTGCGCAGAGTTTCCAACAGAATCACGCTGTTCGGCGCAATATTCCTGGCTTTGGTAGCACTTGTTCCTTCGTTGGTATTCAACGCAATTGCTCCTACCGCAGGAACCGGCGTGTTCAGCGCAACGGGACTTCTTATAGTCGTATCCGTAGCTCTTGAGTTTAACCAACAACTCGAAGCTCAGATAATGATGAAGAACTATAAGGGCTTCCTTAAATAATAAATAACGTTTGAGGGGAAGGGACTCCCTTCCCCCGATAAAGGCAAAAAATGAATATTGTTTTATTGGGTGCGCCGGGTGCCGGCAAAGGAACTCAGGCAAGTTTAATTGCAGAACAGTATCAGATACCGCACATCTCCACAGGTGATATTTTCAGGAAGAATATCAAGGAGCAGACGCCGATAGGCGTCGTTGCCAAATCCTACATAGACAAAGGCGACCTCGTTCCGGACGACGTGACCGTAGAAATCGTAAAGAACAGGTTGGAAGAGGATGACTGCAAAAACGGGTTTATCCTTGACGGGTTTCCCCGCAACGTCTATCAGGCTGAGGCACTCCTTAAAATCGCTGAGCTCGACGTCGTTTTAGACGTTGACGTTCCGCTTGAAGACCTTATGGCAAGGCTTACGGGCAGGCGGGTATGCAGCGGATGCGGAGAGTCATATCACGTCAGCACATTAGGGGGCAGGAACACTTGCGCAAAATGCGGCGAGAACCTCTATCAGCGTGCGGACGACAACGAGCAAACCGTTTCCGAAAGGTTGGAGGTTTACCGTGAAAACACACAGCCGCTCATCGATTATTATAAGAGCAAAAAGCTTTTAAAATCGGTAAACGGCGCGCAAGACAAGGAAAAAGTTTTTGACGAAGTCAGGTCGGTTCTGGATAATTTATGATTACCGTTAAGAGTCAGAAAGAACTGGAATTGATGCGAGAGTCGGGCAAGATTGTGCGGGATACGCTGTTGCTTGTAGAAAGCAAGATACGCGCCGGCATGACCACAAAAGAGCTTGACAAGATAGCCTACGATTATATAATATCGTGCGGAGCAAAGCCGTCCTTCTTGGGACTTTACGGTTTCCCTTCCACTTGTTGCATATCCATTGACGAGGAGGTCGTTCACGGATTTCCTTCGGATCGTGTGATCAAGCCGGGCGAGATCGTAAGCGTGGACGTCGGTGCGTATTACAACGGCTTTCACGGCGACGCGGCACGCAGCCTGTACGTGGGTGAAATATCCCCCGAAAAGAAAAAGCTGATCGACGTTACGAGAGAGTGCTTTTTCAAGGCGATAGACGGGTTGTGCGTTGGCTCTACGATAGGCGATATAGGTTATGCGGTGCAAACGCATGCCGAGTCAAACGGCTACGGCGTCGTCAGAGAAATGGTGGGACACGGTGTAGGACGCAAACTGCACGAAGATCCTTCGGTGCCGAATTACGGCAAGGCGGGCACGGGCATACGCATAAGAAACGGAATGACCCTTGCAATAGAGCCTATGATAAATATGGGAACGCACAAGGTAATAATAGACGGCTGGAGTTGTAAAACTGCCGACGGTCTGCCTTCCGCCCATTACGAAAATACCGTGGCTATCACCGAGGACGGAGTCGAAATATTAACTCTTTAAGGGGTAATAATGGCAACGGAAAAAATTGAGCGCGGCGCACTTGTCGTAAGCCTTGCCGGGCACGATAAAGGCAAAACGTTTGTAATAACAGGTATAGAAAATGAAACCTACGTATTGCTGGCCGATGGCAAAACGCGCAAGGTAAACAGCCCTAAGCGAAAAAAGGTCAAACATATAAAGGTTTTAAAGACAAAAATCGATCTTGATATTTACGAGGGCAGCGGAGGATTGACCGACGGGGCCTTGTGCAAAGAAATCAAGAAAAACTTAAATGAGATCGGAGGTTAAAACGTGTCGAAAGATGAAGTTATCGAGGCAGAAGGCGTTATAGTTGAAGCCCTGCCGAACGCAACTTTCAAGGTAAAACTCAGCAACGGCCATATAATAACGGCATATATTTCGGGGAAGCTGAGAATGAATTATATAAAAATTATCCCCGGCGACACCGTGACAATAGCTATGAGCCCGTATGATCTTACAAAAGGGCGCATAACGTGGCGCAGCAAAAACTAAAGATCGTTAAAGTTAAATAATTTCGGAGGAAACGTTTATGAAAGTAAGACCGTCTGTAAAGCCCATGTGCGATAAATGCAGAATTATCAAGAGAGAAGGCAAGGTTATGGTAATTTGTTCCAAAAACAAGAGCCATAAGCAAAAACAGGGTTAAAAACACTGTTTTCATGCGAGCGGCGCATTCCAACCGCGCGCGTGAACAACTTATATATAAATTAAATTTTTTTGGAGGATATTAAATCAATGGCACGTATTGCCGGTGTGGATTTACCGAGAGAAAAGCGTGTAGAAGTCGGTATCACGTATATTTACGGGATAGGGCTTTCCACCGCTAAGAAGATTTTAAAAGAAACGGGCGTAAACCCTGACACGAGAGTAAAGGATCTTACCGAAACGGAAATATCCAAACTTCGTGAATATATCGACCATAACATCCGCGTTGAAGGTGAGTTGAGAAGTGAAGTGAGCCTTAATATTAAAAGGCTTATGGAAATCGGCTGCTATCGCGGTGTTCGTCACAGAAAGAACCTGCCCGTAAGAGGACAGAGTTCCAAGAGAAATGCAAGGACGAGGAAAGGTCCCCGTCGTACCGTCGCAAAGAAGAAAGCGGCTTCAAGATAAGTTAGGAGGATCAATTGACTATGGCAACTGCAGCTAAAAAAGTCGTCAAAAGACGCAAAGAGTTAAAGAAAGTAGATAAAGGTCAAGTTCATATCAAATCCTCTTTCAACAACACGATAGTAACGGTTACCGACGTAAACGGCAACGCAATAGCACAGAGCAGTGCGGGCGCGCTCGGTTACAGAGGTTCCAGAAAGAGCACCCCTTTTGCCGCACAGCAGGCTTCCGAAGCAGCAGCAAAAGCGGCTATGGAGCATGGCCTTCGCAGCGTAGAAGTGTACGTAAAGGGCCCCGGTCAAGGCAGAGAGTCCGCAATTAGGGCACTTGCAAACGTAGGGCTTGAAGTAACGCTTATTCAGGACGTTTCGCCCATCCCGCACAACGGATGCCGCCCGCCCAAGCGCCGCAGAGTATAAAGGAGGTAATGAAAAATGGCTAGATATACAGAATCCAAGTGCCGCCTTTGCAGAAGAGAAGGCGCAAAATTATTCTTAAAAGGCGATAAATGCTATAAAAACAATTGCCCGTTCAACAAGAGGCCCGTTGCCCCCGGCCAGCATGGCGCAGAGAGACATAAGGTTTCCGAGTACGGCTTGCAACTTCGCGAGAAGCAGAAGACTAAGAGGATCTACGGCGTTCTTGAAGGACAGTTCCACGAATATTACGTAAAAGCCGATAGAATGAAGGGTATAACCGGTGAAAATATGCTTTCACTCCTCGAAAGAAGACTCGATAACGTCGTTTACAGAATGGGTATCGCTTCTTCGAGAACGCAAGCAAGACAGTTGGTTACGCACGCTCACTTTACGGTAAACGGCAAAAAGGTAAACATTCCTTCTTATATGGTTAAAGCCGGCGACGTTGTAGCGGTAAAAGAATCCAGCAAGGACAATAAGTATTTTACCGAGATCAAGCAGATGCAAAAGGGTACTATGCCTAAATGGGTAGACTTTAACCCCGAAACTCTCGAAGGCAAAGTTTTGGCGTTGCCTGTGCGTGAAGATATCGATTCGCAGATAGCTGAACACATGATCGTCGAGTTGTACTCCAAATAATATATTTTGAGTGCACAAGCCATGGCACGGCGTAATTCGCCCTGCCTAATCATCATTAAAGACAGGAGGTAAACGTTCTATGATGAATATAGAAATGCCCACGATAAGTGTAGAAGAAAACGAAGAGAAAAACTACGCAAAAGTGATAGTAGAGCCTCTGGAAAAAGGTTTTGGCCTTACTTTGGGAAACTGCATGAGGAGGACGCTTTTGTCCTCTCTGCCCGGTGCAGCTGCGCAAGGCATTAAATTTGCAAGCGGCGTAAAGCACGAGTTTTCAACTATCCCCGGCGTTAAGGAAGACGTGACCGAGATAGTTTTGAACATAAAGTCGCTCAACGTAAAAACCAAAACTCTCGATCAAGATTTTAAAAAGGTTGTAAGGCTTTATAAAGAGGGCCCCGCAGTAGTATATGCGCGCGATATCGAAGAAGACGCCGAGATCGAAGTGTTGAATCCGGATCTTTACATCGCCACTATAGACGAGGGCGGCGTGCTCGATATGGAAATAACCATCGGCAGAGGCAGGGGTTATAAAGGCGCCGAATACAACAAGACCGGCGTAATAGATTACATCCCTATCGATTCGATCTATACACCCGTAACCAAAGTAAATTATGACGTGCAGAGCACCCGTGTGGGGCAGAACACCGATTTCGATAAACTGATTTTGGAAGTTTGGACGAACGGTGCTTTCTCCGGTTGCGAGATCATAAGCCTTGCGGCAAAGATCATAGAAGAGCACATTCATTTATTTGTTAAACTCTCCGGCAGCATGGGAGGTATCGAAATTCTTACTTCACCTCAGCCGGACAGTATGCAAACCATACTCACTATGAATATTGAAGATATGGATCTTTCCGTTCGTTCGTATAACTGCCTTAAAAGGGCAAATATTCATACCGTTGAGGATCTTACTAAGAAAACGGAAGACGATATGCTTAAAGTTCGTAACCTCGGCAGAAAGTCGTTGGATGAGGTCATAAACAAATTGACCGGTTACGGATTAAAACTTAAGGACAAGGAGGACTAATATATGCCCGGCAAATTAGGTATGACTGCTACACAAAGAGTTGCGTTGCTTCGTAATCAGGCGGCAAATCTTTTGATGTACGGTAAAATAGAAACCACTAAAGGCAAAGCAAAAGAACTTCAACCCTACGTAGAAAAGGTTATTACGCTCGCTATCAATAGCTATGAAGATACTATTGAAGAAACCATAACCACCACTAACAGCAAGGGTAAAGAAGTAAAAGAAAAGATCGTTAAAGACGGACCCAAAAAGCTTGCTGCAAGAAGAAGCATCATGAACAAAGTTGCAGATCTTCCTCTTGAAAAAGGCGAAAACGAGAGCAAGAAAGAGTATAAGAACAGAACTCAGGACGTTAAGCACCCCGTAGTTGAAAAGCTCTTTAACGAAATTGCTCCGAAATACGCCGAAAGAAATGCTGAAAACGGCCAAGGCGGCGGATATACCCGTATTTATATGACCGGCCAGCGTAAAGGCGATGCGGCTGAAACCGCAATAATCGAGCTGGTTTAATATTTCAAATCAACGTAAAAGCCCCGTGTTCGTATTTTAGCGTTCGGGGCTTTTTGTCGTATTTTACCATTAAAGGAGGAAGTTGCGATGCAGGCGGATATCCTTGAATTTCTTACGCCAAAGATAGATACGTTCTACATACGTGCGGATTCGACGATACGGCAGGTTCTTGAAAAGTTTGATTTTCATAAATTCAGTGTTGTATCTATGATAGACGGAGAGGGGAAATACGTATCGTCGGTTTCCGAAGGAGATATTTTAAGATACGTAAAAAACCATGCCGGGTTTGATATTTCGGTCGCCGAAAACACGTTGATAGCACAGATCGAACGGTATCGCCCGTACAAGGCGGTTGACCTCAGAACTTCTATGGACGAAGTTTTTAAAATAATTCTCGACCAGAATTTCGTTCCCGTAGTCGATGACCGCGGCGTTTACAGCGGCATAATAAAAAGAAAAACGGTTTTGGAATACCTCTATAAAACCGTTCTGTAAATTAAATCGGACGCAGAAAAATCTGCGTCCGATTGTCGTTTTTGCGCGAAAAAGGGGACTAATTGAATATAAACAATAGTCCGAGGGTATTTTGCCCGCAGTGTGCCGTTATCGTTGATCCGGCGCACGTTTCAAGTATTTCATCAAAATCGAAAAGTTCTTCAACCTGTTCTTTTACGGCTTTGACCAATTCCGGAGCGCAATAGGAGTGGGTAATAAAGCACCTCGTTTTATCGTAAGAAGTATAAACTTCGGATAATTCCGTAATGTACTTTTTTAAGCATTTTTCCATACTTCCGGAGAGTTTTCTCTCCGCAAACATCTGCCCGTCCTTCATTCCTATAAGCGGGTGCAGTTTAAGCAATTTTGCGCCTATCATGGAGGCGAGAGAGCATCTGCCGCCCTTGTGCAGATATTCGAGCGAATCGGGTACGAACGACGTGTTTACGTTGTTTATCAAGGATTTGGTGGTGTTGACGATCTCATCGGGCGATTTTCCTTCGGCAAGAAGGTCGCAAGCCTTTAAAACGAGAAGCCCTTGCCCCGTTGAAAGCGCGTAAGAATCTATCACGCGTACTTTGTTGCCGAAACCCTTTGCCGCGGCGCAGGCGTTATCGTAACAAGCCGAGGCCTTTGATGAAATACAATAATGAATGACGCAATCGTAGGTTTTAAGCTGTTCTGCAAAGAAGGTTTCGTACTCAAAAACGGAAATCGCACTCGTTTTTGGCAAAACGCCCGATTTTGCAACCGAGGCAAAGATGTCAAGCGGGGTAATATCCACGCCGTCGTGGAAGCTCTGCCCGTCCATAAATACGGTTAAAGGGACTATTCCGACGTTGTACCGCTCTATAAGCTCTTGGCTTAAATCGCAGGTGGAATCGGAGGAAATTTTTATTTTCATAATATTTTGTATTCCTTTTTTATTTGGATTCTAAACGATCCATCAATAAAAATGGTAGCACAATCCGCAATAATAGTCAACTTTTTGAATCACAAATAAACGAGACAAAATAAGGCAAAACAAAGCGAGGGTTGAGCGAGAAATTCGGTCAATATTTTTTTGTTAAGGCTTCGAACAGCCTTTTTTTTGCGTTTAAAGTCTCCGGTGAGAACAGGTCGCGATAGTCCCCCGTTGGCGTCAAATTTATCGTTTCGGCAATTTTTCCGTCCGCCATGACGAAAACTTTGTCCGCAAACAGTAACGCCTCGTCTATATCGTGAGAGACGAAAATTGAAGTGCGGGGATATTTACTTGCAAGCGTCTTATAAACGGCGATCTGGCGCAGTTTAAGACCGGTATCCAAGGCTGAAAACGGTTCGTCCATAAGCAAAAGGTCCGCCGAATACGCGTACGCTCTCGCTATTGCCACTCTGCGCGCCATGCCGCCAGACAGGGATTGCGGAAAATCGTTGCGCCTGTCGTACAGCTCCGTGAGTTCCAAAAGGTTTTTAATAAGCGGCGGGCGCTGTTCTTTGGGAATATCCAAAATAACGTACTCTACGTTTTCCCACACGGTAAGGTTTGGCAAAAGGCGGCTGTCCTGAAAAATATAAGATACTTTTTCCGGCCTTTCCACAAAGCCGCTGTAATCGGTTAAGCCCGCTAAAACGCGCAAAATCGTGGTTTTTCCTATGCCGGAAGGGCCGAGGATGCAGTTGATTTTTCCTTCTTCGAACGATATGAAAAAGTCGTTTAAAACTATTCGATCGTCGTATTTTTTGGTTACGTTTTTCAGTGCAATCGACATTTTAAAGACGCCCCCTTTACGATTTTAGCCGTCAATCTTACTACGAGTTCCATCGCATACGCCAAAAGTATCGCCACTACGGTATAAGCAAACAGCAACCCCATATCGAGGTTTACTTGCCCCCTGTGCATAAGCCCGCCCAGACTGTTGCGGGTGGCGGTTATCGCCTCCGCAGCGACTACGAGCTTTACCGTAAGGCTCAAAATGCTGACTATATCCGAAAATACGTATTCCCAAACGGAAGGTATAACGTATTTCGTAAGCACGTATCGACGCTTTACGCCGTAAACCACGCCGACTTCGGCGAGAGGTCCCTCGGTTTGCTTAAACGCCGTGTAAAACGATGAATAAAGCGTGGGGAAGATGACCAAAAAACTTATGAGAACAGCCCTGTACCAGCTTTTTACGGAAAGGTAACATATAAAGATAATTGAAATAGTGGGGAGCGCTCTCAATAAAACTACCACGGGATAAAACATCGCCGCAAACGGTTTGTGTTTTACGGCAAGCAAAGATAGGGCTATAGCCGCAACGAAGGCGATGCAGAAAGATAAAACCGCCCTCAGCGCGGTATTCCCTACGCTTTTCCAAAATTCGGCTTGCGTAACGGCGCCGTACAGGTCTTTTAAAGTAGTTGAAAGTTTGGGAAAGACGAGTTCGGTGCCGTCAAGCCACGCGGCAATTGCCCACAACGCGATCATTAAAACGATGGTAACGAGGGGCAGCAGCCTGTATATTAATTTGTTATAAAGTGCCTTATTTCTCACGTTATTCGATTATTTGCCGTAATAAAAACCGTCGTCGGGCAGCTTGCCGCCTATCGTGGAAGGATCGAACGAGAGCAGCACGTTCAAATATTTTTCCACGTTTGCCTTTGCGTCGTCTGCGGACGAATAGTGAATATTGCAGCGGGTTATGAGGTCCTCGTCAAAGTTTACGGTAAGAGAGCTGCCCTTAGAGGTAATAATCTCTTTGATATCCGCGGCGTTGTTTTTGCACCATTGTTCGTTTTGAGAAAGGGCTTTGTTTAAAGCTCTCATAAACGTCGAGTCGTTAGCGCGTTCAGCCTTTACGACCACGCCAGCTTGGGTGTAGTCTTCGCCGGTTATCTTTTTCCACTCGTCCTGAATATTCAAAACGGTAGTCGTGCCTGCCGCGGCGTTGCAGTTCGTTACTGCGGGTTCACCCATTATTCCGTACTCCGCATCACCTTTTTTGAGTAGGGGAATGAGCGTAGAAGCTGCCGCCACGTAGTTAAGCACCACTTTGCCTTCGACTGCGGTTTCGCCGAGTTCGTACTCTATGCCGTTCTGTTGTAAAATATATCTGAACGTCAGGTCGGGCGTGCCGCCTTCGCCTATGTTGTAAACGACTTTACCTACGAGGTCGTTAAGGCTTGCAACGGGCGTTTTTCCAACCATATACAAGCAGCCTTCAACGTTTACCGAAACGAGTTTTATATCTACGCCCGCATTGTAAAGTTTTGCCGCTATATTTATAGGCATAACGGAAATATCCGCCTCGCCCGCACGGGTTTTTGCCGCTATTTCGTCCGCGCCGGATACTATCTGCGCGTCTATGGATCTGCCGCCCACGGTGCCGTCGTTCATTATTTTTGCTACCGCAAGCGCGGGTGCTCCGTCGGGCGCCATCATCGTCAGCTTTTCGTTAGAAACAGGTTCGCACGACGCTGCGAAAGTCAAAGCCATTACGCATAAGATCAAAGCTAAAAATTTTTTCATAATATTATACCTCCACGTCGGTCATTGCCGACTTTACTTTTACGTTGTTAAGTTTGCCTAATTTGCCCGCCATTGCCGAAATCTGTTCGTTTGTCCCGCGAAGGATAACGGAAATGACGTAAACGCCGTGTTCTCTGTCCGGTACGCCCGTGCGCGACATTATTATATCTCCGTACGCGGAAAGTATCTGCTGAACGTCCTCCGCAACGGTCCTGTCTTTTTCAATTATTATGCCCATTACACCTAATCTCATTATCGTTTGCCTCCTTAAAAAATAAAAAGCACCGAATTTTCGGTGCAAGAAAAATCTTGTGCTCCATAACGGCTAACGGCGGAACACCCCCGCAAGACGTTTGGTCGATTAAAGAAAAAACTTACTCTCCGAAAATTCATCGATTTAGTTTATACGCTTATTATACAGCATAAAAATTATGCCGTCAAGCAAAATGCGGGGCAAAAATTTTTGCCCCGCACCAAATAGGAAATTTTAAATATTTTTAAGTTTTTACTTCATAGCTTCTTCAACGGCAACGGCAACAGCAACGGTAGCGCCTACCATCGGGTTGTTGCCCATACCGATAAGGCCCATCATTTCGACGTGTGCGGGAACGGAAGAAGAACCTGCGAATTGCGCGTCGGAGTGATGGTATCGGTCATGCCGTAAGAGGAGGGACCTGCCGCCATATTATCGGGGTGAAGCGTTCTGCCCGTACCGCCGCCGGAAGCGACCGAGAAATACTTGACGCCATTTTCGTTGCACCATTTTTTATAGGTGCCCGCAACGGGGTGCTGGAACCTCGTGGGGTTGGTGGAGTTGCCGGTAATGGAAACGCCGACGTTTTCAAGTTTCATTATAGCAACGCCTTCGGGAACGTTGTCCGCGCCGTAGCACTTAACGTCTGCCCTCGGACCGTCGGAATAAGCCTTGGTGCTTACTACGGTTACGGTTTCGGTATAAGGATCGAATTCGGTTTCAACGTAAGTAAAGCCGTTGATGCGGGAAATGATCATCGCGGCGTCTTTGCCGAGGCCGTTGAGGATAACGCGCAGGGGCTTTACCCTTACTTTGTTGGCGTTGAGGGCTATTTTAATAGCGCCTTCCGCCGCGGCAAAAGATTCGTGGCCGGCGAGGAAGCAGAAACATTCGGTTTCTTCGCTCAAAAGCATTTTGCCGAGGTTGCCGTGGCCCAAACCGACTTTTCTGTTTTCGGCAACGGAACCGGGGATACAGAAGGATTGCAGACCTTCGCCGATGGCGGCGGCTGCGTCGGCAGCTTTGGTGCAACCTTTTTTAATGGCTATAGCTGCGCCTACGGTGTATGCCCAAACGGCGTTTTCAAAGCAAATGGGCTGTGTTTCGCGAACGATCTTATCGCAATCGATGCCCTTTGCAAGAGTTATTTCTTTGCACTCCTCAACGGATTTTATACCGTATTGTGCAAGAGTTGCGTTTATTTTATCAATACGCCTTTCGTAACTTTCGAATAATGCCATGATTCAGTCCTCCTTACTCTTTGCGCGGGTCGATGTATTTGAATGCACCGTCGAACCTGCCGTAGTGGCCAAGGGCCTTATTGTAAGCCTCGTTAGGCTCTAAGCCCTTTTTGATGAAGTCCGTCATTTTGCCAAGCGAAACGAACTCGTAACCGATGACCTGCATATCTTCGTCGAGAGCGAGGCGGGTAACGTACCCTTCTGCCATTTCAAGATAGCGCACGCCTTTTAATTTGGTGCCGTACATAGTGCCGACCTGAGAACGGAGACCTTTGCCGAGGTCCTCGAGCCCTGCGCCGATAACCAAGCCGCCTTCGGAAAATGCCGATTGCGTCCTGCCGTAAACGATCTGAAGAAAGAGTTCCCTCATAGCGGTGTTGATAGCGTCGCAGACCAAGTCGGTATTGAGAGCTTCGAGTATGGTCTTGCCGGGGAGAATCTCGGCGGCCATAGCTGCGGAATGCGTCATGCCGGAGCAGCCTATCGTTTCTACGAGAGCTTCTTCGATGATGCCGTTTTTAACGTTTAACGAAAGTTTGCAAGCGCCTTGTTGCGGTGCGCACCAACCGACGCCGTGCGTCATGCCGGAAATATCGGTTATTTCTTTTGCCGCGATCCACTTGCCTTCTTCGGGTATGGGTGCGGGGTCGTGTTTAGGCCCTTTGGCAACGCATACCATCTCTTCAACTTCGCGTGAATATTGCATAGTAATTGATTGTTCCTCCGATTAAATTTTCTTTGCCGCATAAAGTGCGGCAAACACTCTATCTACGCTATTATATCACTATTTTTGCGTTTAAGCAAGTATTTGGCAAACCAAAAATTTAATTAATGTACAAAGCCTTTATATGCTAAACGATTAAATGTAGGTTTGTCAAACATATGAGACAAATTTTACAAGAAAAAATTAGTGAAGTAATCCCAATTCAAGATAATCTTTTACGTATTGTTTAGGAG
>CAJOMS010000008.1 GCA_905235795.1 uncultured Clostridia bacterium | reverse complement strand
CCTCGGCATTTACCGTTATAAACGGGCGTTTCTCCGTGCGGCGCGGCAACCGAGTGCAACTCCGCGCGAGAGCAAAAACACGGGTAGATCAAGTCCTCTTTTTTAAGAATTTCAAAATAGTGCAGATACGCCTCCGTGCGCCTGCTTTGCCAAATCGTTTCGCCGTCAAATTCGAAGCCGAAATAATCGAGGTCATACATAATTTGATACGCTATCGCTTCGGGGCAACGCGCCGTGTCGAGATCTTCGATTCTCAGCAGATATTTGCCCCCGCGTGATTTAGCGGAAAGATAGCCTATCATTGCTGACGATACGTTGCCGAGGTGCAACCTGCCCGAAGGCGTTGGCGCAAATCTCCCCACGGGGACGTTTTTTTCGTTGTCATACGCGTTTTTCGTTTCGTGTTTCATGGTTTAATTATACTATTCGAGGGGAAGGACTGTCAAGATAAATTAAACCCTGTTTTTGCTCGTAATTTCAGTTTTTTCACCCGCTTAAATTGACATGTTTTAAAGATTTTTGTATAATAAAATCATGGAATTGCGGGATTATCAAAAAGAATGCGTCGAAACGATAGACGCGATGAAGAGCGGAAGCGGGCTCGTCGCTATGGCGACGGGACTTGGAAAAACTGTCGTCTTTTCGCGCATCAAACGCACGGGCAGGGTTCTTATAATCTCTCACAGAGAGGAGCTTGTCAATCAGCCCATCAAATATTACGACTGCCCTTGCGGCATAGAGCAGGGACCGAACACTTCGCACGGGGAAGAGGTGGTTTCCGCAAGCGTTCAATCTTTAATCAAGAGGCTGGACAAATTTTCCCCCGACGACTTCGATATAATCATCACGGACGAGGCGCACCACGCCGCCGCTCCGAGTTACAAAAAAATATATTCGTATTTCCGTCCTCGCATACACATAGGCTTTACGGCGACGCCCAACCGCGGCGACCGTGTGAGGCTGGACGACGTTTTCGACAGCATAATTTTCAGCCGCGACCTAAAATGGGGCATAAGGGAGGGGTGGCTAACGGACGTGCGTTGCCTGAGGGTAAGCGTTTCTTACGATATCCGCAACGTAAAGCGCAGACTCGGCGATTTCGTCGCGTCCGATCTTGACAAGGCTGTAAATACAGCCCCTGCAAACAGGGAAATTGCCGACGTGTACCGAAAATACGCCAGAGGTCAAACTCTCATTTTCGCATCCGGCGTCGCTCACGCGAAAAATATTGCAGCCGAGATAGAGGGCGCCGTCGCTGTCAGTCAGGACACGCCCGACCGGGCGAAAATAATTGCGGATTTCACCGCGCGTAAGATCCCTTGCCTCGTAAATTGCATGATCTTTACGGAAGGCACCGATATCCCGCTTATCGAAACGATAATAATTGCCCGCCCCACGCAAAACGCGTCTCTTTACACTCAGATGGTCGGCAGAGGATTGCGACGCGCCGAAGGGAAAAAGTATCTCACCCTTATAGACTGCGTTGGAGTTTCCGGAAAACTTGACGTATGTTCCGCTCCCACTCTCATGGGATTGGACGCATCCTGTGTGCCTTCGAGCAGAACGGGGTACCTTAACGGAATGCTCACGGATATGCAGTCCGCCATCGAAAAGGCCTGCGATTGTCCCGAAAACTGGGTGCTTAACGTCGAGGCGGTAAGGCTGTTTGCCGAAGAACAGGGCGTGGATATACACAGGATAAACTGGTCGAAAAAAAGCAACGGCGACCTCGTTTATCAGTTTACCGACGGCGATCGCATAGGAGTAAAGGCGATAAACCCGCTCGGCAAAACCAAACTGATGTTTTACCGTTACAGCGAGGACGCGGACAGATTCGTGTATTCCGAAAGCGAAGAAACCACTCTGCAAAACGCCTTGGACGAGGCGTATAAATTTTTTAAAGACAATTACCCCGACGAGGAAAAACTTTGGAATTTGTCGGAATATTACCGTTGGCAGTTCGAGCCTGCCACGGATAAACAAAAAGAGTATATAAAAAATAAAATTCCCGAAAGCGAATGGAACGAACTCGTAGAACAAAGGCGCCTGACAAAGGGCGACGCGGCGCAGATACTCAACGCTCTCGCACTCAGAAATATGTCGCCGGCTAAACTTGCGGCGCTTCACCGTAAAAAAGCCGCCGAGCGCATGGCGAAAAACGAGGAGAAGGAAAGGCTGGCAAAGCTTAAAATTCGCTACGTATTCAAAAAAAATATCAAGGCGTTCAAATACTACGCCGTGCGGGCGGAGGACGACCTCGTCGTCTTTAACGATTGGCCGACCGCAAAAGAATTTATCGACGCTCAGCCCGTCGGCAGTTGCCGCTATAAAAGTTTTTCAAGCGTAAACGCCGCCGTGGATTATTTGAGAGGAAATTGACAAATATAACGCAACTGTACGCGGGAGGCGTACAATAGTGTGTATGTAACAAATTGTTTTCATAGTGTTTCAAAAAAATGTATATGCAACTGTTTAAGAGCTAAATATTCAAAAAATTCGGGATATTTTTATTATTATTCGCATAAACTTATAAAATTTTTATGCAAAAGTTGCGGGTAAAAAGCGATAAACTCCCCTCGTTTTTGCGTGAAAAACAGAATTTTTGTCCGCAACTTAGCAACAAAACTGTGAAAAAATCGTTTTTTGCCTTTTAGGTTTTATAAAAATTTTTCGATTTTTAATGCAAAAAAATCCTAAAACGGGTGAAAAAGAATTGCTTTTTATGCGAAAAAAATATATAATAACATATATTCTATTTTACGAGGATAAATTATGGCAAAAAAATTGCGCGTTGTTCTTATAAGCACTCTGTTTGCGATCTTCGTGTTTTCGCTTGCGGGATGTAAGCTCGGCACTTCGCTTGAGGACGTAATAAAGAACAACAATCTTGAGGCGGTCGTTTCTTACTACGCCAACGGCGGTGTTTTCGAAACCGGCCTCAACGAAAAAAACATTTATTATCAATCGGGGTCTGTTCCGTTGAATTTGGGTGCCGAAGGCGTTTCCGTGCAAAGCGGTTCCGTTAGCATAACCAAGATCGATTACGACTTCGTGGGCTGGTACGACCTCCAGCTGAAAGACGGCGAAAGCCCGTATGATGAAAACGGAAAATTAAAGATTCCCGAAAACGAGAAGCCTATGAATTTTTCGGTAGCGCTCGCGTCCGGCGACCACTGGTACGTTTACGCTAAATGGGTAGTCGTGGAAATGCTTAATTTCGTTCTCGTTACCGAAGACGGAGGGACTATGTCCGTCACGGCTTACGGCAACACCAAAGATTATGCAAACGGAGATCTTTTAAACACTCAAAGCTTTAAAACTGGTGCTGTTCAACGCCCTAACAACCCCGTTTACGGCACGGTGGCAGATTACACCTTCGTAGATTATTACGTCGATAAAGAGTGTACGGAGCGTCCCGTTTGGCCTATCGCGGCAAAGGGTGGGGACGAGCCTGCCGACACGGTCATCTACGCTAAGTACATACCCGGCAAGTGGACGATAATTAAGGACGCTACGGATTTTGCTAAAGTAGATTTTTCGAACGCAAAAGCGAGCTATTACCTATATAACGATATAGACTGCTCGGGCATCAATTACGTAAAATCATCTACGTTTGCATGTACGTTCGAAGGCAACGGGCATAAGGTAAAAAATCTTTCCGTCAAGTTCAGTCAGACGGAAACGAGAGATAAAATCTCGGCTTTCGGCAGAATAGAGTCCGGTGCAAAAATGCTCAACGTCACTTTTGAAAATTTGAACGTTACCTACACCGCAAATGAAAAGATTCCCGTCATTGAAGCGTATCTGTTTGCTTATAAGATAGACGAAGGCGCCACTATAACCGGCGTTACGGTTACGGGCAAACTTACGTTAAATACGTATATGCTTAACGGAAATAACGTAACGGTCGAAAATTTGGACGACGCTTTGAGCAACTGGCTCGTCGGCGGATTTGAAACGGATGAGGCTGCGCTTGCGGCTTGGACCGGTATTAATATGGCAAAAGATGACGGCAGCGTAACGCTCGCCATAATTGATAATAATTGAAAAACTAGAAAAACGGAGGATTTAAAAACATGAAATTAAAAAAACCCGTACTTATTGCCATCATAGCGGCTATAGTCGTTGTGATAGGCGGCGGCGCAGTTCTTGCAATTGTGCTTACTTCCGGAAACTCGAATAATAAGAGTAAATACGATCAGGAATCCAGACCTTTAGTCTTTTCTATAGGCGCGTTGGATAATAACTTTAACCCGTTCTTCTCCACTTCCGCAAACGACGGAGCCGTAGCCGGCATGACTCAGATAGGTATGTTGACTACTGATAAAGACGGCAATCCCGCGTGCGGTCAGAACGAGGCATGCGTCGCTCTCGATTACAAATCTACGATGTACACGCAAGACGGCACCGTAACCACTAACGGCGACATGGCATCTATCACCGAATACGAGTTCGTTATCAAAAACGGAATAAAGTTCAGCGATGGAGAGGATCTCACAATTCTGGACGTGTTGTTCAACCTCTACGTTTATCTCGATCCTATGTACACCGGTTCGTCAACTATCTACTCTACCGATATACAGGGCTTAAAGGCTTACAGGGTACAGGACCCCGACCTCGCCGACGACGGTAACAACGATACTACGAGCAAGTTCTATGCTGAGGCCTACGAGAGAATAAACAACATAAAAATGTGGTGCGACAGCAAGAATACAAAAGTATTTACCAACGAAGAACTCGCACAGATTCAATCCGATATTGTAAAAATCCGCGGACTGTTCAAAGAAGAAGTTACGTCCGACTGGAACAATATTGAAGGCTCTA
Source organism: uncultured Clostridia bacterium (assembly GCA_905235795.1). GTDB lineage: Bacteria > Bacillota > Clostridia > Christensenellales > Borkfalkiaceae > RGIG3732. Next base: position 19,470 of record CAJOMS010000008.1, on the reverse strand, counting down.
TCAATGCCGACGAAGACGAATACGGCTTTACCGAAGATTGGCAGACGTACTATCTTAACGAGGGTATAATTTCCGTACTCACGGAAAAGAACACCAACGGCGCTACCGTAAGAAGGAAAAAGACCGTAGTCGATTCTACCGGAAAGCCCCGCGAAGTTTACATGACTTCTCTCGACGATGAAAACAACGAGTACAGACAGCTTATCGAGTCTTACATTTCAACCAACTTAAACAAGTATATGGCCGATAACAACTGCGACGCGGACTACGCAAGAAAGCAGCTTATGAAGGAATATGCAATTAACGTCGTTTACAATAACTATATGTCCGAAGACGAATCTCTGTTAAAGAGTTCCTTGCCCAGCGTGCTCACTTACTGGGGTACCGCGACCACTGCATTGGAAGATTTTATGGCGGCGGCTCGTTCCGATTATTACGACAAAGTAAAAAATGAAAACGCAGGCTCGCTCATGGTTCCTACCATTTCCGGCATAACCACGTATAGGACCGACAACTTCGCCGGCAAATCTCTCGGCGCTTCGCACGACGTATTGAAGATAGTTATAAACAGAGTTGACCCTAAGGCTATTTGGAACTTTGCATTCACCGTAGCTCCTATGCATTATTATTCCAATAAAGAGCAAACCGATCTCGCCAAGGCCGATTACGATAAATATAAACAGGATCCCGCAAACAATCAGATCACGCATTTTGGCGTTGACTTCGGTAACAAAAACTTTTTCGATAACGTGTTAAAAGATACCGAAAAGAACGGCTTGCCCGTCGGCGCAGGTACTTATAAGGCATCTAACTCAAGGGGAACTACGCCTACGAGACTTACCTTCTGCGCAAACAACATGGTTTTTTACGAGAGAAATGAATATTTCTATACGGTAGGTACCGGCCTTTCCAACGCTAAGATCAAATATCTTAATTATAAAGTCGTAAGCGAAGATAACCTTATGAACGCTCTCGTTTCCGGCGGTATCGATATCGGCGAACCGGGCGCAACGACAAAGAATATTTCCGAAATCAGTAAATATAGGCACCTTAGTTACAAACAACAGCTTACCGGTGGTTACGGCTACGTCGGTATAAACCCGAAATATATCCCCGAAGTTGAAGTAAGAAGGGCTATAATGAAGGCGATGAATTCCGCGTCAATCATTAAACAGTATTATACCGAGGCTCTTGCAAGCGTAATTTACAGACCTATGTCAAAGACTTCTTGGGCATATCCGGAAAACGCTACCGAATATGAGTCTATCGCTTACTACAACGGCGATAACAATGAAATAATCAAGCTCGTAGAAAGTGCCGGTTATACCATTATAGGCGACGACGGCGTTCGTCGTAACCCCGCAGGCGATAAACTTAAGTTCACCTTTACCATAGCAGGCGAAACGACCGATCACCCGGCTTACGCTATGTTCGTGGACGCAGAGAAGGTACTTGAAGAATGCGGCTTCGAAATAACCGTTCAAAACGATATACAGGCACTCAGAAAGCTCGCTACGGGTTCTCTTGAAGTCTGGGCTGCTGCATGGGGCTCCGGTATCGATCCCGATATGTATCAGGTATATCATAAGGACAGCACCGCAACCAGCGTAAACAACTGGGGTTATAAAGAGATCCTTAACAATCAGGATAAACATCCCTACGAATACAGAATTATTAATGAATTGAGTGAAAAGATAGACGCCGCACGTGCTACGCTCAACCAAAACGAGCGTAAACAGATCTATGCGGAAGCTCTCGATCTCGTTATGGATTTGGCTGTTGAATTCCCGACATATCAACGTAACGATCTTACCGTTTACAACAATAACGTTATCGACAGCAAGTCGCTCAATCAGAATCCTACGCTTTACACAGGCTTAACGCACGAGTTGTGGAACGTACGCTACGTTCAAGCTTAAATAACGTAAAAAGAATTGCAGCCCGCCGCTTTTAGCGGCGGGTACGCCTGTTTGAAGGCAAAAATAAACTTTAAGAGAAAGTGGATAGATGTTTAAATACATAGTAAAAAGAATACTTCTTTCAATATTAATATTATTCGGCGTATCCATAATACTTTACTTTTTGGTAAGGCTTATGCCCGTAAATTACGTTGAAAATATGTATTACAGCACACACTCGCAAACAGAATCGAGCGAGGCGGATCTTCAACGATTTTTGGAGGCTTACGGGCTGGGCGATAACAGCTTTATGGGTATTCTCGGCGGATATTGGAATTGGCTTACCAGTTTCCTGCAGGGCGATATGGGTACTTCCTTTAAATATGCAGATAAGGTTGAAAACGTTATATTCAGAAATATGGGTATATCTTTCGGAATTTCTTTCGTTGCACTCATACTTCAACTTTTAATTTCAATTCCTTTGGGCATAAAGAGCGCATGCAATCAATACGGAAAGCTCGATTACACGGTAACCGTGCTAACGATGATAAGTATGTCTTTCCCTACGTTCTTCTTCGCAAGTTTGGTAATAAGGTTATTCGCGGTGGATTTGGGGTGGTTCGATCCGGCGCTGGGTATTCAGTCGGCAACTCTGCCTAAGGACGCATCTTCCTGGACGCGTTTTTGGGATATGATCTGGCACCTTATAATGCCTATGTTCGTGCTGGTTATCCTATCTATCGGTTCGCTTACGAGGTATACGAGGACGAACACGCTGGAAGTGCTTAACGCCGATTATATAAGGACTGCGCGCGCGAAGGGACTTTCGGAATCCAAGGTCATATATAAACACGTTTTCAGAAACACGATGATCCCTCTCGTAACTACGTTGGCAGGTATAATACCGGGTTTGTTCGGCGGCGCAATGATAACTGAAACCGTATTCGGCATACCCGGCATAGGCAGTATAGCTTACGCCGCGTTGAGAGAGGGCGATATACCGTTTATAATGGGCTATAATATGTTCATCGCCATCTTGACTATCTTAGGAATATTCCTTGCCGATATAATGTACGCAGTGGTTGACCCGCGCGTTAAACTCGGTAAGTAAGGAGGTGCTTTATGAAGGAAGAAAATAAAATCTCCGAAGAAATATCCGAACAGATAAAAGAGGAATTCGAAACCGAGGCTAACAGCGAGAATTTAACGAGCGAAGAAGCCGGAGACGACCTTCACGGTGAAAACTTGACCGATAGGGTTAAGGTGCTTTCTCCCGGCATGATCGTCGCAAAAAGGTTTTTCAGATCGAAACTTTCTATGATAGGTTTGGTCACCCTTATAGTTTTGTTCCTTTTCTCGTTCGTCGGCCCGTTGTTTTCGCCTTGGGGTGAAAACGAAATAGATACCAGCAAAGGCAAGGACCTCGTGGTAACGCAATCCGTGGTATATACGGCTGACGGCGAACAATACACCGCTTACGATATAACCATAAGCACCAACGAAAACAAGAATATTAAGGGCGATATTACTTGGCAGCATTGGCTCGGCACGGACGAGCTCGGCAAAGATATTTTCACGCGCCTTATGTACGGCGGAAGAATTTCGCTTACCTTAGGTTTCGTGGTAATTATAATAGAAACTTTGATAGGCGTGCTTCTCGGCGGTTTGGCAGGGTTCTTTGGCGGCTGGGTAGACCAGCTCGTCATGAGAATAGTCGATATCATTTACTGTATTCCGTCGTTGCCTATAATGCTTATACTTTCAGCCGTTCTCGACTCTTTAAAGGTAGAGGGCATAATTAGGCTTTACTACTTAATGGCGCTACTGACGCTATTGGGTTGGGCGGGCACGGCCAGACTTGTAAGAGGGCAGATACTTTCCTTGCGAGAGCAAGAATTTATGCTCGCGGCAAAGTGTTCCGGCCTTTCTACCCACAGGAAAATATTTAAACATCTTATACCAAACGTTATGCCGCAATTGATCGTTTCTATGACGTTGGGCTTGGGCGGCGTTATTCTTACGGAAGCAACGCTCGGCTATTTGGGGCTCGGCGCACCGCTCGGTACGGCAACGTGGGGCGCAATGATAAACTACGCCACGAAAGACGAGTATATGAGGGACTATTTGAATTTCTGGGTTCCCCCGGGAATATGCATTACGCTTGCGATTTTGGCGTTTAACTTTGTTGGCGACGGCTTGCGCGACGCGTTCGATCCGAAGATGAAGAGGTAATATTATGGCACTAAAAAAACAAGATAAATCTCATTATATTTCGGCAAAAGATTCCAAACGCATCGCAAAGGAAAATTTGCAGGCGACAAAATATTACGAAAAACAAAAGAAACGCAAGGTCGTAGAATCCGAATTTTTAACTGAAATGAAGGATCCTGCGAATATAGTTGAATTTGACGATTTGCACACTTACTTCTTTACGGATGCGGGCGTGGTTAAGGCTGTAAACGGCGTAACTTTTTCAATTCCTGCGGGCTCTACCGTGGGCGTCGTCGGCGAATCCGGTTGCGGAAAGAGCGTAACTTCGCTCTCGTTGATGCAACTCGTTCAAGGTCCCACAGGGCAGATAGTAAGCGGCTCTATAAGATTCAGAACAGAAGCTTTTCTGCACGATAAATACGGAAAGAAGATCCCCGTATACGAAACGGAGACGGATAAAGACGGCAACGTTAAGCAGGTTTTAGACGAAAAAGGCAAACCGAAGATCAAAAAGAACGCTTTGGGCGGTAATATGTACGAAACTGCGGAAAAGGTTTACGACATAGCAAAAATGCCTACCGAGGCGATGAGGAGCATTCGCGGCCGCGAGATTTCTATGATATTTCAGGAGCCTATGACCTCGTTGAACCCCGTTTTTACAATAGGTAACCAGCTCGACGAAGTGGCGTTTTTGCATATCGACGGCATATCAAAGGCCGATGCAAAAAAGCGCAGTATCGAAATGTTGAACTTGGTCGGAATTACAGACCCCGAACGTGTTTATAAAAAATACCCGCACGAGCTTTCCGGTGGTATGAGGCAAAGGGTAATGATTGCAATGGCGTTGCTTTGCAATCCGAAATTGATTATCGCCGATGAACCCACCACCGCGCTTGACGTTACGATTCAGGCGCAAATATTGGATTTGCTACGCGAAATAAAGGGTAAGATCAACGGCAGTATTATGCTGATAACGCACGATTTAGGCGTCGTTGCCGAAATGGCGGACTACGTCGTCGTTATGTACGCGGGCAAAATTATCGAGATGGGCACTGCGGAAGATATTTTCGACCGTCCCCTTCACCCGTATACCATCGGTCTGCAAAAGAGCAAACCTACCGTGGACGGTGACGTTGACACCCTGTATTGCATACCGGGCTTCGTTCCTAACCCGATCGACATGCCCAACTACTGCTATTTCCGCGATAGGTGCGAAATGTGCAAAAAGGAATGCGCGGGCGAGTATCCCGAATTGGTCAAGGTTAGCGACACGCACAGCGTTTCGTGCTATCTTTACGAAAATTGCAAAGATCCGTCGGCATCCGCCGGCAGCGCCGATAAATCCGCTAAAACAGAGGTTTGATTATGGCTGAAACGTTAAAAAATGTCAATGACGGTGAAACTCTTTTAGAGGTCAGAAATTTAAAAAAATACTTTGTAATAGATAAATCGTTTTTCGGTAAACCCACGGCGTTCTTAAAAGCCGTGGACGACGTATCTTTTACGCTTAAAAAGGGAAAAACGTTAGGTATAGTCGGTGAATCCGGTTGCGGAAAAACCACTATGGGCAGAACTATCCTTAGACTTTACGACGTAACCGGCGGTGAAGTTATATTCAAGGGACAAGACGTCACCAAGCTTTCGGATAAGAAGTTTGACGCCCTTCGCCCGAATATGCAAATGATCTTTCAGGATCCGTACGCAAGCCTTTCGCCCCGTCTTTCCGTTGGCGAAATAATAGGTGAGGCGGCGCTCGAGCATAAACTCGTAACGAAAAGCGAGTGCAGGGACTACGTTCTCGGCGTAATGAAGATGTGCGGACTTCAACCGCATTATTACGATAGATACCCGCACGAATTTTCCGGCGGTCAAAGACAGCGTATCTGTATCGCGAGGGCGCTTTCGCTTAAACCCGAACTCGTCATCTGCGACGAGCCTGTTTCCGCTCTGGACGTATCGATTCAAGCTCAGATAATAAATATGCTTAAAGACCTGCAAAAGACGCTCGGCTTGACGTATATATTCATCTCTCACGATCTGTCTGTCGTAAAGCATATTTCAGACGAAGTCGGCGTAATGTATTTGGGCAGTATGGTAGAATACGGCACCAAGGAGAGGATATTCAACAACACTCTCCACCCGTACACAAAGGCATTGTTCTCCGCTGTTCCTGTGCCGGATCCGCACGTAAAGATGAACAGAATCATCTTAAAGGGCGATATTCCTTCGCCGGTAAATCCACCGAAAGGTTGCAAATTCCACACCCGTTGCGAAAATTGCATGGAAATATGCACGAAAATAAGACCCGCATATAAAGAAGTTGAAAGCGGACATTTCTGCGCTTGCCATCTCTATAATACCGAGCAAGAAAACGCCGAATTCGAGGCCGAGGCACGCGAAATGGAAAAAGCCGAGGAGGCAGCAAATAAAAAGGGAAAATAATGGCGGACAAAGACGACGATCTTGATACCGAAACCTCTTTTGCGGATATGAACGTCGACGGATTCAAATGGTACGATCCTTCGGCGAAGAAAAAAGGCAAAAGTAACGGTAAAGTTAAAATTACAAGAAAAGAATATCGGGCAATGGTCAAGGGTGCTTTCGAGGCATTGTTGCCGTTGATCGGTTGCATTGTCGTTGCCATGTTGGCAGTATTTATTTTTGCATATTTGTGGCTTAAAAAGTAATTTGTTTACGTTTGAGTTCAAGGCTGTTGCGTGTTGATAAATTTCAACTCGCAACAGCCTCTTTTATTTTCGACAAAACGTTTTTCGGAATAACAAAAGAGTTTTTTTTACTGTTAAAATATTGTGTTAAAATTTGCGTATAAGAGGTGAGCTTATGACGGTTTACATAGAATACGCAATTATCGATAACCTCGTTATAGATTATCTTCTGCTTAAAGCCTCGTTAAAATTATTGCGATTAAAGATCAGCCGGTTGCGGTTGATTGCCGCCGCACTCGTCGGTACTGTTTTTGCGGTAATTTTTCCGTTATTTAAAGTTACGGGCGCGGTGGCAATAATTTTAAAAATTTTTTTGGGTGAAATAATGGTCCTTATAGCCGCAGACCATAAAAGCATTTTCGGCTTTATTAAAAATTTTATTTTGTTCTGCATTCTCACGTTCGTTTCGGGTGGGGCGATTTACGGTTTATGTTATATTTTTAATTTTGATTTTTCGGTGGCAGACGGCGTATTGCAACTTTCAACGCAGGCGGATATTTGTTTCGGCGCAATTATTATCGTCGTGTATTTGATATTGAAATCGGCTGTCTATATTTTTTCCGCCTCCAAAAGAGCTAACGATGCGGCGCAGTTCGAAAGGACGGTTTCCGTGTTCGACGGGGGAGAAACGGTGCGGCTTTCGGCTATCGTAGATACCGGTAACCGCCTTTACGACGGAAAAAGCGGCAAGCCCGTTTCCATAATGTGCAAAACCGCCGCAGACAAGCTTATTTTAAACGGAACTTTTAAGCTGAAAGAGGCGCATTACACCGAATATTCGACGATAAAGGGGCGCGGAAAAATTCTTGTGTTTGAAATAGACAGGCTGGTGATATATTGCGGAGAGTCCCGTAATATAATAGATAATGCAATGATAGGCGTCAGTCCCACGCCGGTAGCCGATGGGGCGGATATAATTTTACATTACGGGCTACTTGCAGGTGAAGTATGAAATTAAAAGATTTGTTAAATAAAGTTTTGGCAAAATATTTCAGCGGCGAGAACCGCGTCGATTACGTCTGCGGCACAGAGGCGCTGCCTCTGCCGTATTCTGCCGACGAGGAGCAAAAATTGCTCAGCGAAATGATAAACGGCAACGACCGCGCGGGGCAAGACCTTATAGAGCACAATCTCAGGTTGGTAGTTTACATAGCAAGAAAATTCGATAATACGGGCGTGGATCTCGAGGATCTCGTCTCGGTCGGGACCATAGGCTTGATAAAGGCAGTGCGCTCGTTTAATGCTGAAAAGAAAATTAAACTCGCAACTTATGCGTCGCGCTGTATTGAAAACGAAATTTTGATGTATTTGCGTCGTATCATCAAATCTAAAGGAGAGGTTTCGTTTGACGAGCCGCTTAACGTCGATTGGGACGGCAACGAGCTATTGCTTTCGGACATAATAGGAACGGATACCGATTACGTCTTTAAAGATATAGAATCCGGAGTGGAAAGGGATATTTTGTACGAGGCGCTCACGCACCTTAACGTTCGCGAAAGGCAAATCATGACCTTGCGTTTCGGCTTGAACGGAGGGGAGGAGCTTACTCAAAAAGAGGTCGCGGACCTGCTCGGTATATCTCAATCGTATATATCGAGGTTGGAAAAAAAGATCGTTACTCGTTTGAAAAAAGAGTTTGCAAAAATGGATTAAAGTTTTTCGACGTATAATTTCTTTGGAAATGCGAATATTTTAATGTATCGCGTTACATAGGAGGTGTTATATGTCGAACAAAGTGGAAATAAGCGGAGTTAATACTTCGGGCTTGCCCAAAATTTCTTCGCAGCGCAGTCGGGAACTTCTCGAAAAGATAGCTCAGGGCGACGCCGCCGCTCGTGAAGAATTCATAATGGGCAATATGCGGCTGGTCTTGTCTTTAGTCAAGAGGTTTAACGGAAAACGCGGGGCTTCCGACGACATCTTTCAGGCAGGTTGCGTGGGATTGATAAAAGCGATAGATAATTTTGACCTGTCCGTCGGTGTAAAATTTTCTACCTACGCCGTTCCGATGATCGTCGGTGAAATAAAAAGATTTTTGCGAGGTGGGAATTCCTTGCGCGTATCGCGAAGTATCAGGGATACGGCGTACAGGATTTTAAAGACGAGAGAGGCTATCGAGGCGGAACATCGTGAGGCGACGACCGCGGAAATAGCAAAGTCAATGAATATTGCCGAAAGTGAAGTCGTGTACGCGCTTGACGCGATATCCGATCCCGTTTCGCTGTTCGATCCGGTGTATAACAAATCCGGCGATACGCTGCTTTTGATGGATCAGCTGGGCGACGAGAAAAACACGGAGGAAAACTGGACGGAGCACGTCGCTCTCGCGTCTGCGCTCGATATGCTTGAAGATAGGGAAAAGGACATTTTATTTTTGCGATATTATGAGGGAAAAACTCAAACCGAAATATCTCAAAAAGTGGGACTTTCGCAGGCGCAGATTTCTCGTCTTGAAAAGAATGCTTTAAAAAACGTTAAAAATTATATATCATAAAAGTAAGATCGAGCCGAAATTTTTCGCTCGATTTTTTATTGAAAAATTTACGATCTTGAAAATTTGGTGTTAAATTTTAACAGGAATTTAAGGAAATAAGGTAGTGCTTGAAATTTTTCACAAAAAAAACACAAAATATTTTTAGCAATGTATTGTCATTACGGAAAAAGTATAGTATAATATAAAATATGTAAAATATTGCCTTATTTGGCAGAAATAATTTTGGCAGGTTTTTATGCAGGAATACGATCTCCCGATTTTTTTGTTTCATCAGGGTACGAATTACAGGGCGTACGAATTTTTGGGTGCGCACTTCGGCGAGAAGGACGGAAAGCCCGGCGTTTACTTCAGAGTGTGGGCACCCAACGCAACCTCCGTTTCCGTGGTCGGCTCGTTCAATTACTGGAACACGACCAAAAACCCAATGGAACAGATCAGCGAAAACGGCATATACGAAACGTTTATTCCGAAACTTAAAAAGTACGATAAATATAAATATGCCGTTACGTCGTCCGGCGGGACGGTATTTAAGGCGGACCCTTACGCTTTCCATAGCGAAACGCCGAGCGGTACCGCCTCTAAGATTTATTCTCTCGATGGATTTAAATGGTCGGATGAGGAATACTGCGCGGCAAGAAATAAGAAAAATCACTATAATTCTCCTATGAATATTTACGAAGTTCACCTCGGCTCGTGGAAACACAACCCCGACGGCAGCTTTCTTTCTTACCGTCAACTTGCAAAGGACCTCGTAAAATACGTTAAAAGCATGGGCTATACCCACATAGAGCTGTTGCCTTTAAGCGAATACCCTTACGACGGGAGCTGGGGGTATCAGGTTACCGGATATTATTCGATAACTTCCCGTTTCGGCACTCCGCACGATTTTATGTATTTCGTAAACGAATGTCATCGCCACGGCCTCGGCGTTATTATGGATTGGGTACCTGCGCACTTCCCTAAGGACGAGCACGGTTTGATCGAATTTGACGGTCAGCCCCTTTACGAAAACCACGGGTGGGACAGAATGGAACACAAGCGTTGGGGCACCCGGCGTTTCGATTACGGAAGGAACGAAGTTCAATGTTTCCTCGTCTCAAACGCGCTGTTCCTGTTTGATAAATTTCATATAGACGGCTTGCGGGTGGACGCCGTTGCGTCGATGCTGTATCTCGACTACGATAAAAAACCCGGAGAATGGATACCAAATCAATACGGCGAAAATAAGAACCTTGAAGCCATTGCGTTTTTGCAAAAACTAAACGTAGCCGTTTTCAGCGAGTATCCATACGCGCTTATGATAGCGGAGGAGTCCACAGCTTGGCCTATGGTTACTAAGCCGACGGACGTCGGCGGTTTGGGCTTTAATTTCAAGTGGAATATGGGGTGGATGAACGATACCCTTTCATATATGCAAACGGACGCATACTTCCGAAAATACGAACACAACAAACTGATTTTTTCGATGATGTACGCATTTTCCGAAAATTTCGTCTTGTCAATATCTCACGACGAAGTCGTGCACGGCAAAAAATCTTTGCTCGATAAAATGCCGTGTGCTTATGAAGATAAGTTCGCCAACGTAAGGGCGTTTATGGCGTTTATGATGTCGCACCCGGGCAAGAAATTAATGTTTATGGGGTGCGAATTCGGTCAGTTTAAAGAGTGGGATTTCGGCTCCGAGCTTGAATTCTTTATGCTCGGATACGAAAAGCACAGCCAACTCCGCGACTTTTTCAGAGATATAAATTTCATTTACAAAAGTACACCCTCTCTGTACGAGATAGAGGACAGTTGGAGCGGGTTTGAATGGATTGTTTCCGACGACAGAGATAACAATATGCTTGCGTATAAGCGAATGGATACGAGCGGAGGGGAAACCATCGCCATAATCAATTTTTCAGGCGTAAAGCGCGAGGATTACAGAATAGGTCTGCCGGAAGGCAAATATAAGGTAATTTTAAATACCGATTTAAAGAAATACGGCGGAGAGGAGTTGTACACTAAACGCGTTTACAACACGGTAAAAAAAGGCGCGCACGGGCAAACTCATTCTATCGTTATAAATATAAACAAATTTTCGGCACTGTATTTGCAGAAGATAAAAAAGTAGTGTGATTCGGAGGGAATATGTATAGGAAAAAAGAGTGTGTGGCTATGCTGCTTGCGGGCGGGCAAGGAAGCCGTTTATATGCACTTACAACAAAAATCGCTAAGCCGGCGGTTTCTTTCGGCGGAAAGTACAGAATAATAGATTTTCCGCTTTCAAACTGCGTCAATTCGGGTATCGATACCGTCGGCGTGTTGACTCAATATCAACCGCTCGTGTTGAACGAGTATATAGGCAACGGCGCCCCGTGGGATCTCGACAGAGCGTACGGCGGCGTGCATATTCTCTCGCCGTATCAGGCAAAGGGTCGTTCCGATTGGTACAAAGGCACCGCTAACGCTATATACCAAAATTTATATTTTATAAAATCTTTCGATCCGGATTACGTGCTGATTCTTTCCGGCGACCATATTTACAAGATGGATTATTCGCATATGCTGGAATTCCACAAGGAGAGCGGCGCAGATTGCACTATTGCGGCAATACAGGTCCCGTGGGAAGATACGTCCCGCTTCGGCATAATCAACTCCGATGAAAAGGGCAGGATCTCCGGCTTCGAAGAAAAACCCAAAAATGCAACGAGCAATCTCGCGTCTATGGGCATATATATTTTCAACGCAAAAAAACTGTACGCGTATCTCGAGACCGACAGTAAAGATAAAGCGAGCGATAACGACTTCGGCAAAAACGTTTTACCTGCGATGCTCGCCGCCGGCGAGAATATGTTTGCTTATACCTTCGAGGGGTATTGGAAGGACGTCGGCACTATAGATTCTCTTTACGAGGCGAATATGGACCTGCTTGGCGAAAGTCCCACGCTCGATCTGACCGATCGCAATTGGCGCATACATTCGCGCAACCCTATTGCGCCTCCGCATTACGCAGGCGAAAACGCAAAAATATCGAACAGCATAATTTCGCTCGGTTGCATTATAGACGGGGTAGTCGAAAATTCGATTTTATCGGCGGGCGTAACTGTAAAGAAAGGTGCCGTGGTCAAAGACAGCATAATTTTGAGCGGCGCCGAAATATGTGAAAACGCAGAGGTCAACTACTCGCTTATCGACGAAAATTCGCATATAGGCGTTGGAGCAAAAGTGGGCGTAGAAAAAGACAAAAAAGCAAAGATAACGGTAATAGGCCGCGATTACGGCGTTCCCGACGGCGACGTGGTAAACGGCGGGGAAATTTTAGACAGCTGCGAGGCGTAAGGAGGGAATATTATGAGTAACGCGATGGGAATAATTTTTTCTAATATACACGATTCCGACGTGCCCGAACTTACCCAAAACAGAACTTTGGGATCGATTCCATTTTGCGGTAGGTATCGTCTCGTGGATTTTGCCCTGTCCAACATGGTAAATTCCGACATAACAAAAGTTGGTTTGATAACGAAAAGCAACTATCAATCGCTCATGGATCACGTCGGCAGCGGTAAGGACTGGGATCTTGCCAGAAGGCACGGCGGCTTGCATATGTTGCCTCCTTTCGGAGTGGAGGAAAATACTTCGCTGTATAACACACGTTTAGAGGCGTTAAAAAATATTATTGGTTTTATAGAAAAATCCAACGAACAATACGTTGTTATGACCGATTGCGACCTCGTTTGCAATATGGATTACGACGCAATATTAAAAACTCATATAAAAAACGGCGCGGATATAACGCTCGTTTACGGCATGGCGAACGCAAAAGATATGTCGCCTACGAATAACATAGTTTTAAAGACCGACGACGACGGTCGCGTGGCAGATATATTGTTCAATCCTCGCGCGCAGGGAGAAATAAAGCTTTTTGCAAACGTGTTTATACTTAAACGCAATTTGCTTTACAACCTTGTTAAGGACGCTATTTCTCACAATAAACATCATTTTTCGGCGGAGATAATAGCGCAAAGCGTCGGCTCGTTGAGGATTTTCGGCTACGAACATAAGGGATACCTCGCAAAGATAACTTCCTTGCAAAGCTATTATGATAAGAGTATGGAATTGCTCGACCGCAGCAAGATGAAAGAGGTATTCGAAAATAATAACGTCTATACGAAGATAAGGGATTCCGCACCCACGAAGTACAGCGCGGGGGCTAAGGTGAAAAATTCGCTTATTGCAGACGGCTGCGTTATCGAAGGCGAAGTGGAAAACAGTATTTTGTTCCGCGGCGTCAAAGTTTCTCGCGGTTCGGTGATAAAAAATTCAATTTTGATGCAAGATACTATCATAGGCGAAAAATGTTTTATAAACTGCATCATAACGGATAAAAACGTAATCGTAACGGACGGAAGGAACCTTTCAGGCTGCGACGTTAATCCGTTCTATATTCGCAAATTTTCAAAGTTATAAGGAGATATATATGCTTGAAGGAGTAAATGTAAAAAAGAGCGTTATGTTCGTTGCGTCGGAATGTAATCCGTTTTGCGGAACGGGCGGCTTGGCGGACGTTGCCGGCTCCCTTCCGGAAGCGTTGCATAAAACCGGCGAGTACGACGTGCGCGTAGTGGTTCCTCTTTATTCCAAAATAGACGCTTCTTACCGTAAGCAATTCAGATTTATAGGCAACATCAACGTACCGCTTTCCTGGAGAAATCAATATTGCGGCGTGTTTTCATATACTAAAAACGGGGTAATTTATTACTTTATAGATAACGAGTATTATTTTAAGAGAGACAATATTTACGGCGAGTTTGACGACGGTGAAAGATTTGCTTTCTTCTCTAAAGCCGCGCTCGAAATAATGCCGTTTTTGGATTTTTACCCGCACGTTTTACATTGTAACGATTGGCAGACGGCGCTCGCCGTTATTTACCTTAAAACGCTTTACAACAACAAAAATAAATACCGCGATATAAAAACGGTGTTTACCGTGCACAATCTCGAATATCAGGGCAGATACGGGCACGACTGTCTGGCGGATCTGTTCGGCTTGCCCGAATATACTTCCACGATGCTCGATTTCGACGGGTGTTTAAATTTGGTAAAGGGCGCAATCGAAGTATCCGACAGCGTTACCACCGTCAGCCCGACTTATGCAAAGGAAATAACTCAACCGTTTTTCGCGTACGGGCTTGAAAACATTATTTCGAGAAACGAATATAAACTTTGCGGCATCCTCAACGGAATAGACGAAAAGGTGTATAATCCAAAAACGGATGACAAATTGTTTGAAAACTATTCTAAATCGAACCTTGCCGGCAAAACCACGTGTAAAACTCAGCTTCAAAAGATGCTCGATTTGCCGATTCGCGAGGACGTGCCCGTCGTGGCTATGATAACGCGTCTTGCCGCGCACAAGGGGCTTGACCTCGTAAATGCCGCCATTGAAGAATTTTTGCAGCAAGACGTTCAATTTATCGTACTTGGAACGGGTGAAAAAGTTTACGAGAATTTCTTTTCGTACGTTGCCGAAAGGTACAATGGCAAAATGCGGTTTATCGCCGCTTACAACAAAGATTTTGCCGGCAAATTGTATTCTGCCGCGGATTTGTTCCTGATGCCTTCGAGGCAAGAACCTTGCGGACTCTCGCAAATGATCGCTTGCAGATACGGCACTATACCCGTCGTACGCAGAACGGGCGGCTTGGGCGATTCAATCGTCAGCGTGGATCAAGAGGACGGTTTCGGCTATATTTTTGACGACTACAACGCGCACGACATGTTATTTACGTTAAAACGCGCCGTTGAAGATTATAAAAATACTGCCCTTTGGAAAAAATACGTAAAAAGAGCTATGGCGGTCGATTTCAGTTGGAACGTTTCCGCCGTCGGTTACACCGAACTTTACGATAGCTTGTTATTTTAAAAATATTGCAAAACAAAAGTTACCTTTTTGCATAATATCGGGGGAAAACGAAATTAATTAAGAGGAAAACTTTAACGATGTATGAATTAGAAAACTTTACAGCCGAAGCAGCACAAACGATAATCGAAGGTAAACTTTCGAGGTTCTTCGGCGTTTCACCAAGCGAGGCAACACAAGAACAGCTGTATAAAGCCGTAGTTATGGCGGTAAGAGATATATTGCTTGAAAAGCGCAATAATTATAGCCGCGTTACCAAAGAAAAACAATCCAAAAGGGTTTATTATCTCTGTATGGAATTTTTGCTCGGTCGCTCGCTTAAAAACAACGTTTTTAACTTAGGTATAGAAAAGAGCCTCAACGAGGCTTTATCCAAATACGGGTCGTCGCTTGAAGAACTTTACGAACAGGAGCCGGACGCAGGTCTCGGCAACGGTGGTTTGGGTAGGCTGGCGGCTTGCTTTATGGACGCGCTTGCATCCGGCGAATATCCCGCAATGGGCTATTCTATCCGTTACGAGTACGGTCTTTTTAAACAAAAAATAGTTGACGGCTGGCAAATGGAGCTGCCAGATATATGGTTGCCCGGCGGAGACGTTTGGCTCACACAACGCGCGGATAAAGCCTATACCGTTAAATTTGACGGGCACGTAAAGGAAACGTGGGAAAACGGCAAGATGAAGGTCGAATATTTCGACTATCAGGAAATCGAGGCAATGCCGTACGATATGATGATTTCCGGCTATGGGTCCGATGCGGTTTCCGTACTCAGATTGTGGAGGGCGCAAAACAGGACGAAGTTCGATATGCGTTCATTCTCTCAGGGCGATTATATGCGCAGCATGCAAGCCGATAACGAGGCGGAGCTTATTTCCAAGGTCTTGTACCCGTCAGATAACCACTTCGAGGGTAAATCGCTCAGATTGAAACAGCAATATTTTTTGGTTTCGGCATCGTTGCAAAATATTCTTGAAGAACAATTGCGCAGATTCGGCACGCTTGACAATTTGCCCGAGACTGCCGCAATACACATAAACGATACGCATCCGGCGCTCGCCGTACCGGAACTTATGAGATTGTTGATAGACGAGCACGGCTACGACTGGGATTCAGCTTGGTCAATAGTTACGGGAACCATCGCTTATACCAACCACACGGTCATGAGCGAGGCTTTGGAATGTTGGAACGAGGACCTTATCGAACGCAGATTGCCGAGAATTTACAGTATTATAAAGGAAATAAATCGCCGCTACTGCGCGGATATGTGGGAGAGATTCCCCGGGGACTGGAATAAGATCGAGCGCATGAGCTTGATTTCTCACGGGCAGGTGAGAATGGCAAACTTGTCCGTCGTCGGTTCGCATAAGGTAAACGGTGTATCCGCATTGCACAGCGATATAATCAAAAACAGTATTTTTAAGGATTTTTACGACGTAACGCCCGAAAAATTCACAAACGTAACTAACGGAATTGCGTACAGGCGTTGGCTGTGCCAGTCGAATCCGGAACTTTCGGACCTTATTAAAGATTGCATAGGCGACGGGTTTGTACGAGACGCAGAAAAACTGTCTGAATTTTCCGCATTTTCGGAAAACGACGAAGTCCTTAAAAGAATTAACGAAATAAAATACACCAAAAAGAAACAATTTGCGGATTACGTGTTAAAAAAGACCGGTGAGCTTATCGATCCCAATACGCTCTTTGACGTACAGGCAAAGCGCCTGCACGAATATAAACGTCAGCTTTTAAACGCGATGAATATAATTTCGTATTATATAGATCTTAAAGAGGATCCGAATTTAAACGTTCAACCAAAAACGTTTATATTTGCGGCAAAGGCGGCACCCGGTTACTATCTGGCAAAAGAGATAATAAAATTGATTTGCTTTATTGCAGAAGACGTGAAAAAAGATCCCGTCTTGCGTAAAAAACTCAACGTAATATATCTTGAAGATTACAGCGTTACCATGGCGGAAAAATTGATGCCCGCCAGCGAGATCAGCGAGCAGATATCTACCGCAGGCAAGGAGGCGTCCGGCACGGGCAACATGAAGTTTATGATAAACGGAGCGCTTACCGTAGGTACGCTTGACGGTGCAAACGTAGAGATGCTCGACGCCGTCGGTCCGGACAACATATTCATCTTCGGCCTAACCGCTAAGGAAGTTAACAACCTTTGGGTGCAGGGGTACAGCTCCACGACGTATTACAACAACAACGTGCGCCTGCAAAAAGTGGTTGAAGCATTAAAGAGGGGCTTTAACGGCGAAAGTTTCGATAATCTTGCCGGCTATCTTCTCACTTCGTCGCCCGTCGCCGATCCGTATATGTGTATGGCGGATTTCGGTGCATATCAGGAAATTCATCAACATGTTGACGAGGTATATCAAAACAAGCGCAAATGGGCGCAGATGAGCCTTATAAACGTTGCAAACAGCGGCAGATTCTCTGCAGATAGAGCTATTAAAGAATACGCCGAGAATATTTGGAATTTGAAATCTACAAAGTAACCTGATATGAAAGCAGTTATACAAAGGGTGAAAAATACGCGGTTGAGCGTCAACGGGGAAACCGTTTCCGAGATTCGCGGAGGACTCGTCGTCTATTTCGGCGTTGCCGTAAACGACGATCCGTCAACTGCGGATCAATTTGCCAAAAAGATAGTTAATATGCGCGTCTTCGAGGACGAAAACGGAAAAATGAACTTGTCCGTCATAGATAAAGGGCTGGAGATTTTAAGCGTTTCTCAGTTTACCCTGCTTGCAGATTGCACTCACGGCAATCGTCCGAGTTTTACGGGAGCAGAGGCTCCGGAAAAGGCGCGGGAGATTTACGATCGATTTTGCGATAAACTTGCTGAATACGGCGTTCCCGTAAAGAAAGGTGTGTTCGGCGCCGACATGAAAATTGAGCAGTACAACGACGGGCCGGTTACCATCATTTTAGAAAATACCCCCTAAAACGCAGGTTATCGATAGTTTATGGAACTTTCTCACGGAGCTGAAACAATTTTAAACAAGCTGCAAGACGCAGGGTTCGAGGCGTACGTCGTGGGCGGCGCGGTAAGAAATTGCGTTTTGGGCTTACCCGTAGGAGATTACGATATTACCACCTCCGCCACGCCTGAACGTATTTTGGAAGTCTTTCGCGATTTCCGTAATTTTACGCCCGGCATAAAGCACGGCACGGTATGCGTCGTGGCAGACGGTGAAAATTTTGAAATTACAACTTACAGGACGGACGGATCGTATTCCGACAACAGGCACCCGGATTCGGTCCGTTTTTCCGACGATTTGAGCGAGGATCTTTCACGCAGGGATTTCACCGTAAACGCAATGTGCTTTAACGGAAGGGGTATCGTCGATTTGTTCGGCGGTATCGACGACTGTAAAGCTAAGGTGATACGTTGCATAGGGGATCCCGTTTTGCGTTTTAGGGAGGACGCGTTGAGGATAATGCGAGCTTTGCGCTTTGCATCCGCGCTTGATTTTTCTGTCGAGAAAAACACAAAAGCCGCCCTTTTCGCACAAAAATCGCTACTTTTAAATATTTCCGCCGAAAGGCTCAGGACGGAATTTTTAGGCGTTTTGTGCGGAGTTAACGCCGAGAACGTACTTTTGGAATATCGTGAAATTTTTGCCGTAGTCATTCCGGAAATAGCTCCCTCGTTTGATTTCGATCAGCGCACGCCATATCATTGTTTCGACGTGTACGTTCATTCGGTAAAGGCTACCGCGCACGTAAAAAATACGCCTAATTTGCGCCTCGCCGCCTTTTTGCACGACGTCGGCAAGCCGCACAGCTTTACTGTGGACGATGAAGGTCGCGGGCATTTTTTCGGGCATCAAAAAGTCAGCAGAGATATCGCAGACGTCGTCCTGCATCGGCTTAAGTGCCCTAAAACGCAGATTAACGAGGTTTTAACGCTTATCGAGAACCACGATTACCCCATCGTTCCTAACGGGTTTACGGGCAATGCGGACAAGTATTTGTTGCGTGCGCTCAACAAATTCGGAGAGGCCGCGTTGAGAGATTTGATAGAACTGAAACGAGCCGATAATTTCGCAAAAGCCGAGTGGCTTGCCGATCGTATAGACGCGTTGGACGGCATCGAACATAGGCTCGACGAAGTGATTCGCAAAAAGGCGTGCTTTTCTTTAAAGGATCTTGCGGTCGACGGCAACGACGTTATCGCCTTGGGTATAACGGGAAAGGCAGTAGGTGAAGTCCTCGATTTTT
>CAJOMS010000007.1 GCA_905235795.1 uncultured Clostridia bacterium | reverse complement strand
GTTCGAAACCGCAACGAAGGAAGTTGAAATTCCTGCACTCACTCACGATTGGGAAACGAACGCGCCACAATACACGTGGCTGTGGAACGACGAAGACAAAACTTACACCGTAACAGGCACTATCCTCTGCGGTACCAATACGGATCACGAGCTTACCGAAGAAGCGACTGTTCGTTACCAAGAGATCACTCCTGCAGAGTGCGAAACTGCAGGTGAGGGCACGTTTACCGCAACCTTCACCGACGAGCACTTCGAAACTCAAACGAAGGATCTCGAAATTCCCGCAAAAGGTCACGATTGGACTATTTCTTACGAGTGGACCTCTACAGAAAACGGTTATCAAGTAACTGCATCCGGTGTATGCGAAAACGAAAATGCTCACACAATTCCTGCCGAAATTGTTACAGCTACCGAAAAAGTCGATTATCCTAATGGTCCTAATAACGAAGGTACTCGTACTTATACCGCAATATTCACCAACGAGAACTACGAAACTCAGACCAAGACGGAAACTGTTGCTCCGTTGAACCTTCTCCTCGGAGAGTCCCAGTATGTTTGGGCTAGGGATAATTCAACTGTAACCGGTAATAACACCGCTACTAACTACAATTACACCTTTACCGAAACCGTAACGACAAGTTATGAAGAAATCACCCCTGCAGATTGCGAAAATCCAGGCCAAGGCAAATACACCGCAACGTTTACGTTGATGTACGGACAGACCGCTGTATTTACCACGCAGGAAAAGATGGTTGACATACGGGCACTTGGTCACGATTATCAACAGCCGACCTATGAATGGTCACTTGAAGTTGTTGAAGGCGTAACGACGTATTACTGCACCGCTACTACCGTTTGCTCACACAGCGAAGACCACGTAATAACCGAAACCGTTAAGGCTGAATACGACGTTGTATCTGCTCCTACGGCAGAAGGCGCAGGCTTAATAACTTGGACCGCTGAGTTCGAAAACGAAATGTTCGAAACTCAAGTTAAAGAGCTTGAAAACAAAGCAACCGTTAGATATTTCTGGCATCCTGCAGAAAGCGGCGGAGGTTACGATTACTGTGAAGCGAAAGCATACGACAGCGTTGGCAACGTTATCGATACCGAAACTGCGCAAGCTGAACACGTAGACGCTACTGAGACAACCGATGCATACTATAAAGCAGTGTTCACGAAGTTCTGGTTCAAGGGTACTATGAAACTCTACAAATAATTTACCTCCCATTTGCGAACGGCAAATTAATATTGCTTAAGCAAAAACACCCCCGCCCTTACTTAGGGCGGGGGTAAATTTTTACCTGAAAGACAAACTTTTTATATAAGAAAAGCACACTACGTTTCGCTTTAAGCGTATAGTGTGCTTACGTTTTATTTTAAATTAAACCATATCAGGTCGGCCGATACAGCGTTAATCTTTATCGCTGAAAGGTTCTGTTAAAAGTACGGGATTTAAAACTTTGTTGAGAGTTTTTTCGTCAAGCAGTTTTTCTCTTAAAACGATACTCTTTATCGGTTCGCCCGTTTTAAGGGACTCTTTGGCGATTTCTGCCGCCTTTTTATATCCTATGTAAGGATTTAACGCCGTAACAATCCCCACGCTCCTGTTCACCCATTCTTCGCAGCGTTCGCGGTTAACGGTTATGCCCTTAATGCAATTTTCCGTCAGCGTCGTAACGGCTCCGCGCAGAGCGCTGATCGATTCGAATATCTGGTAGAAAATTACGGGTTCAAAAGCGTTAAGTTCAAGTTGCCCTGCCTCTGCGGCGAGAGTAATGGTAACGTCGTGCCCGATAACGAGAAACGCCGCTTGATTTACAACTTCCGGAATAACGGGATTCACCTTGCCCGGCATTATGGACGAGCCGTTTTGCTTTGCAGGCAAAATTATTTCGCCCAAACCTGTGCGCGGCCCGCTTGACATAAGTCTGAGGTCGTTGCACATTTTTGAAAGATTTACCGCGCACGCCTTTAACGCGCCCGAAACCGAAACGAAACAATCGACGTTTTGCGTACCGTCAAACAAATCGCCCGCGCGCTGTAGCGGCTCACCGAACAGATCTGAAAGTTTATCCGTAATATGGTCGAAATATTCCTTTTTGGCGTTTATAGCAGTACCTATTGCCGTGCCGCCCATATTTATTACGTGCATCTCTGTCAGATTGCGTTCTATCCTGTTTATATCGCGTAAAATGGCGGTAGCAAAGGCGTGAAAGGCTTGCCCCATGCGCATTGGCACGGCGTCTTGCAATTGCGTCCTACCCATCTTTAAAACGTCGTTAAACTCAACCGCCTTTTCTTCAAGTGCCACGTGTAGTTTCTTTAATTCTTCAATGAGCGCGCGTGAAAGTTTCAAAACTGTAAGTTTACCGGCGGTAGGTATAACGTCGTTGGTGGATTGCTCCATATTGACGTCGTCGTTAGGGCTTATTATTGAATAGTCACCCTTTTCCCCGCCGAGTTTTTCAATGGCGATGTTGGCAATAACTTCGTTAACGTTCATATTTGCCGAAGTACCCGCGCCGCCCTGAACTGCGTCGACGATAAAATCTTTGGTGTGCTTGCCTGCAAGCACCTCGTCGCACGCGTAAATTATAGCGGCGGCCTTGTGGGCGTCTAAAAGCCCGTATTCGCCGTTTACTGTAGCCGCTGCCTTTTTGATAAGCGTAATGTTTTTAACGAAAGTACGGCTCATGCGACTGCCGGTTATATCAAAATTCTTACTTGCGCGCAAAGTTTGAATACCGTAGTACGCTTCCTTCTCTACTTCAAGTTCTCCGACGGAATCGCTTTCCGTTCTATAAAGTTTACTCATTAAAATATCCCCTAATGTGTTTGCCTATTGATTATATCACAATCCGTATTTATAAGCAATATTTTAGGGGATAGCAAAAAGAAATATTTTATAAATTGTTTTTAGTATCTTCTTTACGCGGTTTGCTTAGTGCTATTTGAACTATAAATATCACAAGCATAATTATGGCGATGGCAAACAGACCTAAAATTATATATTCGACGTAGTCTCTGAAAAGGTAAGTTATAAGCGTAATTATGCAACCTGCCGTCAAGTTGCCCAAGGCTATGGGAAGAATAACTTCTTTGAATTTCAAGCCGAGAAAGACGGCTATGGCGGTTCCCATCCACACTCCCGTGAGCGGCAAGGGCAAGGCGACGAACGCGTAAATTGCGAATAACAGCTGCCTTTTTAATTTGGCTTTGCCGTCTGCATTTACCGATAACTTTTCCGCACGCCTCTGCAAAACCCCTTCAACGCCGTCTGCCAGGCGGGAAACGAACTTTATTTTTTTTAACAGCTTAATAATAGGAACCAACAGGAAATATATGGGAATGCAAATAAAAGTCGAACCCA
Organism: uncultured Clostridia bacterium; assembly: GCA_905235795.1. Classification (GTDB taxonomy): domain Bacteria; phylum Bacillota; class Clostridia; order Christensenellales; family Borkfalkiaceae; genus RGIG3732. Next base: position 22,073 of record CAJOMS010000007.1, on the reverse strand, counting down.
AAAAGGCAAGCGCCGCCGATTTTAACAGCCCAAATCCAAGCGCCTCGCCTATTGGTATGGCGCCCTTCAACTCTACCATAGGCAGCATTGAAAATATAAAAACGGTAAGCGCGGGGCTGCCGGTTATCGACTGCAAAAATTGTACTATTGCATCCTTCATTTTTACCCTTTAATCGATTGATTTTAAAGAAGAATTATTATATCATATAATATATATCGGATTAATCGGTATTATACCATATAACGGAAAAAACTGCAACAGAATTGTTTCTTAAACGAGAGAGGTTTAATATGACTTTACAAAAACTGCTTTCTCCGGCACGCTGTGCCGTTGACGATTTCAACATGATAAACACCGGAGATAAAATAGCCGTAGGCCTTTCCGGAGGAAAGGACAGCGTTACCCTTTTATACATCCTTGCCGGGTTAAAGAGGTTTTATCCTAACCCCTTTGAACTTTGTGCAATAACCGTAGATATGGGGCTTAAAGATACGTCTGAAGATGAAAAACAATCCCTCGTGCAGCTGTGCGAGCAGCTTGGCGTGGAATACCGCGTCGTAAAGACGGATATAGCCGAAATAATATTCGACGTGCGCAAAGAATCAAGCCCGTGCAGTTTGTGCTCTAAAATGCGCAGGGGCGCCCTTAATAACGCGGCAATAGAGATGGGTTGCAATAAACTTGCCCTCGGGCACCACGCAGACGACCTTATCGAAACGTTTTTCCTTTCAATGTTTTACGAAGGAAGGCTCTCCACGTTCGAGCCCGTTTCTCATATGGACAGATCGAACGTAACGTTGATACGCCCCATGATATATATAGAAGAAAAGGACATACGCGCATTTGCAAAAGATAAGCCCATCTTGCACAACGCGTGCCCGTCGGATAAACACACGCAAAGGCAATACGTAAAGGACCTTATAAACGGTATAAAAAAGGATATTCCCTTCGTAAAACACCGCATACACGGGGCAATCACCCACCCGGAAAGGTACAATCTATTCGATAAGTTCCTGCCCGAAAAAGACGAATAAACAGCATTTTTAAGCATAAAATAAGTGCCGCGGTTTTTAACGCCACGGCACTGTTTTAATATTTTTACGTTTTAGTTTTCTATGTACTTGTCCTTGTCTGAAGGCTCTTTGATCTTACCGGCTTTGCCCATATTTATGGTTATCTCCAAAGTCTCTTTATTTCCTATTTCCGAAGATTCGTAGTAATAATACACGTCGGTAATATCGTTTCCTTTAAACAGAATAACGCATTTTTCATACTCGTTTAAGGTGCTGTCTATTATGGTGCAAGCGTCCTTATCCAAAAATACGAACAAATAGGGATCTGATATACGGCCTATTGCTTTGACAACTAAGGTTAAATTAAACAAAATGTTCTCCACTTCGCCGTAAAGCTTGCCCTCGTCGCCTATAACTTTATTTTTGGAAGTGCTTGAACCTAACTCTCCCTTGCTGCTGTAATCGCTATTGAGATACGACTTTTTACCGATTAACACGTACGTCTCCTTTTCCGTAGTTTCGGTCTTTGCGCTACCGCCTATGTAAGAGGATTTTTCCACCGTGGAGGCTGTCATATTAAACGAAACGTCCTGACCGACGCTATCGCCCTTTGCGGTCAATTTATAGCTGCTTTCGTAATCGCTTCGATACTCTTTAACGGTATATTTAAGATCCGTGTGTGCGTTTTTGTAATCTTCTAAATTGAGCTTCTTCTCTTTAAAAAACGCGGTTATCTCCTCTGCAGTGGCATACTTGGTCGTCTGCTTTGAAAACTTGCCGCACCCGACGAAAGAAAGCGCGCATACACATACCAACAAAATACAAACAATCTTTTTCATTTCGATCTTCCCTCCATGCTACATGTTACCGAGCATATACTTATTTATATTGCGCGGTTCTTTTATGTTCGCCCCGAAAGACGCCTTGTTGAAATCTACCCTTGTAGTCGTGGTGGTCGTAGTATTTTCGAAAACGTCCTCTACGACGTTGTAAGTGTAAGCGCTGTATTTTTCCGGCTCGATGGCCTTGTTTTTGAATTTTATCATCGAAACGTTTTTATATTTGCCAACGTTATTTACTCCCTCCGACTGAGCGTAATAAGTTCCTTTATCGTTGTAAACTTTATCAGCATCACCTATTACGTTTTCTATCATATCGGAATCTTCGCCTATTACGGAAGTTGCGTCGCCCAAAATTGCGGAAAGAACGCTTGCGCCGGACATGGTGTATATGTGCCGAGTGGTTTTACCCGTTTTGTCCTCATGGTTGCTTTCCATATCAATATAAACTACGCCATTCAAATATACGACGTGAGCTTTTTCTTTTTCGATATAAACTTTTACGCCGCTAAGGTTCTTTTGCTCGATGTTCGTCTTTATATCGAATTCCATCTTAACGTCATAACTTATATCGGAAACGAATACCTTGCCACTGATCTCCATATCGGTAACGGTAACGCTCTTTTCGGCTTTTTCTTCGGCGTTGGAAACTATTTTGAACTTATACCAGCCGGAGGAAACTTCATTCTTTGCACTCTCGATTTTTTTACATTCTTCAACGAATTCGGTAATTTGCTCCTCGCTCATTTCTCTGCCATTTACGCTCAACTCTTGCGCGGTTGCCGAACAAGACGCAAGCGCAAATACGGCAAATACGGCTACTATAATTGCTATTGCCTTTTTCATATTGACCTCCTTTGATCAAATCTTTTTTATTTTAACACGTTAAAGTAAATTTGTCAAACAATTGCTTTATATCTTAAAATAACGATATATAAAAAATGCGGAGGGCAAAAAATCCCTCCGCAGAAATATTTGCTTTAAATCAGTTCAATTTAAAGTTGACGTCCAGCCATTCTTTGCCTTCGGCGTCTTCTGCGGTAATCGCGCCGATAAAGGCAAGTTTTAAATCTCCGCCGCCTACAACGGTGCAATCGGTGAGAGTAGCCGTAAGCATTTCGGACCAGGTATCGAACGCGCCGATGCTCATTAAAGCGTTTTTGATGGTAACTTCTTCAAGCGAAGTCAAACCGCTGAACGCCTGAGCCTTGATTTCGGCTTGCTCGGTAGCTTCGAATACGAACTTTTCTATCGAAGTGCAGTTTGCAAACGCTTGCTCGCCTATAAATTTAACGCTTGCGGGCAAGTTGAGCACTTTACCGTCGGTATAGCCGAGCATCGTGCAACCTGCAAATGCATTTGCGCCGATCTTTTCAAGAGCGGTAAGCGCTGTGAAGTTTACCTTGTTCAGCTTGTTGCAGCTGCCGTAAGCGCCCTCGCCTATTTCCTTGATGCTTGCGGGAAGCTCAAGCGATTTGAGCCCCGTGCAACCGTAGAACGCGTATGCGGGGATAACGTCGCCGTAATTGTAAACGACTTCTTCTACCGTAGTTACGTTATAGAACGCGTAAGGCGTAACGTCTGCGGTAACGGTTACCTTTCTAAGATCGGCGGGCACGTAATACGTTGCCGAGCCGGATAAATTGTAGTTTTGCGCTGCCGAAACGCTGTTGGTATATTCGTAGGTGCCGAATATATAGCCGAAGTTCTTTCCTCCGTTTACAGCGCCCGTCTTTTTGCCGACGAAGGGAATTGTCATTTCCTCAAGGTTGCCGCATCCGCTGAACGCTCCGTCGCCTATCGCAAGATAAGTTTCGGGAACGACTACGGCCTTCAACTCGGTGTGGTTCAAAAACGCGTTTGCGTCGATGGTGCGGATGTAAAGCGTCTTTGCATTAGCCGATCCGTTGGAAAGGTCGATAACGCCGTTAGCGTCAACCTTTGCAAGCCTTTCTGCCGTAAGATAAATCTTAGCGTCGGAAGTTGCTACTTTAACTGCCTTGGGCAGAGTTAAAGCGGTAAGTTCGTTGTACCTTTCCTTTTCAGTAAGGTAGTCTTTATCCTTTCCCCTGGTGCCTGTGTAGTAGTCGGTGTAGTAATACTTGTCGTCGGCGGCGTAGGTAACTATCTGCGCGTCGCTTTCGGAAAAAGTATAACCGGTAACTGTGTAGTACTTTCCTTCGCCTTCGGGAAGATCGTCTTCGGTAAGAAGTGCGTCGTCGCTACCGGCGGTAACTAACTCGATCGTCATTCTCGTTTCGCTGGTCTCGCTCTGCTTGTTAGTTTTTGTGCAGGCGATCATAGAAATCAGGAAGGAGAACGCGAGAACTGTAAGCAATAAAAATTTTGCCGTTTTTTTCATCTTTTACTCCTCGAACGGGCACGTAAAACAAAGTCCCGCCCGTATTAATATAAATTCATTATAAATATTATCATTTTTGAAATAATTTGTCAATGAAAATTCCCCTTTAAAAATTACAAAAAACATTTTATTCGAAAAAAATTTCAATTCGCCTTCAAATCGCAACAATCGCCGCCAAAAAACGCGCAAAAAAACCTGCCGAGTCAGGCAGGTCTTGCGCTCTTTGTTTTTTCGTTGCCGCGCGCACGGCTCTTAAACGCTTTAAAATCGCCTAAGGCGTTTACCAGACGCGCAAAATATTTGCTTAGCGGCAACAACACGAGCGTTACCGCAATATTGAATATCGTGTGGAAGTTTGCCACCTGCCGTTCTATCCCGCCGCTTATAGAGGCGAAAAACGCGGCGATAGGTTCTTCGAAAATCATAAGCGGCCACACGAACAGCGCCGCGCCTATAACGTTGAACATTATGTTTGCTATGGCCACCTTCTTGGCTTCGGCGCTCATAGACGCGCTTATAAACAGCACCGCTATACCCGCGCCTATGTTCGTGCCCAAAATCAAATAGACGCTGTTTTCAAAGGTTATCAGCCCGTTAAGCGCCAAAATTATCATAACCGAACTCACCGCCGACGAGCTTTGCACTATAGCTGTTATCAAAAGTCCGTTAAGGATGAGGACGAACGGGTTTGAAGCCATGAACAGCCTGCGGAAGAATTCGTAATTTTTAAACGCGTAGATGGAAGTGTTCATTATTTCCAGCCCTATAAACACACAGCCGAAACCGAGCATTATGCCGCCTATAAGGTGCGGATATTTTTTTGATGAAAACGATATCAAAAACCCCGAAAACGCCACCAGCGAACCGAAAGCGGTTATATCGAACAGGTCGTTGCCGGAAAGCGAAACGAGTTGCGCCGTTACCGTTGTGCCTATATTTGCGCCCATTATTACCGAAACGGCCTGCTCGAAACCAAGAACTCCCGCATTGACGAACCCCACGAGCATAATGTTTACGGCTGTACTGCTCTGCACTACCGCCGTGGCGAGCGTACCCATCGCCACGCCCTTTAACTTAGAGCTCGTCGCCCCCTCGAGAAGGTTTTTCATCTTACTGCCGGCTATTTCCTGCAAGTTGTCGCTCATCAGTTTGAGTCCGTGCAAAAATATGGTTATGCCGCCCACCATCAACAGCAAATTTTCTATAAAACTCTTTACAAGCATATTTTAATAATATGTAAACGCGCAACAAATAATGCTTGCCGTTTTATTTGTGCCGAATTTTGCTCGACACGACCGTTTTTTTGTTATATAATAGACTTATGAAAAAAAATAACGCGGCGGTATCCGCCCAAAACGAACGATATATAAACGCCTATACTTCGGCAGACGCAGGTTTCACCTTTACGGTCGCGGTACTCGTTTCCATTGCGGTATCCGTGCTGTTTTCCATAGTTATATCCGCTATTGCCAACTCAAAAGGCTTGACTGCCGCAGATTACGGCAAACAGCTGCAAAACGGCTTTATCTACTACGTTTTTGCGTACGGGCTGAGCAGCGTTTCGGTGCTCATAGCGCTTTTGATTTCGTCAAAACGGAAGAACCTGTCCTTTTCTGCAATCGTACCGTTTAAAAAATTCCATTACAAATACCTTATCCTCGCGGCGATGCTCGCCTTCGGCATGCTTTTCGGTCTTGGAGAACTGAACAATATTTTCGTCTCTCTGCTCGAAAAGCTGGGGTATGCAAAACCCGCGATGACTCTGCCCAACGACAGGCTGTGGAAACTCGCCGTGTGGCTGATAGTAGCCGGCGCCCTGCCCGCGTTTTTGGAAGAATGTCTTTTCAGGGGATATATCCTTTCCGGACTTAAAGAACAATCCGTAGTGTTCACCGTGCTTATAGGCGGACTCGCTTTTTCGCTGTTCCACCAAAACCCTCAGCAAACTCCGTATCAATTCGTTTGCGGCGCGGCGTTCTTTTTGATAGCTTTAAGGAGCGGCTCCGTTTGGCCGAGCGTCTTGATACACTTTGCCAATAACGCCGTGGTTTTGATATCCAACTATTTGTACACGGGCGGAACCGAAGGCAACGCCACGGTTACCGCGGTGCTTACTGCGCTTGGCTTATTATGTTTCGCGGCTGCCGCGGTATACTTGATATTCTTCGATAAAAACAAGCCGACGGATATTGTTCCTTCAAATGAAAAAAACGCCCTAAATCACACGAAAAAGGGGTTTTTTATATATTCGTTTATAGGTTTTGCCGCCTGCCTCATAATGTGGGTGGCGGATCTTTTAACGTATATGGGGGCGTAAAATGTTAAAGATAAAAATAGTGTGCGTAGGTAAGATTAAAGAAAAATATTTTGCCGACGCCGTAAACGAGTACGCAAAAAGGATATCTCGCTTCGCCGAGATTTCCGTGTGCGAAGTAAAGGAAGAAAACTTCACCGCGGACCCCTCTCCCGCGGAAATTCAGAGGATCCTCGACGCCGAAGGCGAAAATATAAGAAAAGAACTCAAAGGCTACGTTATTTGCCTTGCCATAGAGGGAGAAAAAACGTCGTCCGAAAAATTCGCCGACAAACTTACCTCTCTCAAAAACCGCGGAGAGGGCGAAATCTGCTTCGTAATAGGCGGCTCCCACGGCATTTCGTCGGCTGTTAAAAAGTCCGCAAACGAGCTTATTTCCATGTCCGATATGACCTTTCCCCACACCCTTGCGAGAGTTATGCTCGCAGAGCAGATATACCGCGCTTTTATGATTTCGGGCGGCGGCAAGTATCACAAATAAAACTTACGATATAACAAAACATTCTGTATCCGAACGCGCCGAGCGCCTTTTTTCGCTTTGGTTATGATCAAGGGGCGGCAAAAGTGCCGCCCCTTGAATAGTTTTAATTACTCTTTTTCAAATTCGTCTTTGCCGACTCCGCAAAGAGGACATTCGAAATCTTCGGGAACTTCTTCCCAAGGTGTTCCGGGCGCGATGCCGGCTTCGGGGCAGCCCGCCTCCTCATCGTAAACGTATCCGCAAACTCCACATACGTATTTCATAAATTTTACCTCACTTTTATTTCACGGGAATCTCCCGCAATTTTTGTTTAAAACTCCTCCTCAATGGCAGAGACGGGGCAATTTGCCATAGCCTCTTGCACGTTTGAATAGGTTTCTTCGGTTACTTCGGCTATAACTTCGGCCTGAGCCTCGTCAGCCACTTTAAACACTTTCGGCTCCACGCTTTGGCAATAGCCGCAGCCGATGCACACGTCTTTATTGATGCGAACTTTCATAAGCTCCTCCTCATTGTAATTTTGCTAAGGTCCATGCCTTATAAAACTCTATCCGTTCGATATTCGTAAAGTCTTTTACAATCTTTTTCTATTTATATTATAACAGAAATTTTTAAACTTTGCACTCGTTTTAAACATATTTTTTTAATAAAGTATAACGGCGTGCAGCACTATGTTAATAAAAACGATTGCAATATTTTGAGATATTTGTTATAATTACTATGTTTACGGAGATCAGATTATGGATATAAACCATTATTCGCCCTCGTACAGCGGACTTGAAGGCAGAAGTTTTTACTCCTTCAAAGATTTCTCGCCGGAAGAAATTTACGAAATTTTACATACGGCAAGGCTGTTAAAACTTAAAAATTCCGTAGGCGAAAGGCAACCTTACCTTTCGGGCAAGGACCTTTTGATGATAACCAACCCCGAGTATTCGTCGGAGGCGATATCTTTCAGGCTGGCGGTAAAACAGCTTGCGGGCTCGCTTATTTCAATGCCGCTCGAAGAAAAGCACGTGCAATCTCTGATAGAAAGCACGGACGAAACCGCCGCTTTGGCTTGCTACGGCGTAAGCGGAATAATAGTAAACACGTCAAACCGGCATGACGCTAAGGTTCTTGCGCGCAACACGGATTTACCCGTAATAAACGCGCATGGCAAAACCGGCCCGTGCGAGGCGCTCGCCGCAATGCTGACCTGTTGGGAAAAGTTCGGCAAACTCAAGGACCTTACCTTATGTATAATAGGCAACGTACGCGAGCATAGCCAGATTTTTCAATGCGCCTTCAAGTGCGGCATGAACGTGCGCACCGTTGCGCCGAAAGAATTTGCCCCCACTGAGGAAGACCGAGACGCTGCGTCCATCTATTCTTCGCTTACCTGCTACGAATCGGTAGAAAAAGGCGTCAAGGATTGCGACGCGGTCTACGTTTCCCCGAACAGCGGGTTCGGTCAAGACTATATACTCACGGCAGACGCGTTTGAACTCGCCGCGCCAAACGCCGTGTTTCTTCACCCCATGCCGATAGACAGGACTACCGAGGCGGAATCCTTCGTTTGCGACGGACCGCAATCGGCAACTTCTGAAATGGCAAAAAATTTAATTCACGCAGAAAAAGCCGTCCTCGCGCTTACTATGGGTAAGCCCATCACGGATTGAGGTAAAATTATGAAAAAAATTGGTCTTATTGCCGCAATGAGCGGCGAACTTAACGCACTTCTAGAAAGTATGGGAGAAGTTACTCCTCTGCCCGCCCCAAACGGCAAACGCGTACTTTACGCAAAACAAGGCGATAAAGAAATTTATCTTGCGGAAAGCGGCATCGGAGAAATTTACTCCACTATGGCGGCGCAACACCTTATAACAGCTTACGGCGTAGAGGCTATTATCAACTTCGGCGTTTGCGGAAGTCTGAAAAAAAAGCACACGCTGAAAAAGACGGTAATTCTGTCCTCCGTAGTACATTACGAAATGGACACTTCTGACTTGGACGGCGTAGAGGTAGGCAGATACGCTCATTTGCCATCCGTTTACATTCCGCTTGATAAGTCGCTCATAGAAAAAGCTCAGGCGTTTGATCCCACTATCGAAACGGCGATTTGCGCTTCCGGCAACAAGTTCGTTACGAAAGAATCGGACAAACGATACCTGACCGAGCAATACGACGCAGACGTGTGCGAAATGGAATCGGCAGGCATAGCCCTGACTTGCATGGCTAATAACGTGCCTTGCCTGTTAATAAAGGCGATTTCCGACGGGGAAGGCGGCGCCGAAGAATTCCGCGCGGTCGTCGACGAGGCGTCAAGGGTGTATATTTCTCTCGTAAAAATGCTTATGCAGTCGCTGTAACCTGCTTTTTAAAAATTATTTTACTTAATAAATTACCCCGATACCCTGCAATAACGCGGGATATCGGGGGTTTTTTAATTTATGCGGCGGATCATCACTGCCCCCGCGGCCTTCTTTATTTCATAAAATCCGTTAAAGCCGTTCGCTCCGCCTGCTTGCAGGATGCGCCGCGCCAGCGAAAGGTCCTGCATGTAAAATTTTGCGGATATTCCGCAGCCTACCCTCGCTTCCGCAGGCGTTTGCACGACGGTGCACTGCGCGCCGTAACTGCGCATTATCTGCACAAAATACTGCGTTTGCGTTCTCGAACGAAACACGGCGAGAATTGTGCCCATTTAAATTTCCTCCTCTGTAAAATAAGAATAGATCGACGCCTCCGTTAATATAATATTACGACAAACTGAATTTTGTGAGGAGCTTATGATCTATTTTGACAATGCTGCCACGGGCGGCTTTAAAGCGTACAGCGTGCAGGAAGTCGTTTCTTCCGCAGTAAGATATTTAAACGCAAACCCGACCAGAAGCGGTCATAAACTTGCCGCGGCAGGTGGCGACGCGGTTTTCAGAACGCGCAAACTTTTGAGCGACACCTTTAACAACGGCAGCTTGGAGCGCACGATCTTTACAAAAAACTGCACCGAGGCGCTAAACACGGCAATATTCGGCACGCTTAAAGAGGGCGACGGCGTTATCTATACGTGTATGGAACACAATTCCGTCATTCGCCCCGTGCACAAATTACTCTCACGCGGGGTGAAGGCAAAATGCGTTTTTTCCAAAGAAACCGCCTTTTTCCCACAAAAACACGCTATCACCTTTGCCGATATCGAACCTTATATTACTGCCGATACCCGCCTTGTTATAACTAATCAGGCGTCCAACGTGAACGGGCAAACCGCAGACGTACACGCCATAGGCATGGCTCTCAAAAAAAATTATCCCGACGTAATTTATATGGTAGACGGCGCGCAAAGCGGCGGCCACGTGCCCATAGATATGTGCGCGGACGGAATCGATATACTTTGTCTTGCCGGACATAAGGGGCTTGGCGGGATAATGGGCTCCGGCGCGTTACTGTTTACCGATAAGTGCGATATCGAGCCGCTTACTTTCGGCGGAACCGGCACGGAAAGTTTCAACCCCGATCAACCCGATTGCTACCCCGAGCGGTTGGAGAGCGGAACCCTCAATCTTCCGGCGATAATCGCGCTGTACGAAGGCGTGCAGTACGTTTACTCCGTTATGCAGGATTCCGAAAAATACCTTACACAGCTAACGAAAGCCGCCGTAGAAGGGCTTGAAAATTTACCCGGCGTGCGCACGTATTCCTCCCCTAACCCATTCGGCATAGTCGCGTTTGAGGTGGACGCCGTCCCCTCGCAGGAATGTTCCGAAATTCTATCTTCTTCCTACGATATAGCCGTGCGCGGCGGCTTTCATTGCGCCCCGCTCATGCACGAATACCTGCACACCGAAAAAAACGGGCTGGTCAGAATCTCGCTCTCAAACAAAAACACGTTTAAAGATCTGAACGCGTTCCTTGCGGCGATGGCAGAAATTTGCAAAACTATGCGATAACGCGCGAAAAAGGCTACTTTTGCTTTAAGTGCCGAACGATAGATTCAAGCCGCTTGCGCTGTTTATCGTTAAGCATCGGCGAAACCGTGCGCGCAAAATTATCTATATCGGCATCCGAAAGGGTGCCGTTTTTCCTACCCCTTTCCGCCTCGGCGAATATTGCGGCGATAAGCTCGTCTTCATCGGCTCCCTCGTATTTTCTGGCGAGGGAAGTCAAAACGTCCTCAACGTCGCCGTAATTGTCGCCGTTTCCGCCGTTTGCCCCACCGTTTCCGCCGTTTGAGTTGGCGCGGTTGTTTTTTACGTAGCTGTTAAAATCTTTCATTATATTACCTCCGTGTCGATTCACTAACATATTTATGCCGTTACTTAATATAATGTTATTAAAGGTGTGTTATGAATAATTTATTTCCTTTACTTATTATGATGATGTTGCTTTCCGGCAACGGAGAAGCGCCGGACGGCCAAAAACTCGCGCAGGTAATGTCGCTGCTCGGCGTAAACAACGGAGATAGCGCCTCGGCCTTTCCCGATATAAGCAAAATTTCGCAACTCATGCAGGGCGGACTTACGGTAGATAAGCTTCTGCCGTTATTTGCAGGCATGATGAACGGCGGAAAGAACTTTGCCAACACTCGCAGACCTTCCCCCGAAAAAGAAGAAAATTTAAGCGAAAAAGCGCAAAAAAACAGCGCGGAAGACGATACTTCCACGCCGAATTATTTAAGACCTATCACCGATATTGCCGGCGACGATATAAATTACGCGCTATCGCACTATTTTGCCAATAGTTGATCAGCTCATCGCGGCAATCAGTTCCGCGTCAACACCCGCCGCGGGGGCAACTCCGTGCACTCTTGCGTCCGTTTCGGGCGTAACGCCTACGCCGTGAATCGTAACGTTGCTCTTGGGCCAATACAGGTGCGCCGTTGTGAGCGTTAAAGCGCCTCCGTTATCGTTCTTAAAAGTGCTTTGCATTATGCCTTTGCCGTAAGTGCGGTATTTCCCGTCCGCCGCGAGAGAAACGTACACTTGAACGACGTTTTTATTTTCGGAAGCGTCGTAATCGAGCATGGCTCCTATCAACGCCTCTGAAGCGGAAGCGGAATTTGAGTTTGCAAGTATGCATATCTTTTCGAAAGAATAATTGTCGTAACTGCCGCCTTTCATATAAAAATTATAAATTTCACCCGATTTAAACTTGGCGACGGCAATCGGACGATTGCCCGATCCGGGGCACAACATTGCGGCGATTTTTTCAAGGATATCCATATATCCGCCGCCGTTATTCCTCAGGTCAAGCACCAGTTTTTTGTTCCCGCGCTCCTTCATTTTATCGAGCGCAAGCTTCAGCTGCTTTGCCGCGTCGCCGTTGAATCTTGAAAACTTTATATAGGCATAACCGTCGATAACGTTAGATTTAAGGGGTTTTTCCCTTTCTGCAAGCGACCACGTGCCCGTAGATTTATCGTAAATGCAGCCGTATGATTTTTGGGAGTCGGCATACCAGACGTACGACTCGTTAAAGTCCTCTTTGGCAAGCGTATAGACTCTTTCTTCTTCGCCGTAACGAATTTTGAGATCGATTTTTATTCCTTTATCTATACCGCTCGTAAACGTATCGAAATCGACGTAATTATTAATGGGAGTAAACTCGCTTGCGGCGTTTAGTTTTGCGGCCACGACGTAACCGTCTTCTTCAATTCCCGCGCGATCGGCCGGAGAATTGCCCGAAACGCTGTAAACGTGTGTAGAACCCGAGTAAAACATCAAACCGAGCTTGCCCGTGTTTATCCCCTCTCTCTCTATCGTTACGTTTTGATAATCTGAAGGGGTGTAAAAAAAGGAATATCTATCAAGCGCGCCTGTCACCGCCTTCTTCAAAAATTCGTTCGAGTCAAAATCACCGTCGTAATATTTATCGATGGTTTCCAAAACGAATTCTGCGTCTTTCAGCGACTTCGGCATCTTCATTTCCCTCGTGACGTAGCCCGCATAAAATGCCAGCCCCGCTATTGCCAACGAAACAAAAACTGCCACCGCCGTTTTTAAAAATTTATTGTTTTTATCGTTCATAAAATCTCCTTATTGCCGATTCTTCTGCGAAAAAGGGCACTAATTGATACTACGCCGCTTTCTTGCAACGCCGAAATTTACTTTTCAAGTAATTTTTTTATCATAATAATAAGGCTGAAAGTAACTGCGTCGGAAAAGTTTTTTATATCCAAACCGGAAGCCCTTTCTATCTTGTCAAGGCGGTACATCAGCGTGTTGCGGTGCATAAACAACTCTCGCGAGGTCTCGCTGACGTTAAGGCTGTTTTGAAAGAACTCCTCCGCTGTGTTTACCATTTCGGGATCGTCGAATACCCCCTCTCCGCCGTTGCCCATAAGCAATTCTAGATATTCTTCAAGCTTGTTTTTGGGCAGCTGTTCAAGCATATTAATAAGCACGAACTCCCTGTAAGTATGCACGACGCCCTTCGCATTGAAAATCGTGCTCATTTTAAGCGCCGCCAACGCCTGTGAGTATGACTTGTTGAGTTCTCCTATCTTTTTGACTTCCGAACCGACGCCCACGCTCACGCGCAAGCCCAACTCCTCGAAAATCGACTGCACGAGGTATTCCGCAAATTCCGACGCGGGCTGATATTCGGAATCCGTCCTTTCCGTAAACTTCACGAAGGCAAAGTTGGTTTCGTCTACGGCAAGCGGGGTATCGAGGGTGTTTCCCGAAAAACTTTCAAGCAAATTCATAACTTCCTCGCCGTTACCCTTCGGGCAGACGATGGCAAGAACGTAACAAGCAACGTCCTTAACGTTGAACTTCATCTTAAAATTTTCCGTTTGAGCGGTATCGCACTCGCCCAAAACTATCTTTTTAAGGTATTCGTTCATGCCGAGGTCGAGATCCGCAACGTTCTTGCCGTTTATAAATTCCTTGATCAAATAGGCGTAAGCGCGGGCAGCGTCGTCGTTACCTTCCAGCTCGCCGACGTATTCCGAAGATTTGAAAACAAAACCGAAAAAAGTTTTTTCACCATCGGTCTTTATGCCCATATCTTCGGGTTTTAATTCATTGCCCGCGGGCAAATGCACGTTTACTCTTATGCCCGTGTTCTCTTTTATCAAATTCAATAAATACTTAAGATCGTTATCCATCAATGCCTCTTTTTGTGCACTATGCACAAATTTAATTATATTTTACATTTTTCTTTTCCATTTTGCAAACGTATTTGCCTGTTTTTTAAACAATTTCTAATCATTTACACTTTTTTTGAGAATAACGCCCGATTTTGCGGGGCAAAATAATTGCAGAAGGAGGGAAAAAGCCTTAAAAAAACTTGCCCCTAAAAGGCGGATTTTAAGGTGAAGAAAGCTGATATGAAAACTAAAAACGTAAAGACGAGCGGCAAGAGCACCGCTAAAAACTGCGCAAAGAATGCCACCGGCAGCCAAACGCAGACCAAAAATTGCGGTAGTTCTACTAAAAACTGCAAGTAATTAAGAGGTAGATATGCCAAAAAAACAAAAAAAGGCTGTTAAAAAGCCCGAAATGGCGTCTAAATTCGACTTACTTGGCAGTTACACCGGCTGTTATCTTATCGGTGAAAACGAGGAGCCGGTACAGGACGTGGACGACCTTTAATTAAAACTTAATATTTCAAAACGGGGATTGCTTACAGGCAATTCCCGCTTTTTTATTTTGGTCAAAGGTTACCTTTAGTTAAAATATGCACCGCGTAAAAATTGACAAAAATTAAAAGTTATTATACAATATACTAAAAGGGGGAGAAAATTTATGAATATCTTTAAAAAAATGCTAGCGCTTGTCGTTTGTTTTACGCTTACGTTTTTATGCGCTTGCGAAGGCAACAATTCCGCTCAGCCCGACGGAACAGACGAGAACAATTCCAATCAGTCCGTCCTGCCCGAAGAACCCGATACGGATTATTTTGACGATCCAGATTATTTCGGCGATAGTATGCCCGTTTTAAACATAGATGGCAATCTCGACGGCATTTCAAAAGAAAACAAAGTGATTGTCCCCGTATCTTACGTTCAGGAAGGCAAAAACGCGCAATCTTTCAGCTGTTACGCCACGCTTAAATATCAGGGCGCAACCTCTCTTAATTACGACAAAAAGAATTTTTCCATTCAATTTTTCAAAGACGAAAAATGCACGGGAAAAAATAAGATTACGTTTGTCGATTCCTGGGGCAAGCAGAGCAAATATTGCTTAAAAGCGAATTACGTGGATTATTCTCAAAGCAGAAACGTGGTTTCGGCTAAATTATACGGTCAGGTCGTTAAAGCCGGATATAACGTGATGGACGAGTTGAAAAATCTGCCTAACGGCGGCGCCATTGACGGGTTCCCCGTCGTCGTTAACCTTAAAGGCGAATTTTTGGGGCTTTATACGCTGAATATACCGAAAGACAAATGGATGTTCGATATGGACGACGAGGACGTTGAACAAGCGATTTTGATGGCTGACGACTGGACGGATTCAACGTTTTTAAAGCAAAACGTATCATACGACTTCTCCTCCACCGGCTGGGATTTGGAATATTGTTCAACGGAAGATACCGATACGAGGTGGGTTTGCGACAGCTTTAACGAAATGATGAATTTCGTGAACGAAAACGATGGAGTAAGATTTCAAAACGGCATAGGCAGATACATAGACATAGACCGAACGATCGATTCCATGTTGCACACGTTTTTTATCTGCGCGGCGGATAACGTTGCCAAAAACATATTATGGGTTACTTTCGACGGCAAAACTTGGTTTTCGTCCTGCTACGATTTGGACGGTACTTGGGGGCTTATCTGGAACGGCACTTTCGGTTACGATCCCAAAACGTTTATGTTGCCGAAAGATTTGGCCGGCAGCAACAGATTGTGGGCGAAACTGTACGCCAACTTCTACGAAGATATTTGCTACAGATACGCCGAGTTGAGAGAAAGCGTTTATACCATGGAAAACATAGAAAAACTGTTTACAAATTTCGATAATCTGATAGATGAGGACGTTAAACTGCTCGAAAGGCAAAAGTGGCCTAACGTGCCCAGCCAAAATACGAACAATATTTCTCAAATTTTAAAATTTGCACAAGAAAGAATAGCTACGTTTGACAGGATATTGCTTAACTGATCGGGAATTTTACGCATAAGCGGCGGCGCAAAATTGCGCCGCCGCCATATTTTTATTAACTTTGCTTTTATTTAAACTGCAGAGTTCTTTTTTTGCCTAAATTTAAACGCTGCGTTTTATAGTCGCGCAGCACTCCGCTGTAAATTTCCACGGAGCCTTTTATATCGTCAAAATCCTCGGGTTTTATCAGTTCTGGGAGTTTGATATCGACGTCCGAACTCTCTAAAATATGTTTTACGAATTCAGCGCAATAAAAGTATTTATTACGGCGAATGCGGATGCGGAGAGCTACCGCAAACATACCGATTATATTAAAACGATAACTGCCCTTGTCTAAAGATATCCGCATAATGTTTCTCTTGATGCGATTATATTGTTCTTCGCTGACGGACAACGCCAATATCTTAGTTCTCGTTTTATAAAATCTCTTAAACGTGCCGAAATCAGGAGATTCTCTGACGAAACCGCCGACAAAAGGGTTGTAAGGGTTCAATCTTCCGAAACTGAACATTTCTTGCAGATTTTCATCCAGCGCAATCGACACGTGCGAATATTCTTTATGAGTGTACCTCTTTATCATGCGGGCCAAAATCGAATTCGTTTGGGTTAAAACAATGTAAATATTTCGCATAAATCAACTTCTATCCGGATATCATTTATTTCTATCATATAAATGATAAATCATATCAATTTAAATGTCAACGGTTTTTATGCAAATAGTTATATATAAGCGGCGGCGCAATTTTTTTGCGCCGCCGCCCAAAACTTTTTTTCAAACTTTATTTTAAATCCGCAAAGCGCCGCTCAGTCCACGTTTACGCCCATTTTAAACTCTTTTTGGCATATAAAGTAAAACGCAACGGCAAAGCAAAAATATGAAATAACGCAGACGATTATAACGCATAAAAATGCTCCGCCGGACATTTTGTTTGCGAACAAGCCGCTTAGATTACCCGTGATAGCCGCAACGATAACAGCCGATATCAGCGTTATTACGGAACAGGAAAAGTAAAAACATAAAAACCACAAAAAGCCTTTTAACCCACGTTTATGATTGTACGAATACCCTTTTACTATCGCCGTAAAAGCAAAACTTATCAGAGAGCAAATCTCTAAAAAAATTATTAATATCATTAAAGCCACAAACGATCCGCCGGACATACCAAATCCCGCAACGACGCCGTCCAATGCAAGTTTCAAACCTCGCATAAATTCCGGTGAATAGAATATTATAAACAAACTTAAAAAACTGACGATAATGCTTGCAAAAACGACCGCTAAGCCGGAAAGATATTTCGACAAGATCAATTCGTCTTTTTTTACCGGCAACGTATGCGTCAAATAACTTTGGTCTTTGTAAAACGAAGTGGAAAATCTCTTTAAAATATGTACAAAAGTATTTACGAGTACGTTTGCTATGGCAGAATAAGTAAGGCCGGCAAAGACCGCGCCTATAATTTTAAATAATTGAATATCGTCCCAAACGTAAAAAATTCTGGTAATTACGGCAAGCGCAATCGATACGGGGTACAACCATACCAACAATTTCAACATCTTTTTTAAATCGTATTTCATTAAATATTTCAGCATTTTAATTGTCTCCTGAAAATTTCGTTGATAGACGCGTTTTCCCTTTCCCTTAACTCGTCGGCGTTACCCGTAAGGACCACCTTGCCTTTATCTATAAATATCACGTCGTCCAATATTTTTTCCACGTCGCTTACGAGGTGAGTGGTTATTATCATACTCGCGTCGTCTCCGAAGTTGGAAAGTATCGTCTGCATAATATAATCGCGGGTTGCGGGATCGACGCCGCCAAGCGGCTCGTCCAAAATATATAATTTCGCCTTTCTGCTCATAACGAGAATGAGTTGAACTTTTTCCTTCATACCCTTACTCATTTTAGCCAATTTCGAATTTACTTCGAGGTCGAGATCTTTAAGCAGCCTCTCCGCTTTTTGCCTGTCGAAATCTTTATAAAATTCTTCGAAAAACGTAAAAACTTGTGAAACGGTATAGTCCGGCTCCAAATACGTTCGCTCGGGCAAAAATGAAATAATTTCCTTGGTTTTTTCGCCGACCTTTTGCCCGTCGACTAAAATTTCTCCGCTGTCTATCGTAAGCAAATCGTTTATTATTTTCAAAATCGTAGTTTTGCCCGAACCGTTCTTTCCGAGCAGCCCCACTATCTTACCGCTTTCAACTTCAAAACTTACGTCGTCAACGATTTTTTTGCCGTCGAAACTTTTGTTTAAATTTTTAACTTCCAATAACTTCATTTTCTACTCCTTTCGTCAATAAGAATTTGCAGAACTTCTTCTTTCCCTATCCCTATGCTTTGCATGGACAAATAAAACTCCTCTATCATTTTGTTTATCGTTTGTTGCTTTATTTTGGCAATCAACGCCGCATCGTCCGTCACGTACTTACCGTTGGTTCGTTCCGTATAGATAAGCCCCATACTTTCAAGTTCGAAAAGCGACTTTTGCACCGTGTTGGGATTTACCTGATATTCAAAAGACAATTCGCGAACGGACGGGATCTTTTGTTTTGGCAAATATTTGCCGCTGATAATCTGCATTTTTATATGTTCTATAATTTGCAGATATATGGGCGTTTCATCATTGAAATTATAACTCATTCTTCCACCGCTGTATTACTTAACTAATACAATAATACATAATTATTTTCTCTATGTCAAGCGTTTTTACAAATCGAAAATAAATTTAAAAAATATTTTTTTCATAGCGTATGTCGTTGACTTTTATAAATGAATATATTATAATATAAAATTATGAAACTAAAGGGGAGATAGAGCGCATACTAAATTTGTTACGGAAACAACATTATTAAACGATTTAATATAATTAAATATATAAAAAAAATATATAAAAAAAATTATTTTTTAAGGAGAAAAAATGAAAAAAGCATCAAAAATCATTCTCATCGTTAGCGGAATTATCGCCATACTCGCTGCTGTAACTTATCTCGTTGTAGGCATAGCTTGCTTTAGCTTAGGTCAAAATTTGACGGACGCTATTATTAAAGCAGTAGAGGGCTCTGCCGAATACAGCGATATGCCTTACGAAGATCTCGTTAACTTGGTAAATTCCGCAAAAGTTGTGGCTGGCGTTGTATTTATATTAGCAGGTGTATTTGCCTGCATCAACGCAGTCATATGCTTTATGGCAAACAAGAAGGAAACCAAAGGTTTGTATATCGCAACTATCGTTTTCGGCGTAATCAGCAGTACTTTAGTCAGCTTAGTTGGCGGCATACTCGGTCTTATCGCTAACGCTAATGAAAATAAACAAGCAGCGTAGTACCCGCGTAAAAATCCAACAGATTTGAATTTAAAACAAAATGGCCCGCTTGCAAAAACAAAGTTTTGCAAGCGGGCTTAAATTTTATCTAAAAAACCGGTCAAAAGCTACCCAACGGCTAAGCCGGTGGTTTTTCATTTTCGGGCGTAGCCCTTATCTATAAGACCGACTGATTATTACTTCGTTCCTTGCGGCCGTATCCCCTCTACCCGAAAAATTCCGCTCCCGTATTTGTATTTAAAGTTAACGCACCTATCAAACATTAAGAGTACGCTTTTTCATGTGCATTACGTGATATAATATAAAAAGACTTATTTAACCGAGAAATAAGTTTTTTTACTTTTGCGCGATCTTTCTTCTTTGCAAACACGAACGCTGTGCCGATTATCTTAAATCGCTTTTCTTTTGTGCCGTGTGAGGATAATATGTCGGGACATCGTACTGATGAGTTCGGTTTCTTCTGATCTCTCTCGACACCGAACTGACGTTTCTTCCAAGTAATTTAGCAATTTTTCTATAACTGTAGCCTTTTTTTTAGTATTCTCGTAGACAACTGCGTTCTTCTATGGTAAAATGATGGTAGTTCATATAGATCTCCCTGGTTATTTTTTGTTTTGCAACTCTATTATACCATAGACTTATATGAACTTCTTTTTTTCTACCAAAGTGTTGCACTTGAGTTGACAATTCACTTTTTAAAAATCTCTTTTGAAAATTTGCCGCTACCGATAAATACCGGCCCCTCACACTCCGGCAAATATACTTCCCCGTAAATTTTCTCGGGAATCTCGACCGAATAAGTGATTTTATCATTTTCGATTTTATAGCCGGAAACGATTTCACCGTTTACACTTTGATAAGAAGCTGTCAAAATGTCTATTCCGTCAACCGGATGGGGCGAGATTCTGACCTTTTTAAATCCGGGCGCCACCGCGTTGATACCGGCAACCCGACGATAAACAAACTCCATTACCGAACCGTATGCGTAATGATTGAAAGACGTCATACCCTGAGGATTAGGCGTTCCGTCGGGCATAAGCGAATTCCATCGTTCCCAAATCGTTGTCGCTCCGCTTTTTACTTCGTACAGCCATCCGGGGTATTCTTCGTTCATCAATACTTTTTCAGCCACGTCAAAATATCCGTTGTCGCTCAAAGCGTATAATAAGTACGCCGTGCCTATGAAACCGGTGGTAACGTGATATCCGTGTTTTTTTACGTTTTCGGCAAGCGCAGCCGCCATATTTGTGCGATATTTTTCAGGTACGATATGAAACGTCAAAGCGACCGTTTGCGCCGTTACGGTTTCCGACAAAATTCTTCCGTTAGGAGTGAAATATTCTCTGCGTATATCCTTAACGATCTTCTTATATAAATCGCAATATTTTTTATAATCGCTTTTAAAACCTAAAATTTTTGCCGCCTTTGAAACTATATTTACGGATACGGAATAAAACACGTTTGCAAGTAAATATTTATCGGTTCCTCCATGCGCTTCGTTGTCGCCGAAAAAATACTCGGTATCAAGTGAAAGCCAATCCCCGTATTGATGTCCTTTTTTTACAAGTCCGTCTTCTTTATAAAGTTCAAATGCCCCGATATACTTTTTCATTGCTTCGTAGTTGTCGGAAAGAAAACTTATATCGCCGTACATTTCATACAACTTAAACGGAATCATTGTAATGCAATCCGCCCAAACCGCGTCGCAAGAACTTTTATGCGAACCCAGAGTATTAGGAATAACGTGCGTCAATTCGCCGCTGTCAAACTGTTCGTTTCTGACGTCTGCAAGCCATTTCTTGAAAAATTTACGCACGTCGTAATTGAATGCCGCCGTTTGGCAGAACACGTTAGCGTCACCCGTCCAACCGAGACGTTCGTCACGCTGCGGACAATCGGTGGGAATATCCAAAAAATTACCGCGTTGCCCCCACACGACGTTCTGCATCAAACGGTCAAATAAAGGATTGGAACAAGTTATATGACCTGTTCTTGCCATATCGGTATGTCGAACGATCGCAGTGACGCTTTCCGGCGGCAATTCAGCACCCTCTATCTGCGCAAATCGAAAACCATGAAAAGTGAATTCCGGAACGAGAATCCTCGCGCCCTTTACTTTAAACTTGTCCGTTGCCTTTGCCGTACGAAGATTTTTTGTGTAAAAATTGCCGCTTTTGTCGAGGATCTCTGCATGCCTGACACTAATCGTACCGTCGAAATCGGCATCGGTTACAATTTCGCAGACGCCCGTCAAGTTCTGGCCGAAATCGTAAACCCTTTCTCCATTCGGGGTGATAATCAGTTTTTTCGCCGGAATCCGTTCGATATTTCGCACGTACTCGTTTATCTGCGGTACTAAAACACTTTTATCGAACGAAAATTCTTCTGCCGTGAATTCAGCCTTCGGAGAAACGAAATCCTGCGTCTCTCCGTCGTAAATACTCGAACGGCTAATATAACTCTCGCTCGCTCGCCAATCGGTATCGGTCGAAATTATTTGTCTGCCGTTTGCGGTTTCAATAATAAGATCGGCTGCCACCGAAGGGCTTTCGGCTAAAGGTCTTTCCTGCCAACTTTCGTCATTGCGGTGAAAGTTAAAAACCGTACAGCACCAACCCTCGCTGACGGTAAAAGCAATTACGTTTTCGCCGTTG
>CAJOMS010000006.1 GCA_905235795.1 uncultured Clostridia bacterium | reverse complement strand
GCTTGAGCCGAATCGATAGCGGCGTAGTTCATGTTTACTACGGCGTCGCCCTTCTTTGCAAAGGATTTGTAAGCCATCTTCTTCATATAATCCTGCGCGTCGGCATAGGGCATAATGTCCTGATTGATGAGGAAGAACGCAGATTGAAGAATTGTGTTCGTCCTTCCGCCGAGGCCTATTTCGCCGGCTATCTTGATAGCGTCTATAACGTACAACTGAGCGTTCTTTTTAGCAAGTGCCTGTTTCATGGTAGCGGGCAGGTGTTTTTCAAGAAGTTCAACGGTCGTCCAGGAAGCGTTTAAAAGGAATTTGCCGCCCTGTTTAAGGTCGCTTACCATATCGTAACGAGTTACGTAAGAGGGGTTGTGGCAGGCGATGAAGTCCGCCGCGTCGATGAGATAAGAGGATTGAATGGGCGTATCGCCGAAACGCAGGTGAGAAACGGTGATGCCGCCGGATTTCTTCGAATCATAGAAGAAGTAGCCCTGAGCGTACTTGTCGGTATGGTCGCCTATTATCTTTATAGTATTTTTGTTTGCGCCAACGGTACCGTCGGAACCCAAGCCGTAGAACTTGGTGGAAACGGTGCCCTTAGGAGCTGCGTCGTACTTTTCGGAAAAGTCGAGCGAGGTGTTGGTTATATCGTCGTAAATACCGATGGTAAAGTGATTTTTGCTTTCTTCGGCTTCAAGGTTCTTATATACCGCGTAGATCATAGAGGGGTTGAATTCCTTGCTGCCGAGGCCGTATCTGCCGCCTACGACCTTTATGTCGGTCATGCCCTTTTCGAGGAGCGCGGAGCAAACGTCGAGATACAGCGGTTCGCCGAGGGAGCCTGCCTCTTTGGTCCTGTCGAGAACGGCGATTTTCTTCGTCGTCTTGGGGATAGCCGAAATGAACGCGTCAACCGCAAACGGGCGATAAAGACGAACTTTTATCAAACCTAACTTGTGGCCTTCGGCGTTGAGTTTATTTATGGTTTCTTCGATAGCGTCGGCGCCGCTGCCCATTATTACGGTAACGTATTCTGCGTCGGGTGCGCCAACGTAGTCGAACAGGTGGTAACTTCTGCCGGTGAGGGCGGAAACTTTATCCATATAATCCTGAACGATAGCCGGCGTTGCGTTATAATACTTGTTTGCGGTCTCTCTGTTCTGGAAGTAGGTGTCCGCATTTTGCGCGGTGCCCTTCTGAACGGGGTGTTCAGGATTGAGAGCTCTACTGCGGAAGTCTTCGATTGCAGCCATATCTACGAGGGGCTTCATTTCTTCGTAATCGATAACGTCTATCTTGGAGACTTCGTGGCTGGTTCTGAAACCGTCGAAGAAGTGTAGGAAAGGTACCTTAGCCGTCAAAGTGGAAAGGTGAGCGACGAGCGCGAGATCCATAACCTCTTGTACGGAGCAGGAAGAAAGCATTGCAAAGCCCGTTTGGCGGCACGCCATTACGTCCGAATGGTCGCCGAAGATGTTAAGCGAATGTGCGGCAAGTGCGCGCGCGCTTACGTGGAAAACCGTGGGCAGCAATTCGCCGGCGATCTTGTACATATTGGGGATCATCAGCAATAAGCCTTGGCTTGCGGTGTAAGTGGTGGTCAAAGCGCCTGCGGAAAGAGAACCGTGTACGGCACCTGCGGCACCGGCTTCACTCTGCATTTCTGCAAGGCGAAGTTTTTGGCCGAACATATTGACTCTGCCGTTGGCAGACCACTCGTCGGCTACTTCGGCCATCGGGGAAGACGGCGTAATAGGGTAAATAGCCGCAACTTCGCTGAAAGCATAAGCTACGTGGCTGGCAGCGGTATTACCGTCGATAGTCATTTTTTTCATTTTACAAACCTCCGTTTAAACGTGTTTTTTATCGTGTTTACGTTATGCCCGTTTGATTAAGTAAATATTATCGGGCAACCTTATAAATTATAAAACAATTTTTCCGTAAAGTCAAACTATAAATATAATAATTGTAAAATTGTTATTAAAATGCAACGCGCGTGGCTCGTTCAGCCTGTATGCGCGCCGTTTTCACTCTGCCGGGCGAATAAAAAAGCCGAAATTAAAACTTATGCTATTCGTTTGCGTAAATATTTAAAGTGTGTTATAATATTAAACCTATGAAAGCGCTTGAAACGTCAAATTTGAATTTTTCCTACGAAGACGGCAAAACCATACTGAACGACGTGAATATTTCGGTCGAACAGGGTGAATACGTTTGCCTTTTGGGAAAGAACGGGAGCGGCAAATCCACCCTTGCCCGCATTATAAACGGCTTGCTTACGCCCACTTCGGGCACGGTTAAGGTGTTCGGGCTGGATTCTTCCGATAAAGCGAATCTCTTTGAAATAAGAAAGCGCGCCGGCATGGTCTTTCAAAATCCCGACAATCAGATGGTGGCTTCCATAGTTGAGGACGATATAGCCTTCGGACCGGAAAACATAGGCGTTCCGCCGAAGGAGATAGGCGAGAGGATAGATCAAGCTCTGGCGGCGGTAAAAATGCAGGATTTCCGCAAGGCTACGCCCACCAGACTTTCAGGAGGACAGAAACAGAGGATAGCTATTGCCGGAGTGCTTGCGCTCAAGCCGGAAATTCTTATACTCGACGAATCTACCGCCATGCTCGATCCCCACGGCAGAGAGGAAGTAATGAGCGTGGTAAAGGAGCTTAACGCTTCGGGCATAACGGTAATAAACATAACGCACTATATGGACGAGGCCCTCGATTGCGACAGGGTGATAGTTTTATTCGATGGAAAAGTGATGATGCAAGGCTCTCCGACGGAAGTGTTTGCACGGAGCAACGAACTTGAAAAATACGGGCTTGCCATGCCAAAAGCCGCCTATATCGCGCAAAAACTGCGTGCCGGCGGTCTGCCGATAAGCAAAAATATATATAGCGGAGAGGCGCTTGAAAAGGAATTATGCGAATTGTTTCACAGGGGCTGACCTATACTTACAACAAATCGACGCCCTTTGAATCCAAGGCGCTAAAAAATATAACCCTTACCGTTGAAGAAGGGGAGTTTTTCGGCATAATCGGCCACACGGGTAGCGGAAAATCCACTTTTATACAGCATCTTAACGGACTTATCCCGGTAAGCGAGGGCAGCCTTTACGTCGGCGAGACGAATATGAAGTTTTACGGCAAAAAGGAATACGCCGCGCTTTCCGATCAAAACGCGCCCTATGCGGAAGGGAAAAAATTGTCGTACCGCAAATATAAAAAGGCTTACAAGGCGGATATGAAAAAGCTGCGCTCCCGCGTGGGCGTGGTTTTTCAATACCCCGAATACCAGCTTTTCGGCGAAACGGTTTTCGATGACGTAGCCTTCGGCGTTAAAAATTTCTTTCCCGAATCGACGCCGCAAGAGGTGGAAAAACGCGTGAAAGAGGCGGTTTTAAGGGTTGGCCTTAACTATGACGAGGTCAAGGACAAGTCGCCGTTCGATCTTTCCGGCGGGCAAAAAAGGCGCGTGGCATTAGCGGGCGTTATCGTTACCGAACCGCAGATTCTCGTGCTCGACGAGCCGGTCGCGGGGCTAGATCCGCAAGGGAAAAAGGAACTTCTCGCACTCTTGCACACCCTGCATAAAAACGTGATAAAAACGATAATTATCGTCTCGCACGATATGGATGACGTCGCCGAAAATTGCACTAAGGTGGCGGTATTTTCAAAAGGAGAGCTCATCGCCGTCGCTCCCCCGCGCGAGCTTTTTAAAGATGGCGAAAAACTTAAAGAAGTTGGGCTTGACGTTCCGCTTACGGCAAGGCTTGCAAGCGCCCTTGCCGAAACGGGCACCGTTATAGATACGGATTTCACGGCGGAAGATTTTATTTCACGCGTGATCGAAAAATATAAAAACCGCGTAAAACGCACGTAAACGGAGATTTTTAATTGCTTAAAGACGTTACTTTCGGGCAATATTACCCTTGCGAGTCGTTCGTGCACAAAATGGACCCTCGCACAAAAATTTTGCTCGTTATAGCCTATATTACGTTTATATTCCTGGTAAAGAATTTTATCGGGTTTGCCGTCGTTGCGTTATTTTTGGCGATTGCGGTAATCTTTTCACACGTGCCGATAAAATCCGTGATAAGAAGTGTGAAAGGCGTTTTGTTCATCGTCGTTTTAGCGGCGCTGTTAAACGTATTTTTTTACGGCGGAGCTGACGCCGAGGTGCTTTCCATTGGCGGAGTTAAGCTGAAATGGTGGATTTTTTCTATAACGAGGCAGGGGCTTGTAAACGCCGCGTTTATGACGGTAAGGATAGTTTTGTTGGTTTTGGGCACGTGCATTTTAACGCTTACCACCACACCTATGGACCTGACCGAGGCGATTGAAAAGCTGTTATACCCCCTAAATCTCATAAAAATCCCCGTACATTACTTTGCGCTTATAATGAGTATTGCCCTTCGTTTTATCCCAAATCTCATGGAGGAAACGGACAGGATCGTCAACGCGCAGAAATCACGCGGGGCGGATTTTGAAAGCGGAAACCTGTTCAGTCGTGTAAAGTCGCTGGTACCCATACTTTTACCTTTGCTCGTCAGCGCGTTCCGCCGCGCCGAAGAACTTGGCGACGCGATGGATTCTCGCTGTTATTCCGGCGCAAAGGGCAGAACTAAGTTTAAAAAATTGAAATTTTCGTATAGGGATCCTATCGCCGCGGTAGTCGCGCTTGCGGTGCTGGCGGGAGTAATTTTGGCAAATATATATTTTCCGCATATAATTTGAGGTAGTATGAGAATAAAAATTACGGTAGAATATGACGGAACCGAATATTGCGGTTGGCAAGTTCAGCCTAACGGCGTTACCGTTCAACAGCGCCTTAACGAGGCGGTGGAGGCGCTTACCGACGAAAAGACTTCGGTTGTGGGCAGCGGAAGGACGGATTCCGGCGTGCACGCCGCAGGGCAGGTGGCGCATTTCGATACCAATTCCACCATCCCCCCGCAGAGGTTTGCCGCCGCCTTGAACAGCGTTTTGCCGGCAGATATCCGCGTGCTTTCTTCCTGCGAGGCAGAAGAGGGCTTTCACGCCCGTTTTTGTGCGAAAAAGAAGACTTATTCTTATAAAATGTATATTGCTGAAACCGTTCGCCCCCTTTGGGACAGGTACGCTTGCCTGCTTGCGTACCCCGTTGACGTTGCGGCTATGAGCTCTGCGGCAAAGCTTTTCGTCGGCGAGCACGACTTCCGCTCGTTTATGACAAGCGGATCGAGCGTGCAGGATACCGTGCGCACGGTTTATTCCGCTTCGGTTACCACGGATGGAGATTTTATAACTTTTACGGTTTGCGGCAGCGGCTTTTTATATAATATGGTGCGAATCATGGCGGGCACGCTCGTAGAGGTCGGCGCGGGGAGAATGTCCGAGGCAGACGTCGTTTCCGCCTTGGAAAACGGGCAGAGGACGCTTTCGGGCAAAACCATGCCGCCGCACGGGCTTACGCTCGTTTCCGTAGAGTACCTTTAAAATTTTTCTGTCGACGTTTCAAATTTCCTTTCCGAGCAATCTATATAATATATACCATTATTTACCGCAAAAGAGTTTGCGGTTTTTTTATAAAAAAGTTTAAAAAACAGTTGACATCTTTGAAAAACGGGAATATAATAAAAACAGTTGAACAATTATTCAACTGTTTGTAGCGAGGTATAAAATGGAAAACGATATAATGCAAGAAGAATGTGAGTGCAATATCGTGCATGAAAGCGCAGTAGAGCGGGCGCGCGCGGGTATGCCTGACGAAGATACGCTGGCGGACGTTGCCGAACTTTTCAAAGTTTTCGGCGATACGACGCGCACGCGCATACTTTCCGCGCTGTTTGAAACCGAACTTTGCGTTTGCGATCTGGCGAGCCTTTTGGGAATGACCAAGTCGGCAATTTCACACCAGTTGCGCATACTTCGCCAAACAAAAATAGTAAAGAGCAGAAAGAGCGGAAAAGAAGTATATTATTCGCTTGACGACGGGCATATTTCCCGCATATTTCAAACCGCTTTGGAACATTTAAAAGAGGACAAATAAAAGGAGTAAATATGAAAAAAGCTTATAAAATGACGGATCTTTGCTGCGCAAACTGCGCCACCGAGATCGAGCGCAACGTTGCAAAAATAGACGGCGTAAATTCCTGCACCGTAAACTTTATCGCCCAAAAGATGCTTTTGGACGTATCCGATACCGCCGATTTCGACGCGGTGATGAAAAAGGTACTTCACGAGGTAAAGAGGGTAGAGCCCGATTGCGACCTCGTTTGATATTGAGAGTAGAAAAATTATGAGCAAGAATAAAAAATTGCTTACGCGGATTGTAATTTCATTCGCGTTGTTTGCCGTAGCTATGATAGTTTTCAAGCTGACGCCGCTGAGGAGTTACGAAGCGTACGCAAAGTCGTGGAGACTTGACGATTATCGTTTTTACGCTTACAGTATACCGTTTCTCGCGGCGTATATTATAGTTGGGTACAGCGTTATTTACAGAGCCGTGCGAAATATATTCAACGGCAGGGTGTTTGACGAGAATTTTTTGATGACCGTAGCAACTTTCGGCGCGATAGCCCTGTGCGACTTTCCCGAGGCGTGCGGCGTAATGTTGTTTTATCAGGTGGGCGAACTTTTCCAGAATTACGCCGTCGGCAAATCGAGGAAGTCTATCGCCGCGCTTATGGATATACGCCCCGATACCGCTTGCGTCATACGAGACGGTGAGGAAGTAACGGTTTTCCCCGAGGAAGTAGAAGTGGGCGACGTGCTTCTGGTGCGGGCAGGTGAAAGAATCGCCGTGGACGGCGTAGTTATCGAAGGCGCAGGCAGCGTAGATACTTCGTCTTTAACGGGCGAGTCCGCCCCGCGCGAATTCGTAGAGGGCGACGCTCTGCTTGCAGGGTGCATAAACCTTTCCGGCGCTATAAAAATGCGCGCGACTGCTGCATACGTGGATTCCACCGTTGCCAAAATTTTGGATCTGGTCGAAAATTCCGCCACTAAAAAGGCGAAAACGGAAAACTTTATAACGCGTTTTGCAAAATATTACACGCCCGTAGTCGTTTTCAGCGCACTGTTTTTGGCGGTTATCCCGTCGCTTATAACCGGCGCTTGGGCGGAATGGGTGGCGCGCGCCCTCAACTTTTTGGTAGTTTCGTGCCCGTGCGCACTCGTTATCAGCATACCGCTATCGTTTTTCGGCGGCATAGGCAGCGCGTCTAAAAAGGGCGTGCTTATAAAGGGCGGCAATTATCTTGAATTACTCGCGAAACAGGGCACTTTCGTGTTCGATAAGACGGGCACGCTCACCAAGGGCGCGTTCGACGTTACGGGCGTTTACCCGCAGGAAAACTCCGCCGAGATACTTCGCCTCGCGTATATTGCCGAAAACGGCTCGCTTCACCCGATAGCGCAGTCCATAACCAACTATGCGCCGCACGTTTCCACCGAAGGTTACGAGGTCAAAGAGGTTGCGGGCAAAGGCGTTTGCGCTGTGGGCAATGGGGAGGAGATACTTGCCGGCGGCCCGTCGCTCATGAGGGAGCGCGGAGTGGAATTCAAGGAGTGCGCTTCGGCAGGAAGTGCCGTATATCTCGCATTAAACGGCGTTTTCGTCGGTTACATAACCCTTGAAGACAGCCTGAAAGACAGCACTCAGTCGGCTATAAAAGAACTGAAAGAGAGCGGTTGCCGCACCGTGATGCTCACCGGAGACAACGAGCGCGCCGCTCGTAGCGTAGCGGATAAACTCGGCATAGACGAATTTTCTTACGGGCTTTTGCCGCAAGATAAAGTGGCTGCGGTAGAGCGGCTGAAAGAAAACAAGAAAAACGACGAGACGATTTGTTTCGTCGGAGACGGAATAAACGACGCGCCCGTGTTGACCGTTGCGGACGTAGGCATTTCTATGGGTAACCTCGGCAGTGACGCCGCGATAGAGGCTTCCGACGTGGTACTTATGAAGGACGACCTTTCCGCCATAGTTCAAACGCGCAAGATCGCAACTAAAACCATGCGCATCGCGCGTGAAAACATAATAATCGCGCTGGGCGTAAAAGCCGCGGTGCTTATACTTTCCGCATTCGGCATAACGGGTATGTGGTGCGCCGTATTTGCCGACGTGGGCGTCGCTATGCTGGCAATTTTAAACTCTATGCGCACGCTTAAATAAAAGAAACGGGTTAATACTCAGTTAATATTTAATTAACACGTATGTGTTAATATGTTAACGAGAGGGGAAGTTTATGTTTAATATTTTGGTTGTTGAGGACGATGAAAAATTAAACCAGCTTATAAAAACCGTTTTGACAAAAAACGGTTATAACGCGTACTGCGCGTTTGACGGCAAGGGTGCAATAGATATTCTCGAAAGCAATTACATAGATCTTATCATTTCGGATATAATGATGCCCGGGATCGACGGCTACGAGCTTGCCCACAATATAAGAGAGCGCAACGCCACCATACCTATTTTGTTCGTTTCGGCAAAGGATAAATACGAGGACAAGCTAAAAGGTTTTCAGCTCGGCATAGACGATTATATGGTCAAGCCCGTCGATCTCAACGAAATGTTGCTCAGGGTTTCGGCGCTTCTCCGCCGCGCGCAGATAGCGAGCGACAGAAAGCTTACCGTGGGCAATACGGTCCTCGATTACGACACGATGACCGTTTTCGTAGGCAATAAGGAAACCGTTCTGCCACAAAAGGAATTTAATATTCTGTTCAAACTTCTGTCTTTCCCGAATAAAATATTTACCCGAACGCAACTTATGGACGAGTTTTGGGGCCTTTACAGCGAATCTCTCGAACGCACGGTCGACGTGCACATCACCCGCCTGCGCGATAAATTCAAAAACAACAAGGATTTTGAAATCGTTACCGTACGCGGGCTTGGATATAAAGCGGTAAGGAAGGATTGAATTATGAAAGGCGAAAAAAAAGGTAAACGCGCCCACTCGGCTTATAACCTGCGCTTCGTTTTGATTTTGATTTTGGCGATTCTTATTTCTTACAGTTTCGTCGCGATAGGGTTGTTGCTCTGTTTCAGGTTAAGGTATCTTTCTTTAAAATCTTTCATAAATATGTCGCCGTATCTGATTTTGATTTTGTTCCTTTTAGGTGCAATAGTGATTGGCTCGATATTCGCGGCGTTTCTTGCAAGGGGCTTTCTTCGTCCGATAAACAAGCTTTCAGACTCCATGCAAAAGGTCTCTCATGGCAACTTTGACGTCCGCATAGAAGGGTACGAAAATAAAAAGGGCGATATGGCTCAACTGATGAACAATTTTAACAGAATGGCAACCGAGTTGGGCAAAACCGAAACCTTGCGCGAGGACTTTATAGCAAACGTTTCGCACGAGTTCAAAACGCCGCTTTCTACTATACAAGGCTACTCAACGTTGTTGCAGGACGAAAATCTGCCTTCTTCCGAAAAAGAAGTTTATCTCAATTATCTTATCGATGCGACCGGACAGCTTTCTAATTTGGTAAACAGCATTTTAAAACTTAACAAACTTGAAAACGGCGAGCTTAACGAAAAGAAAACCCGCTACGACGTCGCCGAGCAGATTCGGCAATCTCTGCTGTTTACGGAAAGACAGTGGGAAGAAAAGGATATAGATCTCGATATCAAGCTTACCCCCGGTGAAATTACCGCAAACGAAGAACTTATGATGCAGGTTTGGCAAAACGTTATAGGCAACGCGATTAAATATTCGGATAACGGCGGAAAAATTATCGTCAGCTCTTGTATAGACGGCGAATATTACGTTGTGAAAATCAAAGATTTCGGTTGCGGAATGGACGAGGAAACGAAAGGGAGGATATTTGAAAAATTCTTTCAAGGCGATAACTCCCACAGCAAAGAGGGCAACGGACTCGGCCTTGCTTTGGTAAAGAAGATTCTCGATATAAGCGGCGGAATTATATCCGTTGAGAGCGATGTCGATAAAGGAAGCGAATTTACTATAAGAATACCTCTCGGAAATTGAAAAATTAACGAAATAAATATTACTGCACCCGTGAGCAAAACGCTTTCGGGTGTTTTTGCGTAAAAATTAAACGCCAACGCGTCCCGCGGGGCATAAAAGAAAGCGCTCGCATTTTCTTGCGGGCGCTCTTACGGTTTTTAAAATTAAATTATATCGAGTTCTTTAAGTACGCGCGCTATCGTGTCTGCGGCGTATTCCATTTGAGCTTTGGTGTGAGTTGCTGTGTAGCTGGTGCGGATCATGCTGTAACCTTCGGGCACGGCGGGCGAAACTACGGGGTTTACGTAAACGCCGCATTCCTGCAAACGCACGCATGCGCGGAAAGTTTTGAGATCGTCGTAGGTATATATGGGGATTATAGGCGTTGCCGCGTCAACTTCCATTATCTTAACGCCGCGCTCTTTAAGCAACGTGCGCATGTACGCGCTTATATCGCGGAGGGCTTGTACACGTTCTGGGTGGTCGTTTAATATGCGGAGTGCCGCGCGGGCGCTTTCGACCGACGCGGGCGTGATGCTTGCGCTGAATATAAACGGGCGGGAATTGTGGCGCACAAAATCCACGACCTTTTTGTCGCTTGCCATATATCCGCCGAGACTTGCCAAAGACTTGGAAAAAGTGCCCATATAAATATCTACTTCATTTTCCAGCCCGAAGTGCTCTGCGGTGCCTCTGCCGTGTTTACCTAAAACGCCGAGGCCGTGCGCGTCGTCAACCATAATTCTTGCGCCGAACTTTTTGGCTATTTTAACTATTTCGGGCAGTTTGCATATTTCTCCGCTCATAGAAAACACGCCGTCGGTAACTATCAAAACGCCGGAATGCGTGAGATCCAAGCGGGACAGCTGTTCTTCGAGGTCCTGCATATCGCTGTGTTTATAGCGGATCATCTTAGCATAGCTCAAGCGGCACGCGTCGTAAATGCTGGCGTGATTTTCGCGGTCGCACAGTATGTAATCGGTCCTTCCGCATATCGCGCTGATAATGGCAAGGTTGGACTGAAAACCCGTGCCGAAGGTTACCACCGCCTCTTTATGCAAGAACTCGGCAAGTTCTTTTTCGAGTTTTACGTGTATATCTAAATTTCCGTTTAAAAATCTTGAACCCGAACAGCCGGTGCCGTAATTTTTAACGCCTTCTATAGCGGCGGCTATGACCTCGCTGTTGTTTGTAAGGCCTAAGTAATTGTTTGAACCTATCATTACGGTTTTAACGCCGTCTATATATACTTCTGTGTCCTGTCCGCTGGTAAGCTGAGAGAAGTAAGGATAAACGCCTTCTTTTTTTGCAGCTTCAACCCTTTCCATATTATTACATTTTTCAAAAAGATCCATAACCGTGCCTCTAATAAGAATACTTATATATTTTATCACAAATTCTTTTTAATGTAAAAAGTTTTTTAACGCTTACGGGAATTTTATTTCAAAAAAGCGTAATTTTTATTTTTTTCGCCTGAGCTTCGGCAAAAATCAAAATTATGTCCGTATGAATTGACAGTAATTCCCTTAAAAACGTCGAATAATGCGTGAAATACGGCACATTCTAATTTTTGGGCGGCAACCGCTGCCCATGGAGGGAATATGGATAAGTGTTTTTGTTTAGGCGTGGCGTTCGGTCTTATGGCGGGCGCGTTGCTGGCGGCTAATTCGCGCAAGGTGAGAAATTTTGTGTGCGAAAGCCAAAAGAAAGTTCAAGACGGCGTGGAAAAAGCGCTTGATGATGAAGAAAAACGCAAAAAAAATAAAGAATAACCTTTCCCGCCGCGGGGATATACCCGCAAAAAGTGAAAATCCGCAAAATTTTGCGGATTTTTCTTTTTATTTGTATTGTAATTTATTGGCAAAAGTGATATTATATATATAACAAAATATATCTGCGCCGGCGCGGCCGAGGAGGTATAAATGCGTATAATTGCGTTTGATATAGGCGATAAGCGCATAGGCGTTGCCTGCACCGATCCGCTCGGTATGATGGCGCTTCCGCTCGAAACGTATTTCAGAAAAAACACCGCGGAGGACGTAAAATACCTTGCGCGTCTTGCCGAAAGTAAGTGCGCCGAAGTTATAGTGTGCGGTATGCCTTTCAATTTCGACGGCAGCGAAAGCGTGCAGACTGTAAAGACGAGGAAGTTTATCGACCTGCTTGCACAAGAGACGAATATTCCCATAGAATTGCAGGACGAGCGCTTTACCACAATGGAGGCGCGCAGGGATCTTTTAAGCGCCGATATGCGCAGGGATAAACGTAAACAGGTAATAGATAAGGTCGCGGCGTCGTATATCCTTGAAGGATATATGAACAAGACCGGCCGCACTTGAACAATTTGATTTTATTGAAAAGGGGTTTGCCCCTTACAGGAGGTTTTATGGCAGAAAAAGAATTGAGAGAAGTTGAGCAAGAAGAACTTTCGGACGTAGTGGAACTTATTGACGACACCGGCAGAGTGCTTAAATTTTACCATATAGGCACCATGGACTATAAGGAAGAATGTTACGTTTTCTTTCAACCGGCAGAGGAGATAGAAGGTACCGACGAGGACGACGTTATAATATTCCGCATAGGCGGCACGGAGGGCAACGAGGTTTTGTTGCCTATTGAGGACGAGGCGCTTTTGGACGAGATTTACGAAGAATTTTGCCGTATGATGGACGAGGAGGACGCCGCCGACGAGGCTATGGACCTTGAAGGCGCATTTTGCGACGGAAATTGCGCTTCCTGCGAGGAAGAAGATTGCGAAGATCGTGAAGAAACCGATAACTGAGGTATTTATAGATGAGTAATGAGGTTGAAGCAAAAAACGATAACGCCGCATCTACGGGGTACGGAGTTGCGTCGTTGGTTTTGGGTATCGTAGGAACGGCTGGGATGTTCTCGCTGATATGCGGAGTCCTTGCCTTGATTTTCGGCATATTGCAAAACAAAAAGATTAAAAACGGCTTCGGAACGGCCGGCATCGTTCTCGGTTGTATATCGATAGGGCTGTTTATTCTTAAAATTTTGTTCTACATATTCTACTTTTTCTTAATAATAATTATGTTTGCTCCTATGGCATACTGAAAAATATAAAATATAAGGAGATATATATGAGTGACGATTACAAAAATCCGTTTGAATCCGGTAGCGGAGAATGGCAGACCGAAGCTCCCGCAGAGGAACCTGCCGAAGTATCTGCAGACGTAGCGACGACGGAAAGTTTCGCATATCAGGAGCCGAACGCGGGTAGCGTACCGCCCACAGGCAAGAAAAAGAGCAACGGCTTTGCCGTAGCTTCGCTGAGTTTGGGCATAGCGTCTCTTGCACTTTGCTTGCTTTGCTGCTGTTTTACTTTCGTAAGTTGGGGGATCGCTATCGTATGCGGCGCTCTCGGCGTTACGTTCGGCATAATTTCCATCGTAAAGAACGGCAAAAGCGCAAATGCTATCGTAGGTTTGGTGCTTGGCGCAATAGCTGTTTTACTGTCCTTTATATTAATCATCGTGTTTGCTTTCATTGCTACCAACCATGATTTATTCATTGATTATATGAGGCAAACGTTCCCTGAATTTGAAGAATATTATAATGAAATGGGCTTTGCAGGCGCGGCTAAGCAATTTGCCGCAAACCTGACTTTTTATTTAGGTAAATGATAAAAAATAAAACGTCCGCCGTAAGGTATCTTACCATTTTCGCTATAATCGTATGCGTTTCGGCAATCGTTTTCGTTGTGGTAAGATTTAATACGGCGGGCGGGCTTATACCATGCATGGTAAATAAGGTGTTTAATATAAATTGCCCCACTTGCGGGGCGACGCGCGCTGTGTACTATTTTTTTACGCTACACTTTGCCGAGGCTTTTTATTATCATGCGTATTTCGTAACGCTTTCGCCGATTTTTGCATATTTGGCGATAGCTTTTTCAGTTAACGGCATCGTCGGGAGGAAAATAATTCCTCTGCCCGCGTTTAAATGGTATTATCCGGTAATATTTTTGCTCGGGCTTATGGCATTCGGCGTGTTGCGTAATTTTACAGACGTTATTTATTGAATTATGAAAATTTGGGCAAAAGTTTTAAAAGACAACAAAATCGTTCGTCAAACCGTTTTAGAAAAAGACGGCAAGATCGTTTGGAGCGAAATGCACGATTATTTGGTGGAAATTTGTTATGCGCTGGATATCCCCACGCCCATAATTATAAAGAACCATATTTTTAATTTCGCAAAATTCAATCACGTAAAATTTTTAAAAAGCGATTTCGTGGAAAAGATAGACTTCGATCAGTTGTTTCTTGAAAATTTATCAGACAGATAATTTAGTCTTGGAGAAGATCATGATAGTTATTCGTAACGGCAATTCGGTTGCCGAAGTGAACGAAAGGGGCGAGCTTGCCTCTTACAAATTTAACGGCAAGGAATATATGTGGAATGCCGGCAAGGAATTTTGGGATTGGCATTCGCCCGTACTTTTCCCGTTTGTCGGCAGGGTGAAAAACGCCCAAACGCGCTTTGAAGGAAAGTTGTATTCCGGACAGACCATTCACGGTTTTGCAAGGGACTTGCCCTTCACCGCGACGGAAACGGGCGAAAATTATTGCGTATTAAAAACGCAATATACCGATGAGACGCTTAAACTCTTTCCTTACCCGTTTGCGCTGTACGCCCGCTTCGACGTGGCCGAAGATTCCGTAAGCGTTGGTTACACCGTTGAAAACGTGGGGAGTACTCCCATGCAATACGTGATAGGCGGGCACCCCGCGCTGCTTATTCCCGCGCCGCTCGGCGATATGGATATAATAACAAAAGGCCTCGAAAACGCGCGTTATTTCACCGCAGACGAAAACGGACTCGTCGTTTTTGACGAGCCGTACGGCTACGTAAAAGGCAGCGTTCTGCCATTTTCTTTAAGGCTGGTCGAGCGCGGCGGGGCTATTTTTACCGAGCTTGGCGATTGTCGTGAATTCGCCGTGGTGGATAGAAATACCGGTAAAGGTTTCTCGCTGGAATTTCCGGATTTCCCCGTTTGCACGCTGTGGATGCCCAACCGCGAGGATTCTCCGTTCATCTGCGTAGAGCCGTGGTGCGGCTTGCCCGACGACCACGTTACGGACGGAAATTTCGAGAGTAAACCGTTCAGACAGACGCTTGCGCCCGGTGAGAAAAAAACTTACAATTACAAAATCAAACCTATCGTATAATGAGATAACGTGAGATAAACGACACTTATGAGAATGAGGAAGAAACGCCACCTCGAGGACAGGTTGGCAAATGCGGGCGAAAGGTTGCTTTTGATAGAGGGGGATAATTTTTACTATAAGCCGGAAGATCAGAGACTCCGTCCTTTCAATTGGGCGGAAGTTTTCGGCAACGACAACCCCGTTGAAGTGGAAATAGGCTGCGGCAAAGGGCAGTTTATTTTGGAGTGCGCCAAGCGCAACCCCAAAGTTAATTACGTTGCCGTGGAAAAAATAAGCAACGTAATAATTTCCGCGTGCGAAAAGGCTGAAAAAGAAAACGTGAATAACGTGCGTTTTTTGAATTGCGACGCGTACAATCTCCCTTATTACTTCACCTATCCGGTGGCGAGGCGGATATACTTGAATTTTTCCACTCCGTATCCGCAAAAGCCGAACGCGGGCAGGCGGCTCACTCATCCCAAATATTTAAAAATTTATTCGGATATTTTGCTGGAAAACGGGGAGATACGACAAAAGACGGACAGCATGATTCTTTTCGAGTTCTCTTTGGAAAGTTTTTCTTCGTGCGGGTTTGTTTTAAAAGATATTTCGCTTGACCTGCATGCAAGCAGGTATGCAGAAGAAAATATAGTTACCGAGTACGAAAAGAATTTTGCCGATCAAGGCTTGCCGATATATGCCGTAACTGCCGTAAAACGGTAAATAATGCGCGAAAAACGGGGTTTTATGGAAACGGACGAGATAGTTAAAAACACGGAAAATATTTTGAAACGTCTCCAAAAAAGGAGTGCCGAACTCGGAAGGGATATCTGCCTCGTCGGTGCGACGAAAACGCGTACTGCCGAAGAAATAAACGCCGCTATCTCCGCGGGGCTTAAAATGGTGGGCGAAAACCGCCCGCAGGAATTCAGGGACAAGTTTCCCCTTATTTCTCCCGATGCGGAAAAGCATTTTATCGGGCACTTGCAAGAAAATAAGGTAAAATACGTGGTAGGCAAAGCCTCGTTGATACACTCGTGCGACGGGCTGCCCTTAGCCTACGAAATATCTCGGCAGGCTAAAAAGCTCGGCGTTGTTCAAGATGTGCTTATCGAGGTAAATATCGCGGGAGAGGCGGACAAACACGGCTTTTTAACCGATGAAGTTTTCAATGCTGCGCAAAAGCTGAAATCAATCGAAAATCTGCGTTTTAGGGGACTTATGACGGTATTGCCGCACGTTGAAACGGAGGCTGCCCGCCCGTTTGCGCTACACGCGCAAGATATTTTCGTCAAGTTAAAGGAAAAAGTTTTCGGCGACGATTTCAAATATCTTTCAATGGGTATGAGTGAAGATTACGAACTTGCTATCGATTGCGGCTCTAATATGGTAAGGCTGGGCAGAGCGATTTTCGGCGAGAGGAATTAAATATGGAAAAAACGAACGTAATGCGGATTTTGGAAAGGTTGAACGTCAGTTACACCCCGCACGAGTACGATTCCGAAACGGACAAGGGCGAAGAAGTTGCCGCCGCCATAGGAAAGAGTGCCGACGAGGTGTTCAAAACGCTCGTTACTACGTCGCCAAACGGCAATTACGTTTTTATTATACCCGTAAATTGCTCGTTGAATTTAAAAAAGGCGGCGCGCACGGCGGGCGTTAAATCTATAGAGATGTTAAAGCAAAAAGAGCTTTTGCCGTTGACGGGCTACGTGCACGGCGGCTGTTCGCCCTTCGGCATGAAAAAGACTTTCCCCACGTTTATCGAGGAAACGGCAATTCTTTTCCCCGCTATATGCGTAAGCGCGGGCAAGCGCGGCTATCAGGTGGAGCTGAGCCCGGAGGACATTATTAAAAACGTCCCCGCCGAATACGGCGATCTATGCGATTGATTTTAAATAATTTTATTTATTTACTTTAAAATAATTGACAATACTCACAAATTTATTGTATCATAATAAAAATTTGCGTTTTAGGAGGTCGTTATGGCTACTATTATAAACGAAGAATCGCATACGTTCAGCGAATATTTGCTCGTGCCGGGCTATTCGTCGAAAGAATGTATTCCGTCAAACGTGAGTTTAAAAACTCCGATCGTTAAATACAAGAAGGGCGAAGAACCTTCTCTTACCATCAACATACCGCTTGCGTCGGCTATCATGCAGTCGGTTTCCGACGATAAACTCGCCGTTGCGCTTGCAAAAGAGGGCGGGATATCGTTTATATATTGTTCGCAATCCATCGAGAGCGAGGCGGCTATGGTTGCGCGCACCAAGGCGTTTAAGGCAGGGTTCGTGCTTAGCGATTCTAACGTTCGCCCTGACCAAACGCTTGAGGACGTATTAGAGCTGAAGGCGAGAACGGGGCATTCCACCGTGGCGGTTACCGACGACGGCACTCCTGAAGGTAAGCTCGTCGGTTTGGTTACGAGCCGCGACTACCGCGTTAGCAGAATGACGCCCGACCAAAAGGTCAGCACGTTTATGACTCCCATTGAAAAACTCATCACGGCACCCGAAGGGACTTCGCTTAAACAGGCAAACGATATTATTTGGGATTATAAGCTCAACGCCCTGCCCATCGTAAGCGAGGACGGAAAGCTGTGCTGTTTCGTTTTCAGAAAGGACTACGACGAGCACAAGAAGAACGCCAACGAAAATCTTGACGCAAACAAGCGTTTTATAGTGGGCGCAGGCATAAATACGCGCGACTATGCAGAACGCGTCCCCGCGCTTGTAGATGCGGGCGCCGACGTTTTGTGTATCGATTCTTCCGAAGGCTTTTCGGAGTGGCAGAAGATGACTATAGATTTCATTCGCAACAAATACGGAGATAAAGTAAAAGTAGGCGCAGGCAACGTCGTTGACGCGGAAGGTTTCCGTTTCCTTGCGGATTGCGGTGCGGATTTCGTTAAAGTAGGCATCGGCGGCGGCTCTATTTGCATAACCCGCGAAACTAAGGGTATAGGCCGCGGTCAGGCAAGCGCGCTTATCGACGTGTGCCAGGCCCGCGATAAATATTTTGAAGAGACGGGCGTGTACGTTCCCGTGTGCTCGGACGGCGGAATCGTTCACGACCACCATATCACTCTTGCGCTTGCAATGGGTGCGGATTTTATTATGTTGGGCAGATATTTCGCGAGGTTTGAAGAAAGCCCGGGCAACAAGATCGTTATCAACGGTAATACCATGAAAGAGTATTGGGGCGAGGGGTCAAACCGTGCGCGCAATTGGCAGAGATACGATTTGGGCGGAAGCGCAAAACTTTCGTTTGAGGAGGGCGTGGACTCCTACGTACCTTATGCGGGCAAACTAGGCGATAACGTACAGCAATCGCTTGCAAAAGTTCGCTCTACCATGTGCAATTGCGGTGCGCTCAACATTCAGGAACTTCAAAAGAAGGCTAAACTCACACGCGTATCCTCTGTTAGCATCGTTGAGGGCGGTGCTCACGACGTAGAATTGAAGGGAAATAAGGCCTAACAAGTAACAAATAAAGGGAAAGGTAATAAGGCTTAGCGTCTTAGTGTGGATTAAAATAAAATCTAACACGTTTAAAATCAAATAGTTAAATATTATATCGGGGCTGTCGCAAGTTGAAATTTATCAACTTGCGACAGCCCCGTAACTTTTTCCGTAGTTTATAGTTTTGGGCTGCCGTTTAAAGCGGTAGCCCGTTTCCGCGTTTAAAAAACTTTTCACAAAAATAAAGCCGTTTAAAAAGTTCGTACTTTGGTAATAATCAAACCGAATTGAGGATATTATGAAAATTTTTTCGTGTGTGTTTTCAGCCGTCGTATTGCTTGCGGCGATGTTGTATATATCTTCGCCGCCGCTTTCCGAGGACGGTGAAAAGGCGGTTTATTATTCGCAAAATTCGTCCGGCAGTTTTGAAAAAGAATGCGATTTTTATGCGAAATACGGGGTTTTTGCTCCGCTTAAATATTTTGAGATAAAAGGGGAGAGCGTTTACGTTAGCGGCGAGTGCAACGTTAGCGACGTTTTAAATAAATATTCCGCCACCGCAGTATACAGAAGCGATGCAGGCGGAGTTACTTGCTATTATTGCTATTCTCCTCGGCTTGCGGGCGGCGTTCGGTTGAAGGGAAAGACGATAAATCTTCATATAGCCGTATCGGGCGAAGGGTATACCGTGGGCACGCCGATAATTTTCGGCGGGTTTTAATCTATTCACGCTCGGCTAAGGAGAACAAGCAAAAAATTTTTCGTTCTGTGTATAAATAAAAAAATCGAGGCAACAATTAAGTCGAAATGTTCAGGAGGTATGCAATATGGCAGAAAAAACAAAAAAAGAAAAAACTTTAAAAAGAAATTTAGCTTACGTTTTATGGGTAGCGGCTTTGGTTGCTATAATGGTTACGGCAGTAATCCTCGCTATAAATTTGTACCCGAGTGCAGATAACCACGTTAAGGTCAACGTCGATAATTCCGACGCCACGGACAGCACCCAAAAAACGATTGAGGAGCCTTCGGATTCTTCCGGCAAAAACGAGCAAGACGAAGTGAATACCGGCAATAACGAGCAAGAACCCTCAAACGAAGATACTACCCCGCCCGAAAAAGAACCGGATCAACCCACGCTCGCGCAGATAACCTTTATTATGCCCTGTTCCGGAGGCAAGGTTTTAAAGGGATATACGGATAACACTTTGGTGTTCAATTCCACGCTTGGCGCATATATGGGGCACATGGCTATCGACTTTGCCGTAAACGAAGGAACGGACGTGCTTTGCGTTTACGACGGCGTAATCGAGAGTATAACGACTTCGTACCTCACGGGCACTACTATCGTAGTGGATCACGGCAATAATTTAAAAACCGCGTATAATTCCGTAGAGGCAAACGAGGCGCTTTACGAGGGGGCTAAAGTCACTCAGGGCGCGGTAATAGGCAAGGTTACCAACAATAATATGCAAGAATATAAGGACGGAACCCACCTTCATTTTGAAGTGTGGAAGAACGGAGAAAAAATCAACCCCGAAGAATATCTGATAGGTGACGAAAAGTAAGTAAATTAATGGCTAAAAAATAAGGGCCGCCGCTTTTGATACCGAAAAAGTAAAAATCTTTTAGGTATCGATTAAGCGACAGCCCTATTTTTCTTTATTATCCGTAAAAATTAAAGAATGGGGATGCTTGCGAGATATTGGATGTCGTCTCGGTCTTTGGCGTCTCCCTCCGCCAAAACAAACAACTTTTTATATATGATGCCGCCCGCTTTTTCAACGAGCGCTTCCAGACCGTCAAGACTTGCGCCGGTGGATACCACGTCGTCGACTATGCCGACTTTTTTGCCCTTGATGAGCTCTGCGTCGAACTTTGAAAGGTAAAGTTTTTGTTCTTTGCCGGTAGTTATTGAAGATTTAATATCTATCTCTATTCCGTCTTGCATATAGAGTTTTTTGGACTTTCTTGCCACGGCGTAGTAATGCATGCCGAGTTCACGCGCGACAACGTGCGTAAGTTGCAGCCCCTTGGATTCCGCGGTGATAAGTACCTCGCACCCGTCGGCGAGCTTTGCTATCTCCT
This sequence comes from uncultured Clostridia bacterium, assembly GCA_905235795.1. GTDB lineage: Bacteria > Bacillota > Clostridia > Christensenellales > Borkfalkiaceae > RGIG3732. Next base: position 7,198 of record CAJOMS010000006.1, on the reverse strand, counting down.
TGCCGCAATGTTCAGTCATTTCGGCGTTGCCGTGAAGGTTGAAAAAGCAAATTTTAACGCCGCTTGGCAACGGCAATATTGGCAATTGAGCAGTGTATCCTTTTATATCCAAAGTATAAATTTCTTGCATAAGTTCCTCCGTACGTTTGTAAAAACAACGTTTTAATTATAGCACTATCGTTTTAAAAAGTAAATTGTTTTTAGGTGCTTTTGCATTTTATAATATTCGACCGCATATATTTATTGTACGAAATTCAGGCGGTTTTTTTATGTATTCTAAGAATAAAAACGTGGTTTTAAGTGAACTTTCGGTCGATCCGAGTTACGGTCTGCATGCGGAAGAAATAGCGCCGAGGCGTGCCGAATACGGCGCCAACAGGGTGGAGAGGACAAAGCAAAAATCGCTGATAATGCGCGTTTTAGGGGCTTTTGCCGAACCTATGCTGCTTATTTTGTGCTTTGCTTTAATGATAACTTTGGGCGTGAATATAGGTAAATACGCAAGGACGGGAGACGGGGATTTCGTAGAGTGCATAGGTATTTTCGTCGCGCTGGCGGTTTCGGTAACGATAACGGTCGTTATGGAGGACCGTTCTCAAAAAGCCTTCGAACTGCTTGCCGCAGTATCAGATAAGACGGTGGTAAAAGTCCGCCGCGACGGAGAGGTCAAGCTAATACCTCAAAGCGAAGTGGTCGTAGGAGACGTAGCTATCCTCGAAAGCGGTTGCAGAGTGGTTGCGGACGGCAGAGTCATAGCCTCAAACGACCTTTCCGCCGACGAAAGCACGCTTACGGGCGAAAGCAAGCCGCGCAGAAAAAGAGCCGACGTTTGCATTGCGGAAGGGGCGCCGCTCTCCGAAAGGACTAATATGGTTTTCGGTGGCACGTGCATTACTTCGGGTAGCGGAGAAATGGTTGTTACGGCAGTCGGCAACGGGGCAGAAGTGGGCAAAATCGCACGGGAATTGCAGATTCGCAATAAAATTTCCTCGCCGCTAAACGAAAAACTTTCACGGCTTAGCAAGGCGGTAACGATAATAGGCGGGATAGCCGCCGCGGTGGTTTTCGTCGTTTCTTTAATAAGGCTTATAGTTGCGCACAACGCAAATTTCGAAACCGTGCAAGAGCTGTTTATAGAAAGCGTGGTTTTAATCGTCGCCGCCGTGCCCGAGGGGCTACCCACGATAGTAGCAATATCGCTATCGCTCAACGTTTTGAAATTAGCCAAGGAAAACGTTTTAATAAAAAAGCTGGTGGTTGCGGAAACCGCCGGTTGCGTGAGCGTTATCTGTTCGGATAAGACGGGCACCCTTACGAAAAATAAAATGGAAGTCGAAACTTTTTGTACGGCTTCGACCACCGAAATAAGCGGCGAACTGCCGCAGGCGATCCGTGAAAATATTTGTTACAACACTACGGCGGAGGCCGTTTCCGTAAAGGGCAAATTCGTGTTTGCGGGCAACGCTACCGAGTGCGCAATATTGAATTACGCCTATCCTTTTCCTAAGGACGTTATAGCCGACAGGGCGGCTGTCTCGATCGTCGACAGGGAAGAATTTTCTTCCGAGAAAAAATATATGTCCACTAAAACGCGCAAAAACGGCACTTTTTGCGTTTATTATAAAGGTGCCTTCGAAAAGATTTCCGCGATATGCGGACTTGAGGGCGAGCGCCGCGAACGCATAAAAAGGAGCATAGACGGGTTTGCAAAAAACGCGCGCAGAGTTATAGCTTTTGCTCACGACGAAGGAGCCGGTCCGATTTTCGACGGGTACGCCGCCATAACCGATCCCGTTCGCCCCGACGTAAAAAATTCCGTCGCGCTATGTAAAAAGGCAGGCATTTCGGTTAAGATTTTGACGGGTGACAACGCCGAAACCGCGTTTGCCGTTGCAAAGGAGCTTGGCATCGCCACGCGGGAAAGTGAGGTTTTAAACGCTTGCGACGCCGAAAAGATGAGCGATAAAGCCCTTACGGACGCGTTGCAAAGGGTAACGGTAATTGCACGCAGTACCCCGCTGTTGAAGTTGAGGGTGGTTAACCTTTTGAAAAATTCCGGCGAGGTGGTTGCCGTTACCGGCGACGGAATAAACGACGCGCCCGCCATAAAGCAGGCGGATATAGGCATAGCTATGGGCAGCGGCTCCGAGATAGCCAAAGAGGCGGGAGACATCGTGCTTTTAGACGATTCTTTTTCCACTATCGTTAAGGCTATCTCGTTCGGCAGAAACGTTTACAGCAACTTTCAAAGATTTATTATGTTTCAGCTTTCGGTAAATTTTTCTGCGGTGATAACGGTGCTGTTCGCGGTATTTTTAGGTATGAAAAGCCCCTTTAACGCACTGCAATTGCTATGGCTGAATATAATTATGGACGGCCCGCCCGCGCTTACGCTCGGATTCGAGGCGCCTAATCCGGAATTGATGAACGAGATGCCCAAAAAGCGCAGCGGAAATCTCGTAACCAAAAAAACAGCCGCAAGAATAGCCGTGCACAGCGTTTACATGGCGGGTATTACGATGTGCCAGCTGGCGTTTAATTTCCTCAACGTGCCTTTAAACGAATGCGCCACCGCAACGTTTACTCTGTTCGTGTTTTTGCAGCTCTTCAACGCCTTTAATTGCAGGCAGGTCGGTTCGCAAAGTATATTTAAAAATTTCTTTTCTAACAGACCTATGCTTATAGCATTTGGCGCGGTTACGGTATTGCAGATTATTATAACGCAATTCGGCGGGGCGGTTTTCGGCACGGTTGCGCTTTCGGCAATTTCCTGTATAAAGATCATTGCGGTTTCATCAACAATATTGTTGATATCCGAACTCAGTAAATTTGCCTATAAAAAAATATTGGGATTTGGAAAGGGTTTTTCTGCACCGAAATTTTCCGCAAACAGGTTTTAGATGGCAGTTATCCACAAAACAGACGTCAAAAAATCGAAAATGTGGATAACTTTGTGGATAACTCTTAAATATCAAGTTTTCAGCAAGGGTATAAAGTAAATGAAAAAAAGAAGAAATTATTTTATAAAAACCGCCGCGATGAATTACAGAGCGGTACTCGTGATAGCGCTTATAGCGGCTGTCGTAGGCGTTTCCGTTGCCGCCGTAGGCGTAAAGGAGCGCGTTGCTGCAAATTCGCCGGCTCCGACGTTTACGGTCGTTATCGACGCGGGTCACGGCGGTATAGACGGCGGCGTTACGGGCGTAAATTACGGGGTGGTGGAAAGCGAGTTAAATCTTTATATGGCGCGTGCCCTGCGTGAAGATTTCGAGAACGCCGGCTTTTGCGTTGTGATGACGAGGACCACCTCTGCAGGACTTTACGGTGCGTCCTATTCTTCGCTTAAAAAAACGGATATGCTGAACAGAAAAAAGATAATAGAACAAGCCGACGCCGACGTTGTGATATCGCTGCATATGAATAAGTGTTCTTTGCCGTCACGCAGGGGCGCGCAAGTATTTTTCAAACCGCAGGACGACGAGAGCCGCCGCCTCGCAGAGAGGGTTCAGGACAGATTGAACGGAATGGAGGAGGCTTCGCGCAGCTGCATAACGCTCGTGGGCGATTATTACGTGCTTAACGAGTCCCCGTGTCCCGCTATTTTGGTTGAGTGCGGTTTCCTTTCGAACGCGGAGGATGAAAAACTGCTTTTGACCGAAGAATATCGTGAAAAACTCTCTTACGAAATATTTTGCGGCACGGTCGGATATTTGCTGGTAAAATAAAAGGCGCAACGCTTAAATGCGTTGCGCCGAATATAAGTTTACTTTTTGAAAATTGCGGTTATTGCTGCCGTTCCGCCGGTGGCCAATAAAATGATGAGAACCAATACTAATACGATTATCAAAAAGCAGAAGTAAGACCTTGCAAAGCTCCTGCGGTTGATGTTCTTTCCGCTAATGGCGTGTATTATCAAAAAGATAAGCCCCAAAATCGGAATTGAGTAAAGAATTTGATGGCCGAAGTACGACCATGAGCTCATAGGCCGATATTTTTCCGGAATGTTTTGAATTTCTTGTCTTTCATACGAATTCATAATTTTTTTTCTCCTTATATTTCCCTTATTTGGATTTATTTTATTATATTATATTTTCACACAGTTGTCAACGAGTTTTTTCAAAATTTTCAAATAGTTAAAAGCGACGGAAGGCTTAAAGTTTCAAGGCTGCCGTATCACCGTCAAACGCTTGTAATTATAATATTATTATGTTATAATATTTATTATTTATAAGGGTAAGTATGTTCAATTTAGAGCAAACGGTTGAAAAAAATAAAGCAAAACTTATGAATCCGGTAGTTCTGGCTTATATCGGCGACGCGGTTTATTCTCTTTACGTAAGGGAAAAACTCGCTTTTAACGCAGATATGAAGGTTTCCGCCATACATAAAATGGCGAGTTCCGAAGTTCGCGCTACCGCTCAGGCAGAATTTGCCGACAGGATCCTTCCCGAACTCACCGAGGAGGAGGCGGATATTTACCGCCGCGCACGCAACGCCAAAAAGGGCACCCGCGCAAAGAGCGCGTCCGTTGCCGAATATAATAAATCCACCGGATTAGAGGCGCTGTTCGGGTATCTTTATATCATCGGCGAACACGACAGATTGAATTATCTTTTGAATTTAGATACGAGGTTTATATGAAAATAGAAGGGCGCAACGCCGTAGCTGAAGCAGTAAGATCGGGCAAGACCATAGACAGAGTAATGGTCAAAAACGGCATGAGGGACGAGCCTTCGAGGGCGCTCGTTTCGGCAATAAAAGAAGCTGGCATTAAAGTGCATTTTGTGGATAAGGTAACGATGGACGGCGAGAGCCTTACAGGCAAGCATCAGGGCTTTATCGCGTTCGTAACCGATTACCGTTATTACGAAGTGGAGGACCTTTTGAAAGATCCCAAGAACAACGCGCCGTTTATAGTGGTGCTTGACGGAATAGAGGACCCGCACAACCTCGGAAGCGTAATCAGGGTATGCGAGTGCGCAGGCGTGGACGGGCTGATTATAGGCAAGCGCCGCAGCGCCGCCGTAAACGAAACGGTTATGCGTATTTCCGAAGGCAGCGCGAACCACTTGAAGATAGCAAGGGTGGGCAACGTGAACGCCGCCATAGACTATTTGAAAAAGAACGGCGTTTGGGTTTACGGCGTTGAAATCGGCGGAGAGGATATATATAAAGCCGATCTTACGGGGCCTTTGGCACTCGTAATAGGCGGCGAAGACACCGGCGTTAACAGGTTAACCAAAGAAAAGTGCGATAAAGTGGTAACAATACCTATGTTCGGCAAGGTCAATTCTCTTAACGCGTCCGTCGCCGCAGGCGTTGCCGTTTACGAAGCCGTAAGGCAAAGGCTGTAAGATAATGCGCTCGCTCGAGGAGCTGGTAAAGGCGTATCGCGGCGGAGAAGAGGACGCGATAGACGAGATAGTTTTGCGTTGCAAAGGGATCGTGCTCAACGTTTCCCGCAGGTATTTTTTGATTGGCGCAGATATCGAGGACCTTTATCAGGAAGGGTATATAGGGCTGTTTAAGGCGATAAAGACTTACGACGCGGCTAAGGGCAGTTTTACCTCTTACGCGTACGTTTGCGTAAACAGCGCCGCGCTTACCGCCGTGCGCAAATACGCCGGAACAAAAAACAAAGTGCTCAACGACGGGTTGCCGCTTTCGTTCGCTTGGGAAAAAGCGTCGCCGGACAACCCAGAGGACGTGTTTATCGAGATCGAGAGCAGAAAGGTTTTCGCAAAAGAGATAAACAAAGGGCTTTCCGATTACGAATCTAAGGTTCTTAAACTGTATCTTGCGGGGCAATCTTATGCGGATATGGAAAAAGAGCTGAAAAAATCCGGCAAATCGATAGATAACACTTTACAGCGCATAAAGAAAAAATTGCGCAGATTATATAATAAAACGAGAGATTCAGAGGGAGAATAATGGCATATCTCGCATTGTACAGAAAGTTTCGTCCGCAGGGCTTTGACGGGCTAATCGGGCAAGACCAAGTCGTAAAGATTCTTAAAAATCAAATAAAAACGGGCAAAATAGGGCACGCATACCTGTTTTGCGGCGCGCGCGGAACGGGCAAGACCACCGTTGCTAAAATATTTGCACGCGCAATAAATTGCCTTTCCCCGATAGACGGGTCCCCGTGCGGAGAGTGTGAAGTCTGCCGCGGGTTGAAGGACCCTTCTAATATGGACATCTTGGAGATGGACGCGGCGTCAAACAACGGCGTGGACGACGTTCGCGATATGCGCGAAAAGATACAGTATCCGCCCGTAGTCGGCAAGTATAAAATTTATATCGTCGACGAAGTGCACATGCTTTCGCCAGCGGCGTTCAACGCTCTGCTCAAAACGCTTGAAGAACCGCCCTCGCACGCGGTTTTTATCTTTGCCACTACCGAAGTGCACAAAATACCTCAGACCATTCTTTCAAGGTGTATGAGGTTCGATTTCAAGCTGATACCTCAAGCGGAACTTTCCAAACTAATAAGCGGGGTGTTCGACAGCATAGGCAAGGGATACGAGCTTGCCGCCGTTGACGAAATAGCCCGCGCCGGCGAGGGCAGCGCGAGGGATTCTCTTTCTATTGCGGATATGTGTTCCTCGTACTCCACGGGCAAGCTGACCTATGCGGACGTTCTGGAAGTGCTCGGCGCGACGGACAAGGGCAGAATTTTGCAGTTGGCGGAATATATAATAAAAGGCGACACGGGCAAGGCTCTTACCGAAATAGACGAGCTTGCCATGCTCGGAAAAAATATGAAGGTGCTTGCCGACGATATAGCCGGCGCCCTGAGAGACCTTATAATTTGCAACACGGCAAAAAACGCAAACGCCATTCTCGGAATGCCGCAAGAGGCGTTTGAAAAGTACGCCGCCGTAGCCGCGGAATGCGACGGACACAGGCTATTAAGGCTCGTCGATATTTTCACGTCGCTCGATAACGCTTTCAGATATACTTCTCATCCGAGAATCGTCTTGGAGATAGCCGTGGTAAGAGCGTGCAACCCGCAGAGCGATTACGATATAGACGCGCTTGCGGGCAGAGTTTCGGAGCTTGAAAAGGGGCTTAAAGAAGGCGCGGCATTTTCGGCGCAGAATAAATATCCCGCGGAAAACGCGCAAAAACGCGCTGTTTTAAGCGAGGAGCCGGCAAAGGAGCCGACCGAGAAGCCCGTTAAAAAAGAGCCTTACTC
>CAJOMS010000005.1 GCA_905235795.1 uncultured Clostridia bacterium | reverse complement strand
GGCTGCTGCATCTTACCGAGGGTTTATAAGGGAGGCGCTATGAGTACGGGAATTCATTATTTATATCCTTGGCTGCTTCTGCTTATGATACCGGCGTTGGCGATGGCTCTGATACCTTATTTCAGACTCGCGCCGAAATACAGAAGGACGAGAAATCGTATATCTTCGGTGGTGTTGTTCCTCATCGTTGCCTTTTTGGCGATAAACACACTCGCCGGAATGGTCATAAATTATAAGGTGCCGAACAAAGAAAACGAGATAATTCTGCTCGTTGACGTTTCGGATACGGAAGAGCAATCGGCTGAAAGGCGCGACGATTTCGTTCAGACCGTCCTTCGCGAAAGCCGTTACGACAATTACAGAGTAGGCGTAGTTACCTTCGGCTACGGGCAGAAATACGCGGTTCCCTTGACGGACAAGGTCTCCGAAATTTACGACAAATACGTGGATTCTTTAAAAGACCTGCCCGATACGAGCGCAACCGATATAGCCGGCGCTTTAACGTACACGAAATCGCTCTTCAACTACCCCGAAACCGCTAAGATAGTGCTGATAACCGACGGCAAAGAGACCGACGGCAACGCGGCTTCAGTGGCGCGTTCTATTTCCGCAAGCGGCATAAGAATCGACGTTGCAAACATCCCGTCGGAATTCGAGGGGACGGACGTGCAGATAACGGACGTAGAGCTGCCCAACTATCACGTTAACGTGGGCGAGGAATGTGTATTCAAAGTTTTGATAAACAGCACCGGCGGAGACGGCTATACCGCGCGTATAACCATGACCGATAACGACAGCGAAAGCGACGACGGAAAAGTCGTGCTGGAAGATAAAACTTTGATGCCCGACACCTTGCAGGAGTTTGAAATACCTTACACCTTCAAGGAGGACGGCGCGCACAAACTCGTATTTTCTGCCGAAATAACTAATTTGGATGGCGAGCAGATAACCGCAAATAATACTTATACGGCGTTCTTATCGTTAGAGCAATACAATAAAATACTCATTCTCGGCAGAGAAGAAGGCGATTCTGACGAATTGAGCGAGATCCTTTCCGAGGGAGACGCGTTTAACGTTAGAGCGATCAACTTCTTTGAAGAGGACGATATACCCGATACCGTAAAAGCGATGCGCGATTACGACCAGATAATACTTAACAACGTTTCCGTTGCGGATATGGTCGAAAAATGGGGCGAGGAAAAGGCTGAAGAATTCCAGCTTGCCCTGTACCGCTACGTTTACGATTACGGCGGATCGGTATTTACTGTCGGCGGAGACGACGACGCGGGCGACGCTAATTTTTACAACAGAAAAGAGCTTGCAAGAGAATACGCTACGCCTTTAAGGCAAATGTTACCCGTTCAGGCGGTAGATTACACCCCGCCGCTCGGCGTGGCTATAATAATAGACCGTTCCGGCTCTATGGGCGAGACGCTTGCCATAGGCGGGACGAGAGAAGATCGCCTGTGGTGGGCGAGAGCGGGAGCAACTTCCTGCCTTAATGCGACAGATTCGAGAGATTTTATAGCAATAATGACGCTGGATAGCGAAAACGAAGTAATTCTTTCGCTTACACCCCGCACGCAAAGGGACAAGATCATTTCCGCTATAGAGAGCATTGACGAGGCAAACGGCGGAACTATCGCCACAAACGCGTTGCGCACCGCAAGGCAACAGCTTTTAGCTGAGGATAAAATAGAGAAAAAGCACGTTATTATAGTTACCGACGGCGAAATAGCCCAATCGGATACGGCTATCGAGGAAGCCGCCATCAATTACAGAAACGGAATAACGCTCTCTATCGTTCAGATAGGCGGTTCTTCTGCAGGCAAGAGTATTTCTCTCAAAATTCTCGCCGCAGGCAACGGTTGGGGAGAGGAACCCGGACACAATCTTGAAGATTTGGCGAGTATGGAAGACTCCGCTCTGTCCGATTACGAACAATACCTTTATACGGACGACGATAAAATCATTTACAACATGCGTGAGGATTTGCACCAGCACGGCATTGACGACGTAATTTACAGGACTTTCAAACCCGTTATATATTCTTCGTCATCACCGCTCGTACAAGGACTCGGAGAAATCGATCCCCACTCTTATTCTTTGGTGATACCCGAGGAGCTTGAAGGATTTTACGGCACGAAGGCAAAGGACGACTGCGAGTTGATTCTCGTAGGCGAATACGACGTGCCCGTATATGCTCAATGGAAGTTCGGCAAAGGCATGGTTGGCAGTTTTATGTGCGATATAGGCGGTAAATGGGGCAGCTCGTTCTCCGCGTCGGCAAGCGGCAGGGAGTTTATCAAAAACGCCGTCGGCAATCTTTTGCCTACCGAGGATATAAGCGAAAAGGGCTTGGTCGTAGATTTGAGAGAAGAAAATTACGTTAACCAGATAAACGTGTTTACCGACCTTAACGAGGGCGAAACGGTAACGGGCAGGATAACAGATATTTCCACTTCTGCCGAAACCGTAATAGACCTCTCTACGCCCGCGGACGAGATAGACGAATCTTCACAGATTTACGTTTTGACCGGTTTTTCAAAGGAAAACTCCTATTCGAGAAGTAATTTCGTAATAAAGAAAAGCGGCGTTTATAAAATAGAAGTTATCAAGAAAGCCGCCGACGGAAGCGAAACGTCGGTAGTCAAATACAAAACTTTCTCTTATTCCAAAGAGTACGACCTCTATTCCGAAACCGAGGAGGCGGACGCAAACGAGTTGATCGCCACGGTTGCGGCAAGGGGCAACGGCTCGGTCATCGTCGATCTTGAAGATCCGGTGGAAATTTTCAAGAATTTCGTAACCGAAATCGTAAAGACTTACGATCCGAGAGTCCTGTTTATGATTCTCACCATAATTTTGTTCTTGCTCAACATAATCGTGCGCAAGTTCAAGTTCCTGTGGCCGCACGAGATAGCCGCGTGGGTAAGAGAAAATAAGGCGCTCAAGAAAAAATAATTTATGAAAGAAATTATCATTTCCAATGCGCCGAAGGAGGCAAAAATGAAAAGACTCGGCAAATTTTTAATATTGATTTTTGCGTTATGCGCGCTTTGTACCGTATTTACGGCATGTAAATCCAATTCGCTGCCTGCGCCTATAGGCATAAGCCTCGACGAAGATAACAATCTTACCTGGGCAGCCGTTGAAAACGCGCGCAGTTACAAAATAGAGATAACCGACGTAACTACCGAAAAACTGACCGAAAAATCTACGAATAAAACCAAATATTCGCTCGATAATCTTGCGGAAGGCAGTTACGAGATAAGGATCAAGGCCGTAAGCGGATTTAAAGAATTTTCCGACTCGGAATGGTCTGAAGTACGCGAATTCAAAAAGGGATATTCTACGGGATGTCTTTATAAACTTATAAAAAACAATACCGAATATCAGATAGAAAAAGCGGGCCGCGCCGAGGGCGTGGTATATATAGAGGATAAATATAGGGGCAAACCCGTTACGAGTATTGCCCGCCTCGCCTTCAGAAGTTGCTCGAGGATCGAGCAAGTGGTAATAGGCCCCAACGTTAAGGAAATAGGCGAAAACGCCTTTATGAACTGCAAAAAGCTCGTTGCGGTAACCATTCCCGAAAGTGTGGAAACGATAGGAAAAAGCGCGTTTCAGTCGTGTGCGGCGCTCGAAGAAGTAACGATACCTTACGGCGTAACTCAGATACTCGATTCCACCTTTGCTTACTGCAAGGCGCTTAAAAAGGTGAATTTTTCCGAAAACGTTTCCTTAATAGAGCACGCGGCGTTTTCAGACTGCGTTTCCCTCGAAGCAGTTACCGTGCCCGACAAGGTGAAGGAACTCGGAGAATACGCGTTTTCCAACTGCGGCATAACTGAAGTTACGCTCGGCATAAATCTTGAAACTATCGGGAACTTCGCGTTTTACAAGTGCATTAATCTTACCGATATAAACTTTAATAAAGAAAACAAGGTAAAAAGGATAGGCGAAAGCGCGTTTGCAAATTGCATTGCGCTTGAAGATGTAAATTTGCCCGAGGGCGTTGAGGACGTAGACAAAAACGCATTTTATTCCTGCGAAAAGCTCGGATCGGTAACTCTGCCCGAATCCCTTTCTCACTTGGGGCTGTACGCCTTTAACGAGACGGAACTCTACAGAGAGGCGATGGTGGAAACCAACCTGAGATATTCCTACCTCTATATAGGTAACTGGCTGGCGGCTATATCCGAACCGATGAGAAATTACCTGACGAATATCACGCCTTATTCGAGGAGAGATTCCGTTTTAAATGACGTGCAGACCGTTGAATACGTAGCTGCCGACGATTACGTTTACCTCGTTAAAACGAAGACTTCCGAGGGTATATTGTTCACCGTAAAAGAGGACGCTAAAGGTATTGCCGACGGCGTGTTCTCGGGTGCCGAAGAACTTAAAAAGGTATATTTGCCGAGTTCGGTAAAATATATCGGCAACAACGCGTTTTACGGGGCTAAAAAGCTGTGGTCGTTTGAAGTTCCGGACAACGGGCTTTTAGCGATAGGCGATTACGCCTTCTGCAACTGCTCAACGCTCGAAACGCCGACGCTCGGCAACAGACTTAAAACGATAGGCTCCTACGCCTTTTATAACTGTAAAAAACTCAACAACAGCACCACGGGCGACAGTTTCCTGCCCGAAACGTTGGAGAGAATAGGAACTTACGCTTTCAGAAACACGGGGATTTGGGAAAGGCCCGACGCTACGACCAACCTCATCTACGCGGGCGACTGGGTAGTGGGGTTCAACCAAAACGTTTTACTTTCAACAGTGTCTTTGCCGTCTAACGTGCGCGGAATCGCCGATTACGCGTTCTACGAGGCTTACAGCCTGACGGGAATAACCGGTCTTTCCAACGTAACGCACATAGGCAGAGGAGCTTTTTACGAGTGTTTCAGCCTCTCTATAGTTACGCTTAACAGAAACCTCACCCGAATAGAGGACTATACCTTCTACGAATGTTCTGCGCTGACCATAAGCAATACCGATATTTACGGCAACACGATACTTCCTTCCGAACTCGTTTATATAGGAAGGTCTGCGTTTTACGGCTGCAACAGCTTGCTTAGCGTAAATTTAAGGACTACGCAGGTTACCGAAATAGGCGATTACGCTTTCTATTATTGCCAGAGACTTAGCGACGTGCAATTTAACGACCAAATAGTTTATATTGGCGAAAAAGCGTTTTATAACGACGGAAAACTAAAAGCGATAAATTTGCCCGATTCGGTTGAAACTATAGGGGAAAAGGCGTTTTACAAATGCGAGGAAGTCAAAGAGCTGAACATAGGCAACGGAGTTAATACCATAGGCGATTACGCCTTCTGCGGCCTTTCCGAATTGCAGGAGATCACCATTCCCGACTCGGTGGTAACGGTGGGCAACTACGCATTTTATAATTGTACGAGCGTTACCGACCTCACGATAGGCAACTCCGTGGAAGAAATAGGCAACTACGCATTTTACGGTATGGAAAAGCTTAAATATCTGCATATTCCCGCAAGCGTTAACAGAATAGGCAATTACGCGTTCAAGGGGCTTACGAGCATACGTTCGTTTATACTCTCCGGAATGGTGGAAGACGTTGGAATGCACGCGTTTTACGGGGCTAAAAACGCCACTATTTACAGTGACGCGCCGAATGAACCTTCAGACTGGAACTCCCGTTGGAACTCGTCTTTCAGACCTGCGGTGTGGGGCTGCGTTCTCTCGGAGGACGGCAAGTACGTCGTTTCCGTGCAGATAACGGATAGCACCTTTACCAATACTTACGTATATTACGACGAAAAAATAAACAACGTATTTACGGGGCCGAGGAGAGAGGGCTATATTTTCGTCGGCTGGGCAACCGAACAGGGCGGAGACGCCGTATATGCCGCGGATGAAATCGTTGGCGTTGAAAAGGGAACCGTTCTGTACTCGGTGTGGGAGGAAGGCGAAGAACCCGAACCCGTAATTCCCGAACCTGCGGCAGAGGAAACGAGTTCGACCGACGACTCGTCGGCTAATCAATAAATTTATCAAATCCCTTTGGAAAACGATACGGAAGGATGGATATGGAAAAATCAGGTAAATCATTTAAAAAAGGAATCATAATCATTATCGTTGCGGTGATACTCGCGGCGGTAGCGCTTACGTTGGTTTTAACGTTAACCAAAAAGCCGGCGAAAGCGTCGCTCAGTTTCGACACCAACGGCGGCTCTGTAATGGCGAGCGTAGAGTTGCAAAAAGGCGCGGAATACGTTCTCCCCACCGGTTTGGAGAGGGAGGGATACCTTTTTGAAGGCTGGTACGACAACGCGCAGTTTTCCGGATCGCCTGTCGAAAAGGTAACGGTTAACGGCAACGCGACCTATTACGTAAAGTGGACGCAGCTGTACGCCGTAAATCTTAACAGCGACGGCGGCACGGGCGTTCCCTCGGTAGTGTATCTCAAAGATGGGGCGAATGTCAGCGAGGCTATAGCCGAGTACGTTCCGACTAAAACGGGGCTGGTTTTCGGCGCGTGGTTTAACGGCAACAACGAGCTCGGCAAATTTATGACAATGGAGAAAAAGCCCCTCGACCTGACGGCAAAGTACAAGGTAGAATATACCGTAAAGATGTACGAGCAAAACCTCGGTGACGACGGATATACCGAGGTTCCTTCGGCAACGGGGCTTGCCTACGTGGGCGAAACGTACGCGCCCGAAGTGGCGAGAACGGGCTTTGAACTTGCCGACAGCCAAGCTAACGTAACTTCGATTCAGTTAAGCGCAGACAAAGCGCAAAACGTTTACTCTTTCTATTTTGACAGAAAGACTTTCAACGTAAACTTCTTCGCGAATTACGCGGGGAACGAAACGTCCGTTCGTATATCCGCAAAATACGGCGAAGAAATTGAAATACCTTACGAAAGCTTTAATAGAGAGGGTTATTATATCAAGGGCTGGTCAACCGCAAGAACGGGCGACGTAGAAATCGAATCCGCCCATCTCGACGTTATTTCCCGCAACGGAGACGCGAGCGACGATAAAGACTTTATGACCGTTACCGACACGTTAAGCCTTTACTGCGTGTGGGAACAAGCTTATACCAATATGTTTGGCGGCAAAGACTATCTGTTCGTGCCCGATACCGACGGCAATGTGGCGTATATTTACAGGGGCGGCGTGTATTTTAAGGGAAAGTACAGCAAATATGAAAACGAGGCGACTTTCAGAAACGATGCAAACAAGCTGGTAATCACTTGCAGATTAAACCCCGACCATACCTACGTTTATGAAGATTCTTCCCGCGAGGAACGCGAATATTACCTTTACGGAAGCGACGATGCGGTCGATAGAAAAACGTCTGTAAGATTTGACTCGTTTAACGGTATAATTTATACCGAAAACCGTTCTACTGCCAACCAACAACTCTCTAGGGGCACTTATCTTAAAAATGCGGACGACGATTACGTAATTACGTTTACTTCCGGCCCGCACGAAGGCGAAAATATGATCATACGCCTTAGCAGCTCCAATATCTTCGGCGCGAGCGACATATTCAGAATCAGAAACGACGAGGAAAAGAACTTGGGAGACATAACGAGATGCACCGTGTATTCCGGCGCCGAAAGGCCCGATTTGTACGGAAAACTCGTCGTTTACAATTCATACGAACTCACTCTTTCCGGCTTCGGAACGGCACAGATAAACACTCCCAACGGCAATATCAATTACAGTTACAAAAAAGACGGCGACGTCATCACTCTTACCAATTCCATAACTTCCGAAGTGTCCGTCGTAAAACTTATAAATTTGGCGAACGTGTACGGTTATATCTATTATAACGAGGAACTTGACGGCGAGTTTTTAACTTCGGACGAAGAAAACGCCGAAAAGCTCTCTCTCGACGGAACGTATAACGCCGTTTATACCGATAAAAACGGCGACGAACACGAGGGTTTATATTCGGTTGAAAATTCCGTTTTCGGCGGCTATATAGTAACCGTTTACGCAGACGGCGAAGTTATGAGCTTTTTGATAAAGAAGAACGTTGAAACATCCGGCGGAGAGGTAATAGGCGAGGGAACTGAGGAAGCCGAAACGGTTACCACTTACGAACTTCAAGTAAAAAACAGCGGCTACGCGGAATTTTATCTGAGATACAAAGATACAAATTCTTCCGCGCCGAACACCTATATTGCTCCCGTGCTCGTGTTGAACGATAACGGAGTCGGCGACGCGGGATTTTACGGTTTCCCCGAAGAATCCAACGATAGAATATACGTGAGAATAATGCACGGCGAATTTTCGGAAACGGAAAACGGCGTTTACGAGTTAACTAATTTGCAGACCGACTTAGTTACCGAAAAGTACGGCATATTGAATATATACGATTATAAATCGATGACGTTTGCCTGCGAAAGCTATTCGGGCTATAACGTTTATTACCTTATATCTGCCGTAAATAAAGAAAACGAAGAAAAAGGCGGGCTGTCCGCTACGTACGTTAGCGGCGACGATAAACTCGTCCTTTCCGACGCGGGATTTTTCGTTGCGTTTATGGACGATAAATCGTATCACGGCACGTTTGAAAAAGACGGCGTTTACGTAACGGCGATGGCTACGGATCTGGGCGTCGTTACTAACTTTTACTTCAAGCTCGACGGCGATTCGTTTACGCAGTTATACACCGTGCCGTATAATATATACGTTATCGACGAGCAGTGGAACGGATACGATGAAAATACGTATATCGCGCTTGACGGCAGCGAATTCGGCGCAAGTTACTACGTAAACGGCGTGAAACTGTACGACGGCACTATGGAAAAAACGGGCGAGACTTCTCCGTTTGATTCGAGCGTGCCCGTATATATTTTCACTTCCGACGATTACGCCTTCTCGTTCAGCTTTATCAGAGTTTATTTTGGAATGACCAATTTATATTCGCCGTACGACGAGGACTTAAACGGCAGCTTCTATTCCGATCAAGCTCAGCTCGAACTCGACGGCTACGGCTACAGGGCGGAATTTACCGACGAGGACGGCACTGTTTACGGCGGAAGATATTTCGTTTACGAGGAAAACGTGATAGTGCTCGAATACGGCAACGGCACATTCTATTTCGACGTTGACGGAATAGACTTTACCAAGCGCGGAACGGAGTACGGCACCTACGCCTTTACGGATAATCACTCGCTTTCCGGCGTTATGGTAACGCTCGACGGCTACGGCAAGGCAACTGTATTTATGCCTGACGGAGACGAGGGAAACAAGACTTATATTGACGAAAACGCAACTTACGAGATAGATGAAGACGGGTTTATTACGGTTAAATATTCCACCGAAGGCGGCAGCGTTGAGTACGTAGGCAAATTCGGAATTTTAAAATATACCGTAAGCGGCGAGAAATACGGCGAAATCGCCACCATTTACGAAGAAGTGGTAATGTCTTACGTCGATGACGACGATTGGACCATCCTTACCCTTGAAGACAACGGAAGCGCCACGCTTTACGATTCAAAGGGCAACGTTCAGAAAGGCACCTACGTGCTGATTACCGACGATCTGCTCTATTTCGAAGATATCGCGGACGTCGAAAACGGCTATTTGTTCAATTATTCGGTTGCGCAAGGTTCCATTTCTCCCGTAAGAAATTCCTCTCACGGGTACTATACAAAAGACCTCGAATCGCTTATTTTCTCAAAGGCGGGATTTGCGATTTTCAACAATGAAGAAACGTATTACTACACGGTGGATAACGACGAAATAACTCTCTACAAAAAAGACGCAAGCGATCCCGCGGCGAGCAAGTACGGCTTTGTCGAAGTCGATTTCGGTCGGTTTGAATCGCAAATGGAGTACAACGGCAAAATCTATAACGCAAACAACGGATATTCCATAGCGTTTATGCGCAAGGAGAGCGACAAAAACGAGGAAGGCAAGTTCATATATCTTCTCCCCACGATTAACGGGAAAGAGGAACTTACCGAATTGAGCTTTGCTCCTACCGGAGAAAGGACGTTTGAAGGGGTAGAGGGCACCGCTAAGATAGGCGATACGGACTATACTTGCTACGTTTACAGGCAGGAGGACGAGGAAACGCACGAACTTACCACCTACGCCGTAATAGGCTACTTCTATATCTATCTCGAAGGGGTAGAATTCGAAGGCGTGGATATGTTCGGCAACAGTTTAAGCTCTTTCAGTGTAACTGCCGTAAAGAGAGTTATAGATTACAACTCTTATAGACTTATAGACGGGTTCTACCGTGTTTACGTCACCCAAGGTTACGCGGCGGCGCGCAGATATTTGCAGAACGACCAATACGGAATTCTCTCTATGGTTTACGAGTACGACGAGGATGGCGAAGTGGTTACCGAATACGTTAACGCCGATTTCGGCGAACTTTCCGAACTTTACGACTACGACGGAAATATCGTTAAGCTCGACCACGCGGAGTACGAAGTAAGCGACAATGTATACAGGGTGACCTTAGGGGGCGGCGGCTACGTTTATTATTTGTATTTCGGTATGTTAAGACATAATATGGTGGGTAGCACCGGATATTATATATACGCTTACACGAGAGAGGAAACGTTGACCACGGCGGACGGCGAGTACAGAGTTACCGTCGAGAGATACGTTTATTCCGACAACGAATCCCGCGTTATGGGCTCGTATATGCAGGTAAGCATGGCTGTTAAGACCGACGAGACGGACGGAAGCGGCAAGCCCGTTTACGAGAAATTGGCTATTGCCGGAGGCGTTACGCACAACGGAGAAATGTATTTGATTTACCGCGTGCACGACGAGGCGGAAGCCCGCGCCGAAGGCACCTCGCACGAAAAAGATACCGTACCCGAAAGAGGCAAACTTATAGAGAGTAAGTATTACAAGGTGGAATTCGAGGAGGAAGACGGCGACGTTACCGTCGGCAGCGAGGACGAGGTACATTTCTTAAAGGCGGTTACCGTTACCGAAATAGTAAACGACGTTTACGTGAGCGAGGACGGAAAGTCCTTCCTCGAAGTGCCCAAGAGCGGAGATATTATAATTCTGGTTTACGAGGGAACTACGTATTTTGTGGATAGCTACGAATTTGAAGATCAGACTTACACCCTCAACGTTTACGGCGGAAACACGTTTACCGTAACGCTGCAAGACGGCGTAGCCGTGTTTGAAAAGCAAGGATCAGAAGAAGGCAATCCGCGCGACGTTACCGGCGGCTAAAAACGTTGTTTTTGTGAGAAATAGCGCACTTATTGAATTTCCGCAAGTAATTTTAAGCAAGCTAAAAGGCAAAGTTTCAACTTGAAACTTTGCCTTTTTTAGCGGTTTGATTCGCCTTTTTTAAGCGAAGTAAGTATTTATTTGCGAGAGCGAAGAAAGGAAAGCGGAAGGTCTGTCGTTAGCCCACTGTATCATGTCGGAAACGTTTTTGTTCCATACGTCTGCGGTGAGCTTGCTGCTTATCGTGCCTTTCCAGCAGTTGATATGATAGGGGATCTCGTTCTTTATCTGGTTGGAATAGTCGTTCATCATATTCTTCAACGCGGTTTTATTTTCTTCCGAGCAGAGGCTTGACGAGAAATTGATGAAGTTCGTGCGGAATTCGTCGTTATGCAGGCACAGCGCGAGCATACTCTGCAAGTACAGAGAATCCGGGTAATTGTTTTCCGCTACGGAATAAGTTCCGCTATAAAAATTGCCGAGTGTGAATTTAATGGTGTCCGTGTCCGCAAGCGTATAGAGTTCGGGCAAGAGTTTGCTCTTGTAGCGGCCGAACGTAAAGTCCATATCGCGCGTAGCAAAACGCCATTTTCCGTCGGAATACGGGTTGGAGGCGTCGGGCTCTCCGTTATAATGCCAAACGCGCACGTTGTTGTGCGGCCAGTCCGTATTACACACGAAAAGTGAAACGGCGCAATATTTCATAAAGCTGTCCACGTCGAGTTTTTCGGAAAGCTTCAAGTATGCGGCGTTCATTTCGGCTTTCGTGCCCGAAAGCGCTGCGCGAGCGGCGCGGCACATTTCCATATATCCGTCAAGGTCGCTTTCCGCACCGTCGTCCACTTCGTAGTAGAACCAAACGTCGTCAAAGCGGCATTTGCTGCTGTCCGTGTGGTTTACGCAATGGCGCGAAGTATCCAACTCTGACTTTATAACGGTTACGTAGTCTTTATCCAGCCCGTAAACGCTTTTGATATAGTCGTCGTTTATATCCTCTTTCATATCGAGTATGCCGTAATATTGGCCGTTGAGGTAAACCGCGGCGAAAGTCGAATGTTGGCTGGCGATTTCGGGTGCGTTTTTAGCCATAAAGGCGTTGGCTACGGCGTCGCGAGTCAAGGTCATTCTTTCGGGATCGGCTGCGGTTGCCTGCATAGAGTCGTTGCCGCCGTTTCTGAGTACAAGCCTGTCGTATTTGCTAAGCAGTTTACCTGCGTTTTTGCCGGCGATAACGGTTCTGCCGTCGAAAAACGGATAGCCGAAATTGCCCGCTCCCACGTATTTGCTCTCGTCGTAATATCCCGTTTTGCGGGCGACGAGGCGGAAGGATTTTTGTTTTAAAGTTCTCGACGAGCCGCCGAAAATGCGGACGCCGGCGTCTTGCGCGATTACGCGATTACCATCTTTCGTGAATATTTCGACGTGGCAGGGGCGTTCCCATTCCTTGCCGGAATTGAGAGGGTTAGATATTATGCCCGTATCGCCGTAAAGGTTTACGTCGTCCGTCGCGAGAGATACCACGTATTCGGGATATCTGTCCGCAGCCGCAGCTACGTACGTTTCGGTGGAAATATAGCTTTTGCGCTCGCCCGTATTGTTAAAATAAGCGGCGCGGATTACCGAAACGTTGCCGTTTGCAACCGTCAACTCGCGCGTATAACGCGTGGAGTCTTTCGTGGGCTCGCAACCGTTGGTAGTATAGGTTATGTAAGAGCCGTAAGGCGCGGTGTTTGGCAGTTCAAGCTCAAGTTTCTGCGGGGAAGAATACGTTCCGCCTTCTATGGAAAACTTGACGAACAGAGGCGAATCTTCAACTATAGGTTCATCGGGGTCCTCGGGAATAACGTCGCTCGTAGAATCGCCGGATCCGGTGCTATCGGATGAACTGTCGCTCGAAGAATCTTCGGGTTCGACGTAAGACGAAGAATTTTCGTCCGGAGAAGAATCCGGAATCGTTTCGCAAGCGGCGAAACATAGCATGGTAATCGAGAGCACAAGGGCTACTAATATTTTTAATTTTTTCATTTACACCTTCTTTTTTCACGGAATAAAATCCCGTAAAACAATTTTATTAAAGCAAAACCGAGTTCGGTTTGCACTCTGCGTTACTTTTCATTATTGTAGCAAAATAAATTGTTTATGTCAATACCAATGTATAGGCTTATAGTTAAAAAATTGTAAGCTCGTAGGAGTCTGGCAAGTCGGCTTATAGTCAAATAAAAAAGCACCGCCCGTTAAAGCGATGCTTTTAAAATAGGTTTATAAGTTGTTATTAAGCTTCCTCTGTCGTGGTAGCAAGCGTTATGAGGTTTGCGCCTGCAACGATTACGCCGAGACCGACGAATACGCCGATGACCGAAGCCATGATGAGGGGCTTGAACATGCACAAAATGCCGAATATGCCGAGCAGAATGCCGAAGCAGAGGGGAAGATACCAGTGAGTTCCGAGCAATTTCGTGTTCCAGTTTTTATGTATGCGGCGGAGCCTGCAAGCGCGAACGATAATCGTGATGCCGAGCACCAAAAGCCAAACAGCCGAATAGTAAACGATGAACACGTCAATTCCGAGCTGAAGTGAGGTACTGTTCAAAATGAAGAAGCCGAATACTGCGGAAAGAATAGAGCCTGCAAGCATCCATCCGTCGGCGACGCCGTCCTTCTTTTCCTGATACCAATTGATGAATCTGCCTATTGCGTCGAATATCATAGAAAGACCTACTACGTATCCGAGAATAGAGGTTGTGGATATCGGCGTAAACATACAAGAAATACCGCAGATAACCATCAGTACGCCTAAAATAACGTACATAATTTTTGCGAAAGTTTTCATTTTTTTCTCCTTTATATTAATTTTTTATTTTTTACTTAAAATCTCCGAATTTCGGATCCCATTGTATAACTTGATAGGTCGCGCCGAGTTGTTTGACGTACGGATCGTTTTTCATTATGGATTCGGCCTCGGTTGCGTCTGCAACGGAAAGAATAGCAAGACCTGCTGCTGGGTTGTTTACGTAATCGCCTGCAGCGCGCATTTTCTTATCTTTAAGCAGTTTTTTCAAATATGCGTTGTGCGCGTCTTTATAAGCGGATGCGTCGGTACCTTCTTTAAATTCGTATGTAGCTCTGAAATATTTGGTGTCCTTGGGGTCGGGAGTTTCGGGTTTCAACATGGAACCGTACTTAACGTCCCACAAATTGACGGTGGAAGACGCAACGAGCCCGTGTATAGAATAGGGATCGCCCGCTACCAGCTTGTCGAGCTCATCGCGGTCGGTAACTTTAAATACCAACTGAGCGCTGCGCACGGGCGTACTTACGCCGGGACCGGAAATTTGTAACTTGTCTTCTTTCAAGAGCTTTTTAAGGTAACTTACGTGACCGTGAAGATGTACAGCCCATCCGAAGAGTTTCGTGTGGGTGAAAGTAACCACATAGTATTGCATTTTTGTGTTCTCTTATTATATAATTTTTATTTTTTATTTTTAAATTCGTTTAAGCGCTCCTCAAAATCCACCGTTCCATTCTGATAGTATTCCTTGGTGGCAAGTTCGGAAATTTTCAGCTTGCGCAATTCGTCGCAAAACGCCTCGTTGGCTTTATCGAAAACGGTAACGACCTTTTGTTCTTCCCGAGCAAATTCCTTGCCGTAAACGAAAACCCTGTTGCCTATGTCGGACAACTTCAACTCGCACTTTTGCCCTTCCAAAGCTGAGTAAATATCGTAAACGCTTATCTCCTCGATAGAGCGGGCAAGCTGAAAGCCCCCGTCCTTTCCGGAGATGGAAGTGATTATGTTTGCGATAACGAGTTTGCGCAGAATCTTTTTGAGGTAAGAGTCTGAAACGTAAAGTATAGAGCTCAGAGTGGAACTTCTGAGCGGGCGATGATCCTTTTCCAACGAAAGAATAAGAACTACGTAAATGCCTTGTTCTACACACCCGTTGACGATCATCTTATACTAACGCTCCTCTCTTATTTAAGGATATTATATATCCATAGATAAAAAATGTCGACGATATCGGCTAAAAAATGTGTGTTTTGTGTGAAAATTGCGTGAAAGGGCTGATTTAAGGGCATTTTTAAACAGTTTTGCGGCAACAAGGTTTTTCGGAAAAGGAAAAAGTTCTCGCAAAACGGAAGAAAAATATTAAAAATTTTTTTTAATTTTAAAAATGGGTACTTTATAATTTGAAAAAGAAGTAAGATAATGTTATACTATATTTGAATAGTTAAATACGTTCAGTTTCACAATCAGGAGTAAGTGCGGAAATATTATGACTAAAAAATCAATAAGGGAGATGACCGCCATAGAGAAAAAGCGGCACTCTCTTTCAATAAGGGTTTTTCGTATGACGATTATAGGCGCCGCCGTACTCGGCGCAGTCGTCCTCGTAATAGGCCTAAGTTTATATACTTATGCTTTGACCTCGCAGAACATAACGGAATCGTTTCAGCTTTCAAGCAAAGCAAAGACGGCGTTGACGACGTCGGCGGATATCGTCCCGATGGCGGAGCGCACGATGGAGATATATCGCGCTCAGACGGATGACGAGCGCAAAGAAACCGGCACCCCCGATTACCGCGCGCGGTTTGACGAAATAGTCTTGATGCCCGCATACCAGACCGCTATGGATACGTTCAACGCCTTCCTCGAAGATAGCAACGTGTTCGATCTTTATCTTGCTATGTACGACGAGAACACTTCGTCTATAGTATATATTGCCAACCCGTTAAAGGATCCCAAATCGATTCACGAAATAAAATTGAGCTATTCTGCGGGCGATTGGGAAAAAGTCGACGCGAGTGAAATCAAAACTTTCCTCGGTTGGAACGGCGAAGGGATGTTGTACAACTTGAGCAACACGGGTAAAAACGGAAGGTTGTGTACGTGCGGAGTTCCCGTGAGGAACGACGACGGAGAGATCGTTGCATTCGTTATGTCCGAAATAACGCTTACGAACGTGGTCCTTGCGGCAAGGGCTTTCTTTTGGCAGTATTTCGTCGCAATAGTCGTGGTGACGATAGCGCTTGCCCTTATTTTATCATATCGTATGAAGAAGTTGCTCGTGCAGCCCATCAACACTATTGCCGCCGCGGCGGAAGATTACGTTAACGACAAGCGCAACGGCAATACGAGAGAGAGCTACTTTAATTCGCTTGATGTCCATACGGGCGACGAGCTGGAAAATCTCAGCCTCGTCATGGCGGATATGGAGCGCGAAGTTAAAGACTACGTCGTAAATCTTACCAAAGCAACCGCCGAAAAGGAACGCGTAAGCACGGAAATGGGCATGGCTACCAAAATTCAAGAGGGTATGTTGCCTACTATTTTCCCCGCTTTTCCGAACCGTTCGGAGTTCGATATTTACGCCACTATGTTACCCGCAAGAGAAGTGGGCGGGGATTTTTACGATTTCTTCTTTATAGACGACGACCATCTGTGCATGGTTATTGCAGACGTATCCGGCAAAGGTATACCCGCGGCGCTGTTTATGATGGCGTCTAAGATAATTATATCTAACAACGCAAAGAAGGAATCGTCGCCCGCAAAGATTTTGGAGGAGACAAACGCCGCTATATGTGCCAATAACCGTATGGAGCTGTTCGTAACCGTATGGTTGGGCATATTAGAGATTTCCACCGGCAAGCTCACGGCGGCTAACGCGGGGCACGAATATCCCACGGTGCGCCATGCGGACGGGTACTTCGAGTTTTTCAAGGACAAACACGGCGTGGTCATCGGCGCTATGGACGGCGTAAAATACAGGGAATATGAAATTATGCTTGAACCGGGCGCAAAACTGTTTATTTATACCGACGGCGTGCCCGAGGCAACCAACGCCGAATCAAAAATGTTCGGCGTGGACCGCATGCTTGAGGCTTTGAATAAAGACGTTGAAGCCGATCCCAAAACAGTGCTGAATAACGTGAAAAACGCGGTGGGAGACTTCGTGCGTGACGCGGAGCAATTCGACGATCTTACGATGCTCTGCATGGAATATAAATTGAGAGGAGAAAATTTGAAAAATGAATAACGCTGAAACTATAAAGATAGACCTTGTAGGCAGAATCGATTCGACCAATGCCGCCGAGGTGGAAAACTCTATAATGGGGCAACTTAACGGAAAAAGCGGACTGCCTGTGGTGCTTGACGCGTCCGACCTCGCATATATTTCGAGTGCGGGACTCCGCGTTTTGCTCCGCGTGAAAAAGTCTAACCCCGACCTAAGCATTACGGGCGTATGTACGGAAGTTTACGAGATTTTGGAAATGACCGGCTTTACCGAAATGATGAATATTGAAAAAGCCTATCGAGTGGTTTCCGTAGAAGGGTGCGAGGAGATAGGCCGCGGCGCAAACGGAACGATATACCGAATCGACCGCGATAACGTCGTTAAAGTCTATAAGAACGCCGACGCGCTCGCCGACATTCAACACGAGAGAGAAGTTGCCCGCCTTGCGCTTATTTTGGGCATACCTACCGCCATTTCTTACGACGTGGTAAAGGTGGGGAATAGTTACGGCTCGGTTTTCGAGCTGTTGAACGCCCGTTCTTTTTCCAGCTTGCTCGCCTCAGACCCCGATAAAATGGATTGGTGTGTAGATGAGTACGTAAAGATGCTTAAAAAAATACACTCAACGGTTGTACCTAAGGGCAAACTTCCCGATATGAAGGAAAAAGTGCTATCCTGGGCAGAGTTTCTGCGCGATTATCTGCCTGAGGAGGCTGCCGACAAGTTGGTTGCGCTCGTAAAGGCTGTTCCGCAAGACGACCACATGATCCACGGCGATTACCATACCAAAAACCTCGAATTACAGAACGACGAGGTGCTGATTATAGATATGGATACGCTTTCGGTCGGCAATCCTATATTCGAACTCGGCTCCATGTACAATTCGTTTCAGGGATTTTCCGAGTTGGATCACAGCACTATAATTAAATTTCAGGGCTTCGATTACGAAACGGGCACGGAATTTTGGCGCAAGTCACTTGCGGCGTATCTGGGCACGAACATTAAGGCTAAGATAGACGAGGTAGAAAACAAGGCGAAAATAATCGGCTATATGCGCTTGATCCGCCGCTCTATCCGCCGCGGCGAGACCGAGACGGAACAAGGTCGCGCGGAAACCGAATACCGCAAAGAAAAGTTGATAGAGCTCTTGAACAAAACGGATACGTTGCTCTTTAACGTCAATGAATTAGAGGTAGAGGCTTTGCTCGAAAATATGCCCGAAGTTCAGCTCTTTATTAAAGAAAAACTTGAAAAAGAAGGTTGTTCGCCGAGAATTCAGCGGCAAATCGACCTTGCGGTTGAGGAGATATTTACCAATATAGCAAGTTACGCCTACGCGCCGGATAAGGGCAACGCCGAGGTGCTTGTAGAGGTTGAGGACAACCCTCTTGCGGTAAATATCACGTTTGTGGACAACGGCGTTCCGTACGATCCTCTCGCAAAAGAAGATCCCGACTTAACGCTCTCCGCAGAGGAGAGACCTATGGGCGGACTCGGAGTTTTTTTGGTAAAAAAGACGATGGACGACGTGAGTTACGAATATAAAAACGGAAAGAACATACTTAAGATAAAAAAGAATATTTAATCGGCAAGATCTTTTAAAGAGGGTGGGGGACTTTTTCCCGCTTGCCTGATTTAAGTTTCGGAGAGAAAAAATGAGTATTTTTGACGACGCTACAAAATTTGCAGTTGACGCACATTCCGGAATGATGCGCAAAGGAGCTGAACTACCGTATATTTTACATCCGCTGGAAGTTTCGGTAATTGCGGGCACGATGACCGACAATCCCGAGGTCCTTGCCGCCGCCGTTCTGCACGATACGGTGGAGGACACCAACGTTACCATGGAAGACATAAAAAATAGGTTCGGAGATAGAGTAGCCGAGCTGGTTGAGTCGGAAACGGAAAACAAATACAGAGAAATACCGCCCGATGTCAGCTGGCGCACCCGAAAGGAAGAATCTTTGGAAAAACTTAGAAATTCCAACGATATCGACGTAAAAAAGCTTTGGCTTGCGGATAAACTTTCCAATATGCGCTCTTTTTACGATATGTGGCAAAAGGACGGGCACGATTTGTGGAAGCATTTTAACCAAAAGGATCCCGTTCAACAGGCTTGGTATTACCGCTCTATCGACGAGCTGCTTTCCGTACTCAAAGAGTATAAGGCGTGGCAGGAATACCACATTTTGGTGGAAATGATTTTCCGGCAGGTGCCGTCCTTTTAAGGGTAAATAAAAACTTTACAGAGACTTTAAAAGTGTATTTTTGCGTGGTTGCAAAAATACACTTTTATGTTTTTAATATCTATTTCCTTGTAAAATTAATATGATATAATTTTATTATTAATAATATGGGTACGTATAGGAAAGTTTAAACCGAATATACCCACAGGAGGAAATATGAAAAAATTATCAGCTGTTTTCGTAGCGGTTCTGGCCGCTATGACTCTGGCTTTTTCTACGGTAGCCGTTGCGTCTGCCGAAGGAGAAGCTACTTGGTACGACGGCAATCTCACCACGATTACCGCAGCAAACTTTACAAAATGGGGCCCCACCGAAATGCCCGCCGATTACGCGGAAAAAGTGGCTTTCAAAAAGGACGGCGAAAAGCTTTTGATCCACGTAGAGTCGAATTACAAGTGCGATAACCTTCAAATAGGTTTTGCTTCTGACATTTACGGCCACACGTACAACTATTATCTCACCAACTCCGAAGATCACCTTGTCAGACTCGGCGGAACGAGCGGATTAAGATTCAGGTATCACAATCAAGAGTTCACACAGGTAAAAGCCGGCAGCCTTGAAATGAAGGAAACGGAAAACGGCGTTGCGGTTGACGCGGAAATTCCCCTTACTTCTTTTACAAACGATAGCGGCAGCGCTTTCGTAAAGGACTTTGACGAGCTGTATATCTACCTCGGTCAATCCGAAGGCGAGGGACTTAACTGCGGTACTTTCCACAACTATAATACAGATTGGTATAACGGTTGCGGCATTCAGTTTACCCTCGGCGACGACGGCTTCTATACCCCTAACCTCAACTACGGCAGCGGATATCCCGAATTTAAGCAGTATATAGACCCCGCAGACATTCCCGAACCCGAAAAATACACGCTCACCATCAATTTTGAGGGCGTAAACAGAGAGCAGATCGTTGTTGAAAATATCGTATCCGGCACGTCCGTAATGCTCAGCGATTATGCAACTCCGCTTGCAGGTTACGACGTTGAAGTTAAAAACTCGACCGGTAGAGTTATCAGAAATCTTACCGTAAGGGCCGATACGACCATAACCGTAGTTTACACGCCTGCAAACTCGGGAACTTCTTCAAACACGAGCAACAACCCGAGCGGCAGCTCTTCCTCGTCCGCGCAGAAAAAAGGTTGCAAAAACGCAATCGGTACGTTTGGCGTAATGGGCGTTATAGCTCTCGCCGCAGGCGCTATCTGCTTTAAGAAAAAGGAAGACTGATTATTCGTGAACGAATAAATAAATAAGTAAACAAACGAAAGGCGACGACTCAGATTTGAGTTATCGCCTTTTTTGCATTTAAAAATCGTAAATTTAATTTTGCGTGTGATTTAAATTCTATTACCTGTATTATGCCCGTCAATTGTAAAATCTTTACCGCAGACAGTAAAATAAAAGGAATGAGGGGGAAAAACGTCGTTATAGTAATTCTGAAGCGAACCTTTTTCCATTGCCGCATCGTCAGTTCCTTTACCTTGGGTATAGCCATTACGGCGAGCATGATAACCGTTGCCAGATATATAAAGTAGCCGTTTATCACGAAGAGATAAAGCGCGCCCCAAAGTTTTTGCCATTGAGCGTTGGCAATTGCCCAGCCGCACGTGCAAAGGGGCGGCATTAACGCGGTTGCTATTGCAACGCCGGGAATAACGTTTGAATATTCGTTTTTTCTCGTTTGGGCAAGCACGCCCGCCACGCCTCCGGTAAATGCTATTATCACGTCGTAATACGTGGGAGAAGTCCTTGCCAACAGCGACGGCGTAGCCTCTTTAATGGGCGAAATAAGGAAATACAGCGTGGAGATAATCAAACTTATCGACACTTGTATCGAAAAGCCTATAAAAGCCCCTTTTACCGTCGATTTATCCGCCGCAACCGTGCCGTAAGCAATGCCCATAATCGTGCCCATCAAAGGCGAAATGAGCATTGCGCCGATAATGACCGCAACGGAATCCAAATTCAGCCCGATGGACGCTATAATTATGGCGCAAAGTAAAATCAACGAGTTTATGCCCGTAACTTTGGCTCCGCTTATCATTTTTTCGCGTATCGTCTCGTGCGACGCTATATCGCTGCGTATGGAAAAAATTTTTTGAAATACGCGCTTTAATTTAGTGCTCGGTTGCCCCTTTTTATCCTCTTCCTCGCATATCTTTTTTTCGGCTTCCAATACGGGAAGGTTCTCGTATTTTTCAAATTTTTTTGATTCGGTAGTTTCTTTGTCCTCCATAAACACCTATCCTCAAGTTCACGTTAAAACCACCGCACTCCCGTTCTTATTCCCGCTCCCGTGTTCATCCGCGCCGCTCCCGTGTTCGTCGGCACAGCATACTCGCACAGCCTCCGTCGAGGGCTTTTGTTCTCTCATCCGTCATCGTATTACACCCGTTCGCAATTTTATCGCAACGCGGCGATAGCGCTGTAAACGAAATCGGAAAGTTCTTCTTCGGATTCTTCAAAACCGCTTAAAGCCCATTTTCTTGCAACGGCAAGCAATATGCTCACGTTTATTATAGGCGAGTATTTTTGGCGAATACCGGAAGAGGTCGATGATTCCAGTTTTAATTTTTTACTGAAAACCGAAAAAGCAAACCGTATGTTTTCCTGAGGGAAATTTTTTATATTGCTCTCTTTTAATCGCACGAAAAACCCTGATATCATGGCTTTTACGTACTTTTCGGAGTTCCCAAGCAACAGCGGGAGGAAATCCTTGCTCATCCTCTCGTATATGTCTGTAGATATCTCGTTTATTATATCTTCAAACGAATTAAAAGCTCTGTAATACGATACGCGCGATACGCCCGCCTCTGCGGTAAGGTCCGTTATCGTTATATCGGTATAAGGTTTGCGGCATAAAAGCCTTACGTACGCTTTCTTTAATAGCTCCCTTACCGGTTCTCTGCTTTCCGACATGTTACATCTTTCTCCTGCTTTGTATCATTTATTCGATTTCGGTCGAAAACACTTGTTTTTGAAATAAAAATAATATAAAATGAAACAAATGTATCATTTAGTGTTAGCATTATAACACAATGAAAAAACAAAGTCAACGATAAGAGGGGCGTAAATTATAAAAATTTTAAAACGAAAAAGCCCGTTTTTGTGAGATTTAGCGGACTTTTACAGTCTTGTAAAATAAAAGGGACTGAAAGATGATTGAATTGCGGAGGATAAAATGAAAAAATACATTGCAGACGTTCTTACCGGAATAAGAATAGTATTTGCGGTCATATTGTTATTTTTGCCGGGTTTTTCTGCGGTTTTCATAACGCTTTACGCAATTTGCGCGTTGAGGGATATATTGGACGGCCCCATAGCAAGGGCAACGGGGAGCGAGAGCATATTCGGCGCAAAACTCGATACCGCCGCCGACGTATTGTTTGCGCTTGCCCTCGTAAAAGTACTGCTTGTAAACAAGGTAATTAATTGGTTTACTATTTTATGGTTTTTTATTGCGGCGTTGGGGCTTATAGCGTCGGCGATAATAGCAAAGATAAGATTCGGGCGTTTTTTCTTTATTCACACTTTAACGGCAAAGGCTATGGGCGCAGGCGCGTTTGCCACCCCGGTTTTCGTGTTGTTGAAGGTGAGCGACGTTTATATTAAAATATTGTGGTTTTTCGTTTGGGCGGCGTCTATCGAAGCGGTTATCATTCAACTTAGCATCAATCATCCGGATTCGGATATTTTATCGGTATTTCTCGTAAAAAGGGCAAATAAGAAGTACGTGGGCAGTGCAGACGCGGTAAACGAACTTAAATAAACGTAATATCTCAGCTCGTCCAATGCATGGTCGTCTTTTTTTTGGGGAGTATATTTCTCGCTCTATCAATACCCGCGCAGTTCCCTTATACGATATGACAGTAAAAAAGCTCGGCATAGTGCCGAGCTAAATTAAAAATCTTTATCAAATTTTACCCGATTTTACGGTTTGCTCTCCTCGTCTTTGCTTTGTTCTTTATCTTTATTTTCGGAGTAGATATTGACGATAATACTCGTAATCAAAGACACGACCACGATGCCGTACAAACCTATTGCAACCGAAATAAGCCTGCCCAAAGAAGTTTCGGCGGCAATATCGCCGAAGCCTATCGTCGTTACCAGCGCGAAGCAATACCAGATACCGTCGCCGAAAGAGGTAATTTTCGGCTCTATCAAAACGAGCAGAAACGACGCGGTGATTATTGCGAGAATCAAGCCGGAAAGTATCTCTTTTGCATAAGTTTTATCCAATATTTTCAACAGCGTTCCGCGGCGCTCTCTCGATATTATGTTATATAAGGTTATCGCGCCTTCTATTATATATAAAACGCCGTAAATTACGAGTATTTCCGACAGCGAAGATTTACCTTTGAAAACCGAGATGAAAATAGCCAAAGCGAGGATAAAATACGTAAGAGTGTTGATTGTAAGGACTAATTTCGTCCTGAAATACGAGCGCCCGCCCAACGAAGAAACGATGTTTCTTGCGCCTTTCAACACGCAGTATGCCCCGACCGTTAAGTCGACGACTTCCGGATTTCCTTTAAACAATATGGACATTTCGATAAGCGTCCCTGCAAGCAGTGCGGTTATCACGGTTTCGACCAAGTATATCGTCTTGTGAGTTTTCAGCCGCAAATAGAGGTAAAGCGACATATATGCGAGCAAAATACCGGCTATGACGTACAGTACGTAGTTTTCCATTACTTTAGGAGCCGCAACGAACAGAATCCCCAAAAATAAAAGCACTAACGACGCCGTAACTTCTACGATAAAAAATTTTTTTGACTTTTCTTTCCCCATAAGCACCGTCCGCAAAGCGGCCCTCGCATCGCCTATTATAATAGGCGAAAAATTACTTTTATATAATATCACAAAATCCTAAAGATTGCAAGATTTTGCCGTATTAGTTTTAATTAAATTCCTTAAAAGCGTTAAAATGCGTGTATTTATTGCTTAATATGCGGTGTAGATTTTGCGATTTTTATCATCTATTATAATAATAGATGTAAATTCGTAACCGCCTTTCGCGCCTATATTTCTCCGCTTATCAAACAATTATCGCGCTTGGCGGGAATCTATCGGGTTGCTATTTTACAGGCTTTGTGATATAATTTTTTAAAGTAATTAAGTACCGGAGGGCGTTATGAATTTTTGCGAAAAATGCAGGTTGTTTACCGAAAAAAACTTTTGCTCCAATTGCGGCAACGAAAACTTGCGCGAAATTAAAGACGACGATTTTTGCTTTTTGACTGCGTGGGATTCAAACTTTCAAACCATGCTTGAAGAAATATTCAAGCAGGAAGATATTCCCTGCGCGATGATTCCCGTCGGCAACGGCGTGAGAACGATGTTCGGATTGAGATTGGAAAAGGTTAACGTTTACGTGCCCTATAAATTTTACGACCGAGCGTCGGACGTATTGGACTTATTCGGGGACGACGAGGAGTCTTTGCGAGAAGATTTGTTGCAAAATTTCCGTTTGTGGCACTTTGCGAAAGAGTCGTCGGCAAAAAAAGCAAAAAAGAATATGGGGCTAAGTGAAAGCGACGATATTCTTGAAGTTTTGAAGGATAGAGTTATACACGCCGAAAAAATAACCGATAAAGGCGAGATAACCGCCGCCCCCGAAGGCCGTTATTTGCTCGTTGAAACGTCGAACGAAAACGTTATGTTCAACTCGGCTACGTACGAGATCATTTCAGTTGGCATAAAGGATTAATACCCTGCAAAAATATTATTTAAAATAGGAGAAAAAATGAAAAAGAAGGAAAAAGAGAAAGCAAACGTTCAGGATATTGAGCTTTTGAAGAAAAAGTACGATCTTGTTGAAGAGAAGAAAGTATTCACAATCAAATTGAAATACGCAAACGCAAGCGACTTGATAGACGAAAGGATATCAACGCCCGAAAAAGTAATCTTTAACGATGAAATAAGCGACGCGATATTGAAATATTTGGACGATATTCCCAAAGGCTATAAGAGCAATATTGAGTTTATCATAGAAGATTACGAGGGTTATAACCCAAAAGCCTTTATGAAAGCGTTTAAATATATGCTTGAATGTGACGGAATGAGGTACAGAAAAGAAAAGCACACCAAAAACGTTACCGTCGCAGGGTTGATGGGCGTAGGTCTGTTTTTTACGCTTCTTATGATATTGACGCTGGCGTTTAAATTTATAAACGAAACGGTCGGCATTATCGTATCGTCGGTTATAGAGATTGCCTCCTGGGTATTCATTTGGGAAGCTATAGACCTCATCTTCCTCTCCCCCACGGATACGTTCAAAAAGGGCGTGATCTTTTTCTCCAGAATCGAGTCTGTGTCTTTTTCAGACGAAAATAGCTCAAACGTTATTTCTTGCAACAAGGACGAGTTATATAACGACTTGAAAGGAGAATGAATTGGATAAGCGCACGGCGGTGGCTTAAAGTAAAAAGTGCAAATAACGTGAGATAAAGGGGACTTTTTCGAGAAATTAAACGACGATAGTCGGCATTTTTAAGGTAAAACGGCAATAAAAAGCCGTTAAAACGAGGGCGCTTCGGCAAATAATGCCGCGGCGCCTTTGTCGTGTAGCGGTAAATATTCGATTCATGTGCGTTTTAGGGGGCTAATCTATCTATAACGGCAATATATAACGACAACGTATATATTATAAACTTACGAACGGCGAGGCGTAATTAAAGAAATGCGAAAAGGAAAAACTTGCGAACGGCGAGTACGGATAATGATAAATTTAGGCTTAAAATTAATAAATAAAATTTTGCAAAACGGTAACGTTTTCCTTGACAGCGGCGTAATATAGTTGTATAATCTAACCCAGTTAGAGATTTGAAGGGATGGTTAAAGCATGGCTACCAAAGAACAAATTGAAACTCTGCTTGAAAAACTGAACGAGGCGCCCCCGTCAGAGCACTTTCAAACTATCGACGAGAACACGGTCGGGCTAAGGGCGATTCTTAAATATCTGAGCGAAACGGACGAAAAGGTGACGGCAGGTAAGCTGAGCGAGCATCTTGAAGTCAGCACGGCGAGGGTAGCAGTTCTTTTAAAAAAACTGACGGCGAAAGGCCTTGTGGAAAAGGAAAAGGATCCGTCGGACGGCAGAATCGTTGTGGTAAAGCTTTCCGAACACGGCAGGCAAACCGCAGATTTAATGCGGGAAAATATGTATAAAAACATAGGCGAAATGATAGATAAGGTCGGCATGGAAAAAATGCTTGAATTTGCTGCAATCTCAAAGGAAATCCATTCCGTTATGAAAAAATCGGATATTAATATAGATTGAGCAGAGCAGACGAATCGTCTGCTTTCTATTTTTTCAAAAATGTCTAACCGAGTTAGAAAAGTTTTCTGAAATAAAAAAATCTTTTTAAAAGGAGAAATATCTTGATAAAACTATTGAAAAAATGAAAGGCCGCGACTGGTGTTTCGCCGCTTTCTGCGTTGCTTTCATCGTGGTGCAGGTATGGCTGGATATGACCATGCCGCAGTACATGAACGAGATAACGGTTTTGATCGAAACGCCCGGAAGCGAAATGTCGAAGGTGTGGATAGCGGGCATTATGATGCTGCTATGCTCTCTGGGTAGCGTCACCGCGTCCATAATAACCGCTATATTTTCCGCGCGGATCGGCAGCGACCTCGGCTTTATACTTCGAAACGATCTGTTCAAGAAAGTGCAGTAATTCTCGATGGAGGAGATAGGCAAATTTTCAACCGCAAGCCTCATTACCCGTTCAACTAACGATATTCAGCAAGTGCTTATGTTTATAGTAATGGGTTTGCAAATGCTGATTAAGGCGCCTATTACAGCGATTTGGGCTATATGTAAAATTTCCGGTCAGGAATGGCAATGGTCGCTTGCCACGGCTTTGGGCGTGATTATCGTTGTCGTCGTGGTGATTACCTGCATTTCGCTCGTTTTGCCAAAGGTCAAGAAAATGCAAAAATTTACCGACGACCTTAACCGTGTTACGCGTGAAAATCTGGACGGATTGCGCGTGGTGCGCGCGTACAATGCGGAATCCTATCAGGAGAGAAAATTCGAGCAGGCAAACGAGCAACTTACGCAAGCGCAGCTCTTTCAGCAAAGGACTATGGCGTTTATGTTGCCTACCATGATGACGGTGCAAAGCGGTTTGATGCTTGCCATATATTGGCTTGGTGCGGCTCTGCTCGGCGGAATTGCCACCCCTACCGAAAGGATCGCAACGTTCGGCAATATGATGGTTTTCAGCCAGTACGGAATTATGATAGTAATGGCGTTTATGATGCTCGTAATGCCGTTTATGATGCTACCGCGCGCGTCTGTCGCGGCAAAGCGTATCAACGAGGTTTTGGATACCATTCTGACCGATCAAGTCAATCTGTCGCAAGGGCAAAAGCAGCAGCTTACCATTGCCCGCGCTATGATAGCCGATAAGCCGATGCTGATACTTGACGAGGCTACGAGTTCCGTAGATACGCGTACCGAACTTCAGATTCAGGACGCAATGGATAAATTGATGCACGGGCGCACGTCGTTCGTCATAGCTCACCGCCTTTCCACCATCAAAAACGCCGACCTTATACTCGTTATGAAGGAAGGGGATATAATTGAAAGCGGCAATCACGAAGGATTGCTTGCTAAAGGCGGGTTCTATTCCGAGCTTTATAACAGTCAGTTTGAACAGGCGTCTTAATTAAACTACAAGGAGAAATACTTAAATGCAACAAACAGAACAAACTATTGCGCCTACTAATCCGCTCGGCACGGAAAAGATAGGCAAATTGATGGCGCGCTACGCCATACCGAGCATCATCGCCCTCGTTGTAAACTCGCTTTACAACATGGTCGATCAGATTTTTATAGGAAACGGCGTAGGGTACCTCGGAAACGCCGCCACTAACGTAATTTTACCTATTATGACGGTAGTTATGGCAGTCGGCCTGATGATAGGCGACGGCTGTGCAACCTTTATGAGCCTAAATATGGGCAAAGGAGAAATGAAAAAGGCGGCGGACGGCGTAGGAAACGCTATCGTTGTCGCAGTAATTTTCGGCGTAGCTTACACAATTTTGTGTCAAATTTTATTAGAGCCGCTATGTTGGCTGTTCGGCGCGACGAACGAATCTATTTCTTACTGTCTCGCTTACGGCAGGCCGATAGTAGCAGGTTTTACTTTCGTGGCGATTGCCGGATCGTTTACGTCAATTGTCCGTGCGGACGGTCGCGCCAATATGGGCATGATCGGCATGTTTATAGGCTGTATCGTAAATATGATACTCGATCCGATATTTATTTTCGTGTTCCATTGGGGCGTGGCAGGCGCCGCATGGGCTACGGTTATCGGTCAGTTACTTAACGCCGCGTTCTTTGTTTTCGCAATGACTCGCTGCAAGACCGTCAAACTCGAAAAAAACAGTTTCAAGTTGCAGGGAAGGGTTATAGGCAAAATTTGCGTGTACGGCCTTTCGAGCTTCATTACTCAGTTTGCTACGGTAATAGTTCTCGGAGTGGTAAATAACGTTTTGAAAACTTGCGGCGCAAAATCCGTGTACGGGGAGGATATCCCTATATCGGCAATGGGCATCGTTATGAAAATAAGTCAGGTGCTTACTTCCGCTGTTCTCGGCCTCGCTACCGGCATATTGCCTATTATCAGCTATAATTACGGTAGCGGTCAGTACGACAGAGTTAAAAAGACCTTTAAATATGCAATAGTCATAAGCACCGCGGTCATGCTGGTATGCTGGGCGATTATCGAAATTTTCCCGCTTCAGATCGTCAGCATATTCGGCGTTCAGGAAGACCTCTATATGGAATTTGCAACCATGTGCTTGCAGATTTTTATGGGCGCGTTAATGACAGCGGGCGCCAGCATCGTGATAGGCATTTTCTTCCAAGCTATCGGCAAGCCTTTACGCGCTACCGCGCTGACTCTGCTCCGTCAGATCGTCATCTTCGTGCCTACGATTTTGATTTTAGGTTCTTTCGGCGACGTAACCAATGTTTTGTGGACGGGGCCGATTTCCGACGCATTATCCTGCATAGTATCGATAGTGGTACTCGTTGTTTCTTGGAAGAAATTGTTCCAAAACGAGCCCTCTGAAAAATTGAGTGTAAACGAATAAGGAGGGGAAAAATGTCTTTAACTGCACAGCAACAGGAAAATACGAGAAGGGAACTGCGTGAGAACTTTGAAAAATCGGGACTCGCGCTAAGTCAGGTCGCTGCCGACCTTTCTACTTCTACCGAATATATCGAGCAATTGTTCCGTCTGGAGCCTAAGAGGTACGAGGACACCTGGATACTTAAAAACTACCTGTGCGAAAAGGTCGTTGCGGCGGGAAAAACTCCCACGCCCTTTTCCGCTCTCGCAGGGGATTATCATAAAATTTGGTTTCTCGATCCGGCCTATATCGACGGTAAGAAGATATATTGACAGGTAAATTGTTGCCCGCGAATATTTTGCAGGTAAAATATTCGCGGGCAGCCCAATTGAATAACGTTTGACCAACGGCGGGACCCTCCTTGCCTGCCGACGGATTCGTTTATTAAAAAAGTCGTACGAAATGGTGTAAAACCAAAAAGTACGGCTTTTTTATGTATCACGTATTTATAAGTACAAATCAATGTGAATTATCGTATTGATAATAACGAAAACGCCCAACGGGATAATCACGAAAAGCGTATATTTATTGATTTTATTGATGGTTTCATTCGAAACGAGATTTTTTAAAGGTTCATAAATAATTATACCTATTATCCCGCCTATCGTATTTTCGATTATGTCCGTTATGGACGAATAACCGATAACCAACACGTATTGCATAACTTCGAAGAATAAAGATAAGGCAAAGGTCAACCCTATTGCGCTTAAAATTCTGACGTAACTTTTATTATTTCTGAAGAATAAGCAAAAATATATACCTGCGGGAATAAATAAAACGAAGTTGCCTATATCGCAAATATATTTTGCAAGCTTCGAACCGTAACTTGATTGATCCGCAAACGGAATCAAACAAATTTTGTGGTATTTTAAGCAATATTGAGCAACGTTACCTTTAAACAAAATAAGCCAAGCCAACAAGATGAAATAAAATATGAAAGTTATCCTTAAAATTCTTTTGTTAAGCATAGTCAAAATTATACAGAGAGAGTTTTTGCAAAATTCTCGTCAAGTATTAACATATTTTTGTTTTTAACAGTAATAACTACTTTAAGCTGATTATACTTTAAATTGCTTAAACTTGTCAAGCAATTTCGTGCTGTCAATCGCGTCACCGCCGACCTTCGTCGCAATTTTGCCTGATTAGCCGCAATTATCAAAGATAATTGCTTGCTTTTACGGCAAATTGCTCCTCTTCCCACAAATCTTTTTCTTTTGCCTTTGGTAGCCGTTTTCCTTTTGAGCCTTGGCAAGGCAAAAGCAAAATCTTTGCGGGAGCCCTATAAAATAACAGCAGGTCTATGGCGGT
>CAJOMS010000004.1:35104-50636 GCA_905235795.1 uncultured Clostridia bacterium | reverse complement strand
ACTTTTGTCTTGACTATACTGAATCGTATTTTGCACAGAATGACTTGCTTGTATTCGCGGTATGGTGTTGTTCTTCAGATGAGATGGAGTTTAGAGAAATACTTAAAAATGAAAATAAACTTTATCCGCTGTTTTACAGAAAAGAGATCAGCAATGATCAGCCTATAACCGACGATAGTAAATTGATGCCATTTTGTGTTGAAATATCAAAAGAAAGCGAATATAAGGTCGGCGAAATTATTTATCGTTATAAATAAGATATTCTCAATATATTTATATAACAAAATCGCACATATTACGTTATATAACGCTAAAAGCCGCACGGATAAATCCGAGCGGCTTTTTCGTCGTTTAATCTATTATTTATTTTTTAACGAGTCGCGTATCTCCATAAGGAGTTTATCCGTAGAAGATGGTTCGTTTTTAGCAGCTTCCGCAGCGGCTTTTTCTTCTTCGGCTTTCTTTGCCGCCTCGGCGTCGCGCTGTTCGGCAAGTTCTTTAATTTCCTTTTGAGATTTGCCCTCTTTAACGAGTTTTGCATATTCTTCCGCAGTATAACCGCAACGTGCTTTTTCGGCGGTATCGTGCGCCATATTTATTGCCTTTATAATAAGGAATAACACGAAGGCAATAAGTATGAAGTTGATAACGGCAGCAAAGAACGCGCCCCAGTCGATATAGATGGAATTGCTGAGGTCAACGAGTCCGGTTGTCGGATCGACGGCTTTATTCAAGAAGGTGTAAACTCCCTCTATGCCCTTTCCGCCCGTAACCGCAAACAAAAACCAGTTGATAAGCGGCATCAAAATCTGATTTGTAAGTGCCGTAACTATAGCCGAGAATGCGCCGCCTATGATAACGCCTACGGCCATATCCATAACGTTTCCGCGGGATACGAACTCCTTAAATTCCTTCATAAACTTTTTCATAAGTTTTCTCCTGTATACATTATATAATCAATGCGGTTACGCGTTGCGTTTTTTTGCAACCAAAGCGCCCGCCAAAGCTACAAACGCCGCGCCGATAGCCGCACCCATACCTGCCGCCGACGAACAGCCGCTCTTTTCGGATGAGGAAGACGTCGTTTCGGAAGTGTAGGTATTGAGTATATAAGTATTAATGTTGTCCATTTCTTCGTTGCTTATAAAAGAAATAGACTTCTGCCACATATACAGGTCGTTATATCTGCCGGTGGTCGTGATATAAGTTTTATAATCGGTATTTTTAAGTCCGTCGAGCACTTCGGCCAATTCTTCTTCGTCGGCCATAGAGCCTTCGAGGAACGCCTTAACGTCGGTGTCTGCAACTTTCTGTTCTTCTTCCTCCTCGGTTACGAAGGGAAGCGCAAATACGTAATCGTAGAAATCAGCCGAAGAAAGCGTGCCTACTACGTACTCTTTGCCAGCGGCGTTCTTTACTATTTCCGGAGCGTACCAGGAAGTAGAGAAAGCAACGGGCGTAAGTTTGGTTTGCTGTGCGCCCTCGGCAACGGTGCCAGCCGCGTAAGGAATTCTGTAATATACGCCGCTTATCTGATAATAAAGGTAACCGTCTGCCACGTGAGAAATAGTAGCGGAAAGTATATCTTTAGAATAGAATAATACGGAAACGCCGTTGTATTCGTTGTAATCGCCGTCGTACTCGTAGTTGTAAGCGCAGAGGCCCTTGCTCGAATCGATGTAAACTATCTTGTTGGGGCTTTCGAAAATGCTCTTTTCGGCAAATACCGCAGAGGAACCGTTATAAGTCATTTTGGTTACCTTTTCGAAGTTCTTTTCGGCGTCAGCCTCGATAGAACCTTCCGAAAGATAAGCGTAATACGTATTCGTGCTTACGGAAGTATCGATGTTCGTTACCGAGAAATAAAGGGTTTTATTTGCCGCGGCAACGAGCGTGAACGTTACACCCTGAATGCCCTTGTTTGCGTAGGTCTTGCCGTCCTGCGCGTTTCTTGCCGAGCCTGCGCCGTAAAGAATCTGCTTAGCCTCGCTTTCGCCTACGGCGAGCCTATAAACGGCATTGAAGCTCTCGGTCTGATCCAATACTTCGTTTTCCACGCTCTTGGTGAAATAAATATCTCCGTCGCCGTCTTCGAAAACGAAAGCCGAATATTCTTCTTTCGCAACGACTTTACCGTTCTCGTCTATAACGTAGATAAAGTTGGTAGTCGTGCCGTCAACGGTTTCATCGCCGACGTAAACGATGTAAATTTTTCCGTTTGCCTCGGTAATTCTGAACGGCATCGAGTTGCCTGCGGTGCCGGTTGCGGTATAAATTTCTTTAACTCCGCTGCCGTTAACGTTTGCGGAACAGAAAACGATATCCGAATTTTGTACGTTGCCCGTCTTGCTCTTTGTCGCGTTAGGGGTAGCGTAATATATTTTGCCGCCGTAAATATATATGCCGGCGGTGTGATCGCCCGTTGAAATAAGCTTGGGAACGACTACTTCCGCTCTTGCGTTAGCCTTGCCGATGGAAGATTTTTCCATTCTTACCAAAGCGCCCTTGCTCACGTTGCCGTAAGTATTGTCCTCGGAATAATATTCGCTGCCGTTGATAAAATAAACGTAATTGCCGGTTTCAACTAAAAAACCGCCGTTTGAAGTAACGGTAGACGCACTTCCGTCATCGCTCAGTTTAACTTCGGTCGTGCAGGATGCAAAGACGAACAAAGCTACTACGAACGCTAAAATTGCAATAAGTTTTTTGCCCATAAAACAAACTCCTTTTCCCCCGCCTTACGTTTGGCGGAAAGATTTTTGCCATATATGCGAATATACCTGACGGTACCCGCATAATAATACTTAAAGTATTATACACTATAAAACAAAATTTAGCAAACATTTTTTTGCGTTTTCAATATAGAATCGGCAAAATTTTCGCAAAAAATTACAGAGGGCGGTGTTATGAAGAAATTTTCTTTAAATTCGAGTTTTAAATCAAACTCCAAAAAATCCGATGAATTTAACGAGAAAACGTCGGAAAGTTCCGAGAAACCGAATATCTTTGACGGTGGAGATTCTGATGAAATTAACGATAACCATGCTCCTTCCGCCACTGAAGATCGGTTTCCGTCGGCACCCGATTACGGAAACTTCGGAGCGCGGGCGATGCTCGGAATTTTATCATCTCATACCGCTGCCGCCGAAAAAATAAGGCGCAAGGGCGGCAAAAAATAAAAAAGCGTCTTTTTCACGCGTTAATCGAGGTTTTTCACATATTATACACCAACGCCATGCAAAGTGAGAAATGGCCTTTTTCGCACGTTATTCGGGTTTTTTTTCGTTTATAGTAAGTTTATAAACCTCGTTTTTCGGCAGGTTTCTTTCCCTTGCGACGCGCTTTATTGCTTCTTTTACGTCTACGCCACACCTTATATAATAGCTTAAATGTTCTTCCGCAGTAAGGGCGGAAAAGTCAAAAGTTTCCTCGTTTCCTTCGACGAGCAACACGTATTCTCCGCGCGGCTCCTCGGGATAACCGTCGGAAAGGTCGAAGTGTATTACGCTTTCGTGAAGTTTTGTAATTTCACGCACGGCGCAAGCGCGGCGATCGCCGAGTGCCCCGTAAAGAAATTCGACAGTCTTAACGAGATCGTGCGGGGCGCAATAAAAAATCAGCGTCATATCCAACCCGCGGTATTTTTCTATCAACGCCGTTCTATCCTTGTTTTTTTCGGGCAAAAAGCCCAAAAACGCGAATTTTGACGCGTCGAACCCGCTTAACACGAGTGCCGGAACAAACGCGTTAGCCCCCGGAATCACGGTGTACTCGAGCCCTTCTTCTATAAGCATTTTTACGAGGACGTTGCCGGGATCGGAAATTACGGGCGTACCCGCATCGGTTATCAACGCAACGGATTTGCCCGTTTTTAAGAGTTCTATCAGCTTTGCGCCTTCTTCCTTTTCGTTAAATTTGTGATACGCGACCAGCGGCTTTTTTACGTTATACGCCGAGAGAAGTTTTAAAGATTGGCGCGTATCTTCGCACGCTATCACGTCAACGGACGAAAGCACTTCCACTGCCCTGTAAGATATATCTTTTAAATTGCCTATCGGCGTTGCCACAAAATAAAGCATAACGTCTCCAAATTTGCTGTTTTTGCGTGAAAAAGGGCACTAATTATAAAATTGCGGCTCGATTTTCACGCACGGTTTGCCGCCCTTTACCCCTTCGGCAAACATAAGATAAGGCGCCTTGTCCTTTGCGCTTATAAATTTTATTCTCTTGGGTTCAAGCCCGTTTGCACGCATTTCGCACAGCACGTCCACGAGCCTGTCGGCACGGTGCGCCATGCATAGCCTGCCGCCGTATTTTAAATTTTTAGCTGCGGCGGTAACTATCTCTTTTAACGTAACCGCTATCTCGTGACGGGCAATCCTGTCGCTTTCGGAAAGGCTTTTTTCTCCTGAATCCGGCTTTTCATACGGAGGATTACATAAAATAAGCGAAAATTTTCCGTTAAACTCATTGCTTATTTCCTGTATCGCCACGTTGTGTACTTTAAATTTTTCCTGTAAGCCGTTCAACTCCACGGTCCTTTCGCACATATCTGCAAGCGCGGGCTGCAATTCAAAAGCGTCCACACTTTTTACGCAAGATGGATTTAAAGCGTAAAAATGCAGACCTACTATTCCGCTGCCCGCACAAAAATCGGCGACAACGTCGTTTTTCTTTGCAGACGCAAACTTCGTGAGAAGCACCGCGTCGGACGTAAATCTATATAAATTTGAACTTTGTATTATTTTCAGCCCGTTCAATCCAAGCTGTTCTATGCGTTCGTCGTTTTTTAAGTCCATAAGCAAAAAAGAAAAAGCACAGCCAAGCTGTGCCTTTTTCCGTTAGTCTTCAGATATTGCCGATACGGGGCACTGGTCTGCACAGGATCCGCAACCGATACATTCATCGGGGTTGATGTTGTATTGCGTGTCGCCCGCGGAAATTGCCGTTACGGGGCACTGCTCTGCACAGGATCCGCAGGAAATGCAGTCCTCACCGATTTTGTATGCCATTTTTGTTTACCTCCGATTTTTCACATTAAAAAAGCTCTTCGCCTTTTCGTATATTATATCACATATTTATTGTTTTGTATAGTTTTTTAAACACAGTTTTTTTATTTTTATATTTCAGGAAAACCTTGCCGTTTTCAGGACGCGAAACGCACGTTATATAAAAATAAAATTTTTCCACGTGAAACTTTACCGTTTATTTCTAAAAATGTTATTTTTTAACATTTTTAACACTCGTGTATTTCTGTTTTGCAAATCATGTTCTTGTTTTGTTAAAAATTAACAAAATTTAACCATTTTTTTGAGAAAATAAAAAAATTTTTTTAAAAGTGCTTAAAAACGCTTTACTTATTTTTTTATTTATGGTAAAGTATAATTGTTCTTAGGGAAACTTAAGATTAAACAGCTCATCATTTTCCCCCTTATCATATATTTTCCAAGGAAGTCGTTAACGTAAAGTTGGCGGCTTTTTTGGTTGTTTAAAAATTGTTTGTTAATTAAAAATTTTCTTCCTCCTCGTCGTCTAATTGCCAAAGCCATTCAAATCTGTTTGAAGAAAAGTAGCTGAAATAT
Organism: uncultured Clostridia bacterium; assembly: GCA_905235795.1. GTDB lineage: Bacteria > Bacillota > Clostridia > Christensenellales > Borkfalkiaceae > RGIG3732. The sequence goes on along the minus strand of CAJOMS010000004.1, from coordinate 45,054 downwards.
TTATCCTTACAAAAAATGATGTGGTCGTAAAGTTTTACGCCGTTCATTTCAAGCATATACATTATGCGGCGGGTGGTTATATCGTCCGGTTCCGAAGGGTTCACGTTGCCGCTAAAATGGTTATGTGCCATGATAACCGCATACGGATCCAGCGAGCAGGCGTCTTTTACGATTTCTCTTATATTCAGATTTACATGATCTCTTTCGTAATTCGTGTAAATCATTTTACCAATTATGTTTCCGCTGCTATCGAGCATGGCGACAACCAACTGTTCAACGTTCAAGCCCTTGAAATATTCTTTGAAATAATTTACGAAACCTATAACGCTCATCGGGCCGCGATAATAGGGATGCTTATCGTTATCAACCACGTTGAGAAGGTCGCCCATCATTTTAAAAAATGCTGCGGTCTTTTCACCCACGCCCGTAACGCTCATAAGCGCTTTAGGCGGGGTTTTTATTATATCGTTTATGCTGCCGAACTTTTCAAGCAACTTTGCCGCGATGGGTTTTACGTCCTTCCTTGCAATAGAATAACACAACATTAGTTCTAAGTAATCTATTTCACTAAACTTTTGTTTGTCGTCGATAAATTTCTTGTAAAGACGTTCGCGATGACCTTCGTGCATAAAAAAGTTCCTCTTTTTTTCTAAAATGTAAGCAAAACTATTTTACCATATTTTTTAAAAAGTGTATAATATAAATATAGTATATTAATAAAAATTTTTAAAAAAGGTTGAATTATGGCAGATTATTATAATGAAATTATCAAAAAAGTCAAAGAATTCGTCAGGATCGACAGCGTAGAGGGGCCGGCTCTCCCTAATATGCCTTTCGGCAACGGTGTGGCGGCAGCTCTCAATTATATGCTAGAACTCGGTGAATCTTTGGGTTTTAAAACAAAAAATTACGACAATTACGTCGGCGAAATAGAGTGGGGAGAGGGAGATACTACTCTCGGCATTCTTTGCCACGTCGACGTAGTGCCAGCGGGCAAGCTCTCCTCCTGGAAATATCCGCCGTTTTCCGCAACCGAGGAAGACGGAAAAATTTACGGCCGCGGAACGATGGACGATAAAGCCCCTGCCGTAATTTGCTTATACGCAATGAAAACGTTGAAGGACGAAGGGTTTGTACCTAAACAAAAAATAAAACTGATATTGGGCTGTGACGAGGAAAGCGGCTGGGAATGTATGAAACATTACAAAGAAGTTGCAACGATGCCCGATTACGGATTTTCACCGGACGGTAGTTTTCCTATAATCTACGCAGAAAAAGGCATACTTCATATGCGGTTTGATTTCAGGGTAAATTCGTTTTTAATGTCCGTACACGGCGGAGAGCGCCCGAATATGGTATGCGACGAATGTACCGCGCTTGCCCTTACGCCTAACCATGTGGATAATTTTAAATTGAAACTCGGCGACGGCACTACCGCTACTTGCCCGTTGCCGGTAAATAAATTGCTTGCCCGTCAATACGACCTTGACGTTCATATCGACGGTACGGTTACCGCCAAAGGAAAGAGCGCGCACGGTTCAACCCCGGAAAAAGGAGAAAATGCAATTCTTCCTATTTTGAAATATCTGGAAGGTATAAATTCCATAAATTCCGACCTGCGCGAAATTTTCTTTGAAGATAAATTAGGGCTAACCAAACTTATGGATGAAACGGGCAAACTTACCATGTGCCCGGGCATTATTTCCAAAGAAGAAAACGAAAATATATTAAGGTTGACGGTCGATATAAGATACCCTGCTACGATGGACGTAAATGAGGTGCTTGGCGTATTCGATAAAAACAAAATGAAATACACAATTTTAGATCACCAGCCTCCACTCTTTTTAGATAAAAAGGACCCTCTTATTAAAACTTTACTCGGCGTTTACAACGACGTTACCGGTAAAAAAACTCAACCCATAGCCATAGGCGGAGGAACGTACGCGCGCGCACTCGCAAAGGGAGTTGCCTTCGGTCCTGAACCCGAGGATGAAGAATCTACCGTACACGAACCTAATGAATATATCTCATTAAAATGCATAAAGGAAACCTATCAGATATACACGCTTGCCATAAAAGAGCTTACAAAATAAAAAAGTGCCGTATTTCGCACGTTATCGGCACTTTTCACTGAATAAACATAAAACCCGATCAGCCTTGATACAGGTCGATCGGGTCTTTTTTATTAACAGCTTTTAAATTTACTCCGCCGCAAAGCATTTCGGAATAAGAGTATGTCGTTTTTCCTCTGAACTCATCCGTCGGACTTACCGTAAAAAGAGAAGGATAAATACCCGTTACTTTACCTTGAAACTCGGCAAATTTATTTCTACCGAGGTTTACCTTAACTTTTACTTCCTTTCCGTAAAGAGTTTTTATTTTTTGTTTTGCCTCAACAATATCTCCGCTTTTTTTTATCATACGGTAATTGTTGACATTAATTTAATTTTTATTCGCTAATGCGCGAAAAAGGGCACTTTTATATAAAAATAAATTTTACGATATTTAAATTTCTTAAAAATCGTCGTCTTTATCTTCATCCTCGTCTTCTTCGTCTTCCTCTTCCTCAAAGTCGCGCTCGTCTATGGGGTAATCTTCGAAGTCGTCCGGTTCGTCGTTGTAAAACTCTTCTTCCTCTTCTTCTTCCTCCTCGCCATCAAACAACTCGCCTGCCTCGCTCTCCTCGAGTTGAGATAAAAGAATTTCATCCCCATCTTCCTTACCGGTGGGAATAAGGTCTTCGTCGTCGTCAACGAAGTTCTTCCATTCTTCGTCTTTTTCGATGTCTATTTCCTTTTCGATAGACATTTCAACTTCTTCTTTACATTGATCGCACATCTTTTCCGATGCGTCTATATAATTTTGCTTACATCTCGGGCAAAGTATTTGTGTTTCGTCATCATCATCGATAGCAAACATAAGTTGCGGACCGAGTTTTAATTCCGCTTTACATACCTGACAATACTTTTCAGTACTCGGTATATAATTAAGTTCACACCGCGGGCATTTGATATAATCAGCCATTACATTCTCCTATTTAACGATATCTATATTTTGCCAATGGCACGTAATTTATACAGCCATTCTCGTTTTTATTATTATATTTATTTAAACCTGTTTTGTAAACTGTTTTTAACTAAAAAATAAAAAAATTTTTTTCGTTATATATCTTTATAAAATTTTTTCTTTTAATCCTTATTTTCAACTTTAATTTTTTAAAACTTATTTAGACTTAAAAACCCCGTATTTCACACAATAACGGCTTATTTTACGTAAACGATATCCAAGTTTTTATCCACGGCGTACTTCGTGGTATAGTAGGCTCCGCCGGACGCAGTATATAAATAAGAAATCAACAAACTCGAATTATCAACCATAAATCTATCCCTTTCCTTCATACAATATTCATCGTATTTAGGCGAAACAATTATAACTTCGTCTACCGTTTTTAAAAGTTCGTTGTATTTTTTTCTGTCTTTTGCCGAAAAATTTTTTGATTGTTCGGGACAGGGCACACAAGCTACCGCCTTAATATTTTCATAGCGTTTTCTTATTATATTCAACCTTTCAAGGCTTTTAAGATCGAACCCATACGCCATACCGCAAAGAAAGGTATTATAGCCGTTATTTATCGCGTCTACGATTGCCGCGTCCAAAACGGAAACGTCAAAATCTCTTTTTATTTCTCTGTGACCGGTAAAACAAGCTGTTCTTTCTCTTTCAAAATTCATAGCGGTTTTTTTCTCTCTTTACCGTTGCCTCTCGGGTAGTCCTGCGGGGTATTTTTTATTTTTTTAACGACTATAATATTTCTCTTTCCGTAACCGTTAGGCAACTCGAAATTCATTACGTTTTCTATCTCGCCGCCAAGAACTTTTATAGCGTTTTGAGCGTTTTTCAATTCTTCTGCGGCGTCGCCTTTATACGCTATAAACCTTCCGCCTACCTCTACAAAAGGAAGGCAATATTCTGCAAGGGTATTCATTGCTGCAACCGCGCGCGCAGTAACCGCCCCGTACCCCTCTCTATATGTTTTTTGTTTTGCCACGTCTTCTGCTCGCGCGCAGATTACTTCGATATTTTCGAGTTTCAACTCTTTTACAACTGCCTTTAAATAGTCGCACTTTTTTCCCGTGCTCTCTATAAGAGTAAAGGAAAGATCTTCTCTCAATATCTTAAGCGGTATAGAAGGAAAGCCGCCTCCTGAACCTACTTCGCAAACCTTGCAACCGTAATTAAAAAAGCTTTCACCTGCAACGCTGTCTAAAAAATGTTTTATCCACATTTCCTCGTCGCCGGTAACTGTCGTTAAGTTCATAAATTTATTATACTCTTTAAGTATCTCGCCAAAGTCTTTTAATTTTGATAATTTTTCATCGCTGATATCGATTCCGAATTCTTTAAACAAACTTTTCATAACGGCATTATAACAAAAACAAAATTTTTAAGCAAGAACTAAGCACGTGTTTTTCCACAATAATTGTAGATAACTAATTTTTTCATAGCCGACTTAATGTTTTATACCTCATAATTTTATATTTATAATTTTATTCAATTTCTGATTTTATGCTTCGGTTTTCAAAAGAAAATTATGAACAAATTTTTTCTATTCTTCAACAACTTAATTCACAAAAAAATAAAGGTTATCAACACTTAAAAACGATTGCTTTTTTATTTATAATTTTATATAATATATATAGTTTTATATAGGCGTTGAAATCTATCCACATTTCAACAGCACACTACTGTTTATACTATTAAATAAAATAATAAGAAAAATATCTTTTCAAAGGAGCAGTGATGAAACTTTTATGCGAAGGGTTGGATCTTTCCAACGCAATATTAAAAGTAATTAAAGCTATAAGCACAAAAACGCCTAACGAGATATTGGAATGCATCAAACTTACGGCGAGCGGCGACTATTTAACCCTTCTCGCAACGGATACTGAACTTGCTATAGAAAAAAAAATTAGAGCGGAAATTTTAGAAGAAGGAGAAGTGCTCGTTCAGGCAAAACTCTTTAACGAACTCGTAAAAAAACTCGAGGACGAGCAGATTGAATTATCCGACGACGGAAATTCTTTGAAAGTTAAATACGGCGAGTCCGAAGGGTTCATCCAGACCAAAGAAGTCGGCGAATATCCTTTAATAAACCGCAACATAAACGAAAATTCCTTCTCTATGAGCCAAAAGGACTTTAAAGAGTTAATCAATATGACGGCTTTTAGCTGCTCGCAGGACGATAGCCGCCCAATTTTAAAGGGCTGCAAGTTAGAGGTTGAAGAAGGCACTGTTACGTGCGTCGCGCTCGACGGGTTCCGCCTTGCGGTATGTAAAAAAGAGATAGCCCATTCTACCGGCAATTTCGGAGCAATAGTTCCTTCACGCACGCTCGTTGAGATAACCAGACTTTTAGAGAGGGACGAGGATCTCGTAACAGTTGTTATACAGAAAAATATGTTAATGGTAGAAGTTGCGTCTACCGTCCTCATTTCTCGCTTGCTCGAAGGTGAGTATTTGAATTATAAACAAATAGTACCAACCGAGTTTTTATCCGTCGTAAGGATATCAAAAGAGCAGTTATTAAACAGTATAGAACGTGCAGCGATAGTTGCAAGGGGCATGAAAAACCTCGTAAAGCTCGATATAAAAGAAGGAAATATGAATATTTCCGCTTATTCCGAGCTTGGCAAAGTAGATGAAAACGTAATTATCAATCTCGACGGAAAAGACGTGGTCATCGCCTTTAACAGTAAATATTTAACTGATATTTTAAGGGTTATTGACGACGACTATATCTATATGTATTTCAATACGTCTATAGCGCCTTGCGTAATAAAACCGTATAGCGGGGATAAATATTTATATCTTATTTTACCTATACGTATAAACAACAATTAAACAGTTGACAAATAAATAAAATTTTAGTAAAATTTTTAAAGAAAATAAAATTGTAAGGAAGTAACTTAAATGAAAAGAACGTACCAACCTAAAAAGAGACAGAGAAGCAAAGTTCACGGTTTCAGAAAAAGAATGTCCACTAAAAGCGGCAGAAACGTGTTAAAGAGAAGAAGACAGAAAGGTCGCCATAAATTATCGGCGTAAGTTAAATTTTTTGGCGGTGAGCGTTGACCGTTCGCCGCCATTTTAACTTTAAATAAAACAGGAAGTTATTAGCGTGGAATACAGGTTAAAAAGAAATAAAGACTTTCAGTTTTTATTCAAAAAGGGTAAAAACTGCCGATCTTCCTGCTTAATAATGATATATCACCCGGCAAGAAGTTTAAAGGTTGGGTATTCGGTAAGTAAAAAACACGGTAAAAGTGTGGTACGCAACAGAGTAAAAAGACTGATGCGCGCCGCATTTTATAACGTTAAACCGCAAATAAAACAAAACGTATATATAATATTTTTACCTAAAGTGAGAGAAAATTATTCGTATGCCGAGTTTTTAAAGGATATGAAATATATGCTCTCTAAAGAGGGTATAATCTGAAGGTGAATTATTTTGAAGCGCATAATTATTTGCTTTTTCGGATTTTATAAAAAACGTATATCGCCGCACTTACCTAAAAGTTGTATATATACCCCTACTTGCTCGGAATACGGAATAGAAGCAGTAAAGAGATTCGGCGCGGTGTACGGGCTGTTTTTAACGTTTAAAAGAATTTTAAGGTGCAACCCTTTTCATACCGGCGGATTGGATCCTGTGCCTGATAAGTTCAGCCAAAAAAAATGGCTAATATAAAAGATACCGGGATATTTTATGGAATTATATGGAATTCTTGCAAAAGTATCGACTTTTGCCTTGACCGAAAACACTATTGAGCTTGATTTTATAGCCAGATATATAAGTTGGCTGATAAAAATTACAAGCAGCGTTGGTTTGGGTATTATCCTTTTTACGCTAACTTTAAGGATGATAGTCCTTCCTTTTGACATATTTTCAAAAGTTAAAATGAGGAAGAACTCCATAGCAATGCGAGAGATGCGCCCCGAGCTTGAAAAGCTGCAAAAACAATATGCTAACGATAAAAATCTATATAACCAAAAGATGCTTGCCCTTCAGAAAAAAAACGGGTATTCGCCTCTTTCCGGTTGTTTACCGATGATTTTATCGTTGGTTATATTTATAATTGCAATTAACTCTTTCAGGCAATATTCCGCGTTTTCGATGCAGGAAGAATATAACGATATTATCATACATTATAACGCCGCCGTATTAACAGTAACGGACGAACAAAACGAAAATTCGGTATTTAAAAACGTGGACGACGAAGTCGTTGTGGACAGCGCTGAGTTTTATAAAAAAATAGATGAAATTTATTCAGAATATTCCGGTTATAAATCCGTAGTAAAGCTCGATGAAAACAACGCTTTAAAGTTATCGGTAGATAACGATAACAAATTTACGGACACGTCGTCAACCGCTTTTATAGACAATATAAAATACGGACTTGGAATTTATAAAGATTATTTTATAACCGATGACGGACAGTATAAATTAGATCTTCGTGCGAGCAATACGGAAGACAGAGAAAAAGAAAAACAAAGCATTCTTAACACTATCGTTTCATTCGTGGAAAACAACTATATAAACGAATATATAGTACCCGAGATAAACAAAATTGTTAAAGAAGATTACGAGACGGATAAAATAAAGAAATCTTCCTTCCTTTGGGTTAAAAATATTTGGTTGCCGGACGTATCTTACGAGCATCCGATAGTTGATACTGCAGAAAGTTTTCAAACTAAAATAAGTAACGCAGCAAGACAATCGTGTACTTGCTCTTGCGAAGTAACCAAAATTCCTATTGACGAAACGGTTTACAATACCGTTACGGCAGGTCTTGATAAACAAAAAACTCAGGCAAACGGCTATTTTATAATGATTGTATTGTCTATTTTGACGACATTCCTTTCTCAATTTATAGCTCAGCGCCAGCAAAAAGACCAACTAGAATTGCAATCGGTAGACGGACAAGCTGCAATGACTCAAAAGATGATGATGTGGATCATGCCCATTATGTTCGGTTTCTTTGCGTTCAGCTACTCGACGGCATTCAGTATATACATGACCGTCAGCTCGATAATTACTACCCTTTCAAGCGTTTTGGTAAACGGTTTTACGGAAAAGAAAAACGAAACTAAAAAAGAAAAAGAGGCTAACCACTCAAGCCGTAGCAAAAAAAATATAAATAAAATAGAAAAAGAAAAGGCTATAGCCGAGGTCGAAGAAAAGAAAAAACAAGAGGAAAAAAAGTCTAAAAAAAATAAGGGCAAATAAAGAAGTGACGCGCCCTGTTTAATAAGGAGAAAAAAATGGAGCAAAACGTGTTTACAGGTAAAACGGTAGAAGATGCAATTCTTGAAGGGTTAAAAGAATTGGGATTGACGAGAGAGCAGGTAGAGATAGAAGTTCTGGAAGAGCCTTCTAAGGGATTTTTAGGAATAGGAGCAAAAAGTGCAAAAGTTTCTATCGTAAAAAAATTGACCGACGGCGAAAAAGCAAGCAAATTTTTGGAAGGTTTATTTGAAAAGATGAACATTACCGCCACGACGGAAATAAACGAGGATGAAAACGGAACGGTAATCAACGTTATAACTACAGAGTCCTCTGCAGTTATTGGTTACAGAGGTGAGGTTTTGGACTCTTTACAATGCCTTGCAGGCACCGTGGCAAATATAGGTAAAGAAGAATATTCGAGAATCGTCGTAGATTGCGAAGATTACAGAAAGAAAAGAGAAGAAACCTTGAAAAATCTTGCCGATAAACTTGCTGCAAAAGCTGTGAGAACGGGCAGAAAAGTTTCTTTGGAACCCATGAATCCGTATGAAAGAAGGGTAATTCATTTTGCATTGGCGGAAAATACCGAAGTTAAAACTTTGAGCGAAGGCAAAGAGCCAAACAGATATATCTCGATTATTCCTAACAACATGAAGAACGGAAAGCCCATCAAAGAGGGACACGGAAGGAATAACGACAAAAATCGCCGCAACGGCAACCGCAACTATAACGGCGGAAGAAAACAGTCTGTAAGCGGATTTACTTCTGTCGGCAGTAAACCTGCAAAGAAAAGCGGTTTCGGCGGAACGTACCTCGGCAACAGTTTGAAAGACAATAATAATTAAAATCAAAACCATAGAAAGTATATAAGTAAAAACGTAAAAGCCCCGTAAATCGCGTGATTTACGGGGCTTTTGAAAATAATAATATAAACCTTATACTATGCCTTGAGCCATCATTGCGTCGGCAACTTTTTCAAAACCTGCAATATTTGCGCCTACAACGTAGTTACCGGGAAAACCGTATTTTTTTGCCGCATCGGAAACGTTGCGATATATGCGTGCCATTATATTTTTAAGCATTTCATCAACTTCATCAAACGTGCGGAAAAAGCGCTGCGAGGACTGAGCCATTTCTAATGCGGAAGTGGCTACGCCGCCCGCGTTTGCTGCCTTTGCGGGTAAAAATACGACGTTTTCCGCCTTTTGAAATACGTTTATTGCATTCAGATCAGAAGGCATATTTGCCCCTTCGGCAACGTATTTAACCCCGTTTTTCACGAGAAAAAGGGCACTTTCCTCATTTATTTCATTTTGAGTTGCACACGGCATGGCAACGTCGCAGGGGATCTTCCAGATATCTTCACATTTTTCGTTATAAATTGCCGACGGAACTTCGTTTACATACTCTTTGATTCTCGCGCGGCGAACTTCTTTGATTTCCTTTATAACGGCGAGATCAATGCCGTTTTCATCGTATATATAACCGTTGGAATCGTACATGGCAATAACCTTTCCGCCCAGCTGTTGAACTTTTTGGCAAGCGTAGATAGCCACGTTGCCGGAACCGGAAATAATTACCTTTTTGCCGTTAAAAGAATCGCCGCGTTCTTTCATCGCCTCTGCGGTGATATAGGCAAGGCCGAACCCCGTAGCCTCTTTAC
>CAJOMS010000004.1:0-35089 GCA_905235795.1 uncultured Clostridia bacterium | reverse complement strand
GAAAGCCCCCTGCCCGTCAAAACGCCTACGTGTTCGTTTCTTATGCGCTTATATTGACCGAAAAGATAGCCTATTTCTCTGGGCCCTACGCCGATATCTCCCGCAGGTACGTCGGTATCGGCACCAACGTGGCGGTAGAGTTCCGTCATAAAACTTTGGCAGAAAGCCATTATTTCGCGGTCGCTTTTGCCCTTTGGATCAAAGTCAGAGCCGCCCTTTCCACCGCCTATGGGCATGCCCGTAAGCGAATTTTTTAGTATCTGTTCCAACCCTAAAAACTTAATAATGGAAAGATTTACCGAGGGATGAAAGCGCAAGCCGCCCTTATATGGCCCGATGGCGCTGTTAAATTGCACCCTGTAACCTTTATTTACGTGAACGTTGCCGTCATCATCCACCCAAGGAACGCGAAACGTAACTACCCTTTCCGGCTCGAAAAATCTTTCAAGCAAAGCCGTCTTTTCATATTCGGGGTGGCGGTCGACCACAACTTGCAAATCAGATAAAATTTCAGTTGCCGCCTGAATAAATTCCGATTCGTCAGGGTTACGTTTTTTTAAATTTTCAAGGACTGTTTCTGTATAAGTCATAGCATACCTCTAAAAAATAATTTTTATATAATGATTTTGTTAAATTCTTAAAGACTTTAAGCCTTCTACGCGCTCCAAAGCCATTTTTACGGTTTGAGGTTTAGCAAAAGAAGAAATGCGGAAAAATCCTTCACCCACCTCTCCGAATCCGCAGCCGGGAGTGCCAACGATGCGGTAATTTTCAAGTAGGTAATCGAAAAATTGCCACGAAGTAAAGTTTTTTGGACATTCGAGCCACACGTAGGGAGAATTTTCACTGCCCGTATTCCATATCCCTTTTGAGTTGATAAAGGCGGATATAGCATGAGCGTTTTGCTTGTAAATTCGTATGACAGAGGCACATTCCTCCAAGCCGGTTTGTGTAAGAACGGCTTCCGCCGCGCGCTGAACGGGATACGCCACGCCGTTGAATTTAGAGGACTGTCTGCGCCTCCATAGGTCGATAATGCGCGTTTTACGGCACTTATTAGCAAAAGGTATCGCCAGCCAAGAACACCGCATGCCGGTAAATCCCGCAAATTTAGAAAAGCTGCCGAACTCTACCGCACAGTCCTTTGCCCCCTTGATACTGAAAATTGTGCGCGGCATGCCATCGGAAACGAACGCCGAATACGCGCTGTCGAATAAAATCAAAGATCCGGTTTCAAGTGCAAAATCCACCCATTGTTTTAATCCTTTATATGAATATGCCCCGCCGGAAGGATTATTCGGCGAACACAGATTTATTATCCAAGGCTTCCTTTCCACGCCTTCTGGCGTTGGCAGAAAATTATTTTCTTTCGTACCTTTGATAAAAGTTATATTATTGCCGCGCATTATTGCAGAATCGACGTATACGGGATATACGGGGTTAGCTATCAATTGATCACAAATATCAAAAATATCCGTAAAATTAGCCGTATCGCTTTTCGAGCCGTCGCTGACAAAGATTTCTTCCGGAGAGATATCGCAGGAAGAATAAAAATTTTCGGCTATCGCCTTGCGTAAAAAATCATAACCACCCTCAGGCGGATACCCTTTAAAAAGAGAGGGGTCGCCCATTTCTTTTATAGCGTTTGTGCACGCGGTTACGGCGACGCGCGGAATGGGAAACGCCACGTCTCCTACGCCCAAATTGATAACTTCGCCGCCGTTATTTTTTAAAAAAGTGCCCGTTTTCTCACGTATTTCGCTAAAAAGGTAATTTTGAGAGAGCTTTTTAAAGTTTGGAGATTCGCTTAAAAGACGGCTATTCATAAAAGAGTTCCCCCTTAAAAACGAATATTGCCGGACCGGACATCGAAATATTAAATTCTTCGTCGACGGATATTTTCAAATTTCCGCCCTTAAACCTTACGGGCACTTCTCCGAATTTTTGCAAACCGACACGGCACGCAGTAGCGGCGACAGCACATGCGCCGGAACCGCAACAGAGAGTTTCTCCGCTGCCCCGCTCTATTACCCGCACGAAGTAGCCGTCGCCATCCTTTACGGCAAATTCTACGTTAGCCCCGTCTGGATATATTCCGCCGTTGCACAATTCTTCAGCGACTTTATTCAGATCAAAATTAAAATCATCTACAAACGCGACCGCGTGCGGATTTCCGACGGACGCCGGGAAAAAATTAAATTCCCGCCCGTTGTACGGCATGGTTAATACGCCAAAGGGCGGCAGGTTATCTGCGCGAAAAACGGCTTTACCCATTTCTACGGAAATGGTAACTGCGTCGATCACGGTGGCGCTCCTCACCCCGCTTAACGTTTCTATTTTAAACTCACGCTTTTTTTCGACAGAAGAATCCGACGAATACAAATATTTTGCCACGCATCTCAGCGCGTTGCCGCAGGTCGTTCCCTCGCTTCCGTCTGCATTATAAATGCGCATTCCGCAGTCGCTAGCGTTAGAGCGGGTAATCAGGACTAAACCGTCACTCCCAACGGAAAACCGCCTTTTACTCACAAAAACGGCCAATTCGTTTGGGTTTTTTACATAGATCGAGCGCGCGTCGATAAACACGTAATCGTTACCGCAGCCGTGCATTTTAAAAAATTTTATTTTCATAATATTATTCTATGCCGATAAAATAAAAAAGTGTAAAAAAAGAAGGCCCAAAATCGCACGGGCCTTCGGAAGGTAATTTTTATCTTTAGTTAAAAAGTATTTAAAGGTAATGTTTAATTTAAATTTGTAGGTAGCGGCGCCTGAACCTGTTTCGTATCGGATAAAATTTCTTCGATATTAATTATGGGAAGAACGTACGGCGGAATATTTGCCAATTGCGTAAGCCCCGCTACCGATTGTCTTACGAACGGAAAGGTAGTTTCCGCAGCCTTTACGGCGTAAGATTTTGCGTCCTCGTTGCGGTCAAGAGAGAAGGTGCCTATTCCTACCACTTTGAACTCAAACGGAATCGGTTCTTCGCCCTTTGCGAGTTCGACGGTAAATACACAAAACAATCTTTCGGGCGTGCGGCGAACGTTGCAACTTATTTTAGGCGTTATTTTATAATTTTTGTTGGGCGCAATATTGGGCGTCAACGAAAAGTTTGCGTTTTGAACTTTGTAATCTAAAAATTTAAGCGACATAACTACTCCTTAACAAGATTCTTTTTTTGAGGGATAAAGATAAGAATCTCTTATTTTTGCTATTTCTTCAAATTTATCTGCCGCGGCAAAAAACGACAGATAGAGTGACGCAGTATCGTAGCGCGCGTCGTGACTTTGAGCAAGCGCGCCGAAAAGTTTGAGCGACGTCATATTTATATCGTAAGGGAAAATTTCAAAATATTCCGCCAGCTCCGTAAGTTTAGGGTATTTAAACCCTCTGCCGCTCGCGCGAGGAAGACGTAAAATATCCGTTAACCCGCGCATCGTGCAGAAACTTTCGTTATACCTGAATCGCCTGTCGTTGTACGCAAATTCCGCAATCATAAATTTTAAGTCGAAAGCGAAATTATGCGAAACGACCAGATCCGCTGAAAGAAAGTCGTCGTATATTTCGTCGATATTGCAAGAGAAAGTTCTCCCGTCGGAAAGTTTATATAATACTTCCGGCGTAAACCCGTGCACTGCCACGGCTGATGGTTCAACGTAATCTACGTAAAAAAAGAAGTTTTTGGCGAGTGTTTCGTTTTTATCTTGCATCACGTAAGAAAGTTGAATTATCCTGCCGGGTGAAAGGCCGGTTGTCTCGGTATCGAAAAACAGTATCATATTTTAATAAGTGCCCTTTTTCGCACGTTATCGGCATATTTTATCGCGCGAATATAAGGCGTGTAAAGCCTGTAATTTTATTATACCACAAAACGGCAAAGATTTCAAACCGAAACGGCAAAAATTTTAAGTTGCAAAAATTTTGCATGCGACGACGGTCATATCGTCCTGCGCTACGTCGCCGTAAAATTCCAAGGCACGCTCTAAAATTTTATCTGCAAGTTTTTGCGGATTGGTTGCCTGTACCGAAATAAGGTAATCCGAAAGATCCGTGGAAGAACCGAAAGCGTCGGTAATCCCGTCGCTCATAAAAAGAATGACGTCGCCCGGCAATATGGGTTCCGTGCAGACCGAAGGCTTTATCTCTTTAAGAATTCCTATGGGCAAAGAACTGCCTTCTATAAGTTTTATCGCCCCGCCCGAAACGATAAAGCCGTACGGCGCGCCGAGCTTAATAAAATCACACAAAAGACCGTTAAGATCGATTACGGCTATATCCAGCGCGGCAAAATTATCCTCGCCGACGAAAGAGAGCAATTCGTTTACGGTCGAAAGGGCGACGTCATTGGGGAGTCCCGCACGATAGAAACACTCTAAAAGCGAAAGGGATGCCGAAGAAGTCGCCTGCGCAGTGGCTCCGCTGCCCATACCGTCCGATAAGGCGAGCATAAATTTATCGCGCGAGAGTTTGATGAGCGAGTGCGTGTCGCCGCATGCTTCGGTGCCTTCTTTTTTCGCATTAGCCACGCCGAAAAGACAGTCGTATCGGCATTTTTGTTCGAAAACCACCGCCGTTTTGCCGTTGCCGAGATCGAATTTTTCGGAAATTGCAAACTTTGCTTTAAAAAACTCGTTTAAAAGAGCGGTTATTTTATCGTCCGAAACGTATGAAAGTACGAGGTGAATCTCGGTATTTTCGCCCTCGCCGTAGATCATCGCCTCGTGTACGTTGACGCCCTTTTTAAAAAGAAACGCGGATAATTTTGACTCTTTGTTTTTTTGAAAATTAAGCGTTTTGGCGAGAGACCTTGCCGTGCCCTTTAACGCCGCCGCAATCCCGGCGGCCTGTATGCCGACGAGTGCGCGCGTTTGCTCGGCGGCTTTTTCCTTTTCCATTGCTTCGGCGATATCGGAGACGCTGTCGTTTAATTTTAGCAAAATTCTACCCGATTGATTACATTTTTGAAAGAAGCTTTTAGGGAGATCCGCGGTTCCGATGCGGCCCCTGCTCTTCGCAATGTTGACAAGTTTTAAAATTTCGGCATCCGTCGGAAAATTTGTCTGTCGGCATTTTATGCGATACGGGCAGTCGGCGCACAGTTCCTTTATTTGAGATACGATGACGCCGTCGCTATCGTACTCCGGAACGGATGAAGAAACTATTTCAAACAGGTTTGCAATTTCGTTAAAAGTGCCCGATATCTCATATAAACGGCTGGATATCAGCATGCGAGTGCGGTTAATTTCATAGCGCGGCAAGGGTTTATCCGCAGCGGAAGAAATAGAGTCTGCCGCTTTGGTAAACCATATTTTTGGCAAGGGCGCAAAAATAAGAAGTGCAACGCAAAAGTAAATCAGATCGACGTAATCGTAATTTCCGTATAGCCCGAATATATACGCCGAGGTCAATTCGGCGGCAAGCAGCATTGCCTCGTAAATCAGCCTGTTGAATTTTGAAAAGACAAACGAAATTCCGCCGAAGATCAAAAATGGTGCGAAAATTGCGGCGTCGCGATATACCACGGCGGCAGGAATAGCCAAAAGAAGTGCGAAAAAGCAGCTTTCTTTGCCCGAAAGAACGGTGCTTACCGCCATCAATAAAAGCACGGAAAACGCCTTGTAAATATTGAAGCCGCAATATTTTACGCCGCCTATAAAAGTAAAGACGTAAAGTATGCAAAATGAAAATGCGGACAAAGTATCCGGATGGGTTATCCCTTTTATTTTTAAGGCGTAAATGCACGGATAAAATATCGCGCCCAAGAACGTAATGATTAGTGAAGCGACCGCGCGTGAGATATACAGCGAGCGGCCGCCGAGCAAAACGTAAGGAATCAATGATAACCCGAGAAATACGGCAGAGGTCGGCCCGAGCTGTTTGCGTTTGCCAAAAGTGCCGTAAATCGCGCATAAAACCGACATATTTAAGATTACGGAAAACAGGAGTTCCGCAGACGCGGTGAAGGCGAACGACGCCAAATATATTGCGGAATATATAAAAATATTTCCGCCGCAAAGCAGTATTGCAAAGTACAGCGAGGCGGCAAACGGCTCGCAACGGGTGCCCGCATTGTTTAAAAAAACCATTGTGCAGAACGTTAACGCCCAAACGACGATTTTATCGAATTCAAAAATCTTTTTCAGTTTGTTAAGCATGCCGTTTTCTCCTTTTTGAGCAAATATATGATATAACGATTTAAGGAGAAATATATAAACAGTTTTGTAAAATCGGGCAAAGGTTTGTCGAATAATTATATTTAAAAGTAAAAAAGGCGACCGTAATCGGTCGCCAAAAAGCTTGATAATGCGCGTTTTAGGGGGTTAATCTATCAACTGTTTCAATTCTTCGGATTCTTTTTCGTCAATTTCGGGCTCAACGTCTTTGTTGTTGCGCTTAAAATGAATCTGGTCGAGAGGATAATCTCTGTACGTCCATTCGCTCTTGTTTTCCATTTTTACGTGAACCGTAAGTTTTAGCATGTTTACGGCGACGACGGTAGCCTTTCCGTCGGGGCTCGTTACTTCGCTACCCACTTTAGGCATCTTTTTGTAAGTCTCGCTGTAATGTTCGTTTTCGTATGCGAGGCAGCACATCAATCTGCCGCACAAGCCGCTTATTTTTACGGGGTTAAGCGAAAGCCCTTGAGTTTTAGCCATTTTGATGGTTACTTTTTTTACGTCAGGCATGCAGCCCGCGCAACAGCATTCCCTGCCGCACGGTCCGAAACCGCCCAAAATCTTCGTTTCGTCACGTATACCTATCTGGTGCAATTCTATGCGCAGATGAAAGGTTGCCGCAAGGTCTTTGACGAGTTCTCTGAAATCCACCCTGCCGTTTGCGGTAAAATAAAAGACGACCTTCGTCCCGTCAAAGGAAAATTCGCAATTGACGAGTTTCATATCCAGCCCGTGGGCGGCGATTTTTTCGGTGGCAATTTTCATGGCGCCATCGCGCTTTTCAAGGTTGGCTTTTAAGCGGTCCTCGTCCTTTTGGTTTGCGTGGCGGATTATGGGCTTTAACGGTTGAACAATCTGATCGTCCGGAACTTCTTTCGGTTCGATAACGATGGTGCCGTATTCCAAACCGCGCGCCGTTTCCACTATTACGCCGGAATCCATTTTATAAAAATCGTTACGCGGGTCAAAATAATAAACTTTGTGCGAACCCGCAAATTTTACGCCTACAATTTTTGCCATCTGTAATTCTCCTCTAACAACGCGAACAGCATTCTGTCCGCAAGCATGGTTTGGTTTGAAAAATTTTCGTTCGCCGCCGACGCGGAGTTTAAAACGTCCGAAAAGGCGATGAGCGCGCCTCCTTTATATTTTTCCGATATCATCTCTAAAGAAGGCAACATATCAGCATTGATAATTTGTGCAGAGAGGCCGTGTTTTATAAATAACAGATCTCGCACCACAATGCGCATCGCCGCGATAAACTTTGCGAGATCCTCTCTCGATTTTTTTGCGATAATTGCCGAATAACGTGCGATATCGGGGCTTTTTTTAATTTTTAGCAACATATCCACGCACTCGGAAACGGCTGAAAATGCGTTTTCGTCGTTGTAAAGCGCTTCCACCGCGCCCACGCGCCCGTCGGCAAGTGCGCACACTTTTTTCAACCTTTCTTCATCGGGGTAATAGTCTTTGAGGACGTTGAAAGTCTCCGTCGGTGAAAAAAGAGGAATTTCCAACCGCTTTACACGGCTTTTTACCGTGGGGAGCAGGGCGTGATCGCCTACGGCTCCAAGCAGGATGCAAACGTTTTTGGGCGGCTCTTCAAGTGTTTTTAAAAGTTTGTTTTGAGCCGGCAAATTCATTTTTTCCGCACCGCAAATGGCAAATACCTTTAAATCCGCCTCCAAGGGCTTTACGTAACACTTTTCGGAAACGATTATATCTATGCCTTCCGCGGTTATCTTTTCGCCGACGGCAGGGTAAATATCGCAGTCGGCGTAAGCCTCTTTTTCAATTAGTCGGCAAGCCCTGCAATCACCGCAAATACCGCCTTTTTCGCACATTATCAGCTTAGCTAACGCCTTTAAGTAAGCGCGGGAAAGGTCGTCGTCGGAACTAACCAGCAGGTAAGAATGGCTGATTTTACCCGCCTGTTTTTCTCTTAAGACCGCGCGGTAAGCGGCCGTTTTGGAAAAGAAAATCTCCGCTACGTTCATCATTGAATAATACCGTGTTCTTTCAGTGCCGCGATAATTGCCGCGTGTGTTTGAGCTTTTTCGCCCCTGCAGTTTATTTTTATAAACCTTTGCGGAAATTTCTCCGCCAAGGCGAGGTAGCCTTGATATACTTTTTCGTGAAAGGCAAGCCCTGCGGATTCTATGCGGTCCGCCGTGTCCGCTCCGCCTTTTCTAAGGAAGGCTTCCTTAGGTGAAATATCAAGAAAAAGCGTGATGTCCGGCATGCAGTTTTCGATTGCGAAAGTGTTTGCCTGCTCTACGGCGGCATATCCCACGCCGCGGGCATAGGCCTGATATGCAAAGGAAGAATCTATAAATCTGTCGCAAATCACGTTATTTCCCGCGTTGAGGGCAGGAATTACCTTATTTTTAAGATGTTCGGCGCGCGCGGCGGCGTAGAGCAGAACCTCACACTCGTCAGACATTTCTGCGTTATTTTGATCTAAAATCACAGCCCGAATTTTTTCCGCAACAGGTGTGCCGCCCGGCTCGCGGGTGGCTATATAAGGAATATCGTGTTCGTCGAAATATTGCGTTAAAAGTTGCATCTGTCGGGTTTTTCCGGCACCTTCGCAACCTTCGAGCGTTATAAATTTACCTTTCATTTAATTACCTTAAACATTTTGTTTTGCAGACCGAAGGAGTTTGGAGCATCGGCAAGAGCCTGCGCTACGTCGCCGTCGATAACTTCGCCCGCGGTAACGACGGGGAAACACGGTGGAAAAAATCCCACGTTTGCCGCCGAAATTTTACCTGCCGCATCTTCCGCGGATACTACTTCGCAGGGGGAATTCAGCGCCGCACAGTACGGCATTTTTCTGCAAGGAATTTTAAAAAATGCCCTATTTCGCACGTTATCGACGTTTTCAACGCCGAATTGCGCGCGGTAGCCGATAAGAGCGTCGAGCAAGCGGTCGAAATCTTTACTGCGTGTAAATGGCGAAATCATAAAGACTATATACCGTCCGTCAAAAAATTCCGAGAATATTCCGTGCTTTTCCAAAAAAGCCGAAAGGTTGGCGCCGTTAACTTTCGACGCGTAACAATCTATAATTATCTTTGCCTCGTCTTCCGGCGAAGGAAAGACGTAGCCGTGATTTTTCGCTTTGTTTTTAAGCCTTTCAGCCTCGGCAAAAATTCGGGCAAACCCCTCTTTGCCGAAATCTTCGGAAAAGTAAACGCCGAATTCTGCGGACGCCATTATGGGATAGGACGGGCTTGTAGTTCTGAAAAAACTCAAACCGTCCTCGGCGAAACGTTCTAAGTTGCGGCATTTCACGTGGAGCAACGCCGCCTGAGTGAGACATGGCAGAGTTTTATGCACTCCGTCCACCCAAATATCTGCAAATTCGCCTGCATAAAGGTCGGGCGAGCAAAAGCGCAAATGTGCGCCGTGCGCGCCGTCTATAAGCAAAAGTTTGCCGAAGCCGTGCAGTATTTCCCTCGCGCGGGTTAAGTTCTGCACTCTCCCGTAATAATCGGGTGAAGTTAAAAGAGCGCCTGCAACGTCTTTTTCGTTTTTTAAAATTTCGGTCAAGTTTTCAACTGCCGAAACGTTGCCGAAAGGAGCGTCCTCTGCGGGCAAAAATAACGGCTCCATACCGAAAAGTTGAAGCCCGTTATACACGCTTTTGTGAGATTCACGGGGGATAATCAGTTTTTTGCCGAATTTTGAGGCGACGTAAATCATCGCTAAAACGGCTGCGGACGAACCGTCGGTAACTATAAAAGAGCGGCTCGCGCCCATTATTTCCGCAATTTGTTTTTCTGCCTCAAACGTTACTCCTTCGTTTGAAGACAGGCATCCCGAAAAGGAAAGTTCGGTTATATCGATGTCCACCGCCCCGAACAATTTTGAAAAATCCTCGTTGCCTTTATGCCCGGGCATGTGAAAGCGCGCGGCGTCGGCGTCGGAATATTTTTGCAGTTCTGTAAGAATAAGGGGCGTTCTCATCGGTTATTAAAGATCGGAATAAGTTTCGATCACCTCAAGGATAAAAGCGAGGCTTTCATAGACCAGGTCCGGCTGATATTTTCTGTTGTTGAAAGCTGCCAAAACGGCTCCGTCGGCAACAGAATTGCCGTTTGCGTCAGTTTTGCCGACGGTGCATAACTCAAACGGTTTTTTGCCCGTTTCGGTATTGCCGCCGAGTGCGCCCAATTTGCCGAGGTCTATACCGTAGGTTTTCGTGGTAAAAGAGTATTCGCCGTTAGTGTCTTGCGGTTCAGCAACTTCTTCAACGTACCAAATATCAATCTCTTCGTTTTGGCGAAGGGCTTGCATCTTTTTTGCGGTTTTCCAGATCAGGCGGAACCTGTCGACCTCTTGTTCGGGTTTAATAAGTCCGTGGCGATAGAAATTGTCGTGTTTTTTCCTTTCGCGGAAGAAGCTTTCGGCCGCCCACGAAGTTACGGTGCCGTCGTCGGAGTAACCGCCGTAAGTTTTACAATAATCTAAAGCGTCGGTGATCATGGCGTCGAGGTCGTAAAAAGAATAGGCAAACCTTGACGCAAGGCTTTCGTAGACGACTTCGCCGAAAGCATCCGTGCCCGATTTTATGGTTTTGTCAGAAGAAATGAATAACAGGTCTAACTGTCCGACGCTCGACCAAGCCGTAAACTGTTGGGAAACGATGGTGTTGCTCGAACTGTAACCTCCGAAATTGTAAAATGAAGATTCGCGTATTTCGTAGGAGAAATACGGATTTTCATCGTACGTTTTCAAAAGGTCGTACACCTCATTTTCGTTTATGTTGACGTTGTAGGCGTAAACGTTCATCTTTTGCCCTTCGGAAAGGGAATCGCCGAACATAGTGAACAGCAAAGACCACACGACGACGCCGGCAACTATCAAAGCGATAATTGCCCAAAAATCGTATGAAAGCAGCTGTCCGAGCCTTTTTTTGGTGATTTTGTTGTTCATTAAAAACCAGCCTATTTTTTAATTGGTTTCATAGTGGGGAAGAGCAAAACGTCGCGGATGGTTGCGCTGTCCGTAAGGAGCATAACCAACCTGTCAACCCCCAAGCCCAAGCCGCCCGTGGGGGGCAGACCGTATTCGAGCGCGGTTACGTAATCTTCGTCAACTTCTGCGTTGGCGCCTTGTGCGCGTTTAGCTTCTACTTGTTTTACAAATCTTTCCTTTTGATCGATAGGATCGTTTAATTCGGAAAAGGCGTTGCCCATTTCGTGGCGGCAAATGAAATATTCGAATCTTTCGGTGAAAGCCGGATTTTCGGGCTTGCGTTTGGCAAGAGGGGAGTTTTCGACCGGATAGTCGTAAATGATGGTGGGTTGAAGGAGCTTGTCCTCAACGAACGCGTCGAACAGGGCGATCAAAACGTGCCCTTTGGTTGCGGCGTCGCCCTCCTCGGGTTCTACGCCCAATTCCTTTGCAACGCGGCGAGCGTCGGCGTCATCCTTCCATTCGGAATAATCTGCGCCGCAATATTTTTTGACTGCCTCTGCCATGGTGAGCCTTTCCCAAGGCGATTCCATGTCTATTTCTTCGCCCTGATAGGTTATTTTTGCACTGCCACAAACTTTCGTTGCAACGGTGCGGTACATTTCTTCAATAAGGTCCATCATCCCCTTATAATCCGTATACGCCTCGTAAAGCTCTATGGAAGTAAATTCGGGATTGTGGAAAGCGTCCATACCCTCGTTGCGGAATATTCTGCCCACTTCGTAAACTTTGTCAAATCCGCCTACGATAAGGCGTTTGAGGTACAGTTCCGTTTCTATGCGCAAATACATATCCAGATCCAGCGTGTTGTGATGGGTTTTGAACGGGCGAGCCGCCGCGCCTATCTCCAACGTGTGCAGAACGGGAGTATCGACTTCAAGATATCCCCTTGCGTCGAGGAAGTTTCTTATTTCTTTTAAAATCAAACTGCGCTTTACGAAGGTGTTTTTTACTTCGGGGTTGACGATAAGGTCAACGTACCTTTGGCGGTAGCGCATATCGGTATTGGTGAGGCCGTGGAATTTTTCAGGCAACGGAAGAAGGGACTTTGAAAGCAATTCCATACTCGTTACGTGTACGGTAACTTCGCCCGTTTTGGTTTTAAAAACTTTTCCCGTCATGCCGAAAATATCGCCTAAATCGCTCTTTTTAAAGCGAGCGTATTCGTCTTCGCCGAGGTCGTCTCTCGAAACGTAAACCTGAATTATGCCTGCTCCGTCAACGAATTTAGCAAACGAAGCCTTGCCCATAATGCGGCGAACGGTCATTCTGCCGGCAATAGCCACAGTTTGTCCTTCGAGCTCGTCGAAATTGTCGATAATCTGTTTAGAGGTGTGCGTGCGGGGGTATTTTACCTTTTCAAAAGGGTTCCTGCCCTCTTCTATAAGGGCGGAAAGTTTTTCCCTGCGGATGCGCGTCTGTTCGCTGAGCTCTCTTTCTTCGGCCTCTGCCGTCATCTTTTCTTCTTCTACCATGATGCGTCAATACTCCTGTCAATCAATAGAAACTATATATGCTTTTTTTGTTCCGCCGGGGGCGTGGATTTCTACGGTTTGGCCCACTTTAGCGTACAACAAAGCCCTGCCTACAGGCGACTCGTTAGAAATTCTGTAATATTCGCCGTCGTGAGTGCCGCTTTCCGTGGTGCCCACTATAACGTACTTATCCGTACGGCCGAGTTCCGGATAGTTAACGGTAACTTTACTGCCGGTAACTACGCCTTCGTTGGCGTTGTGCGCGGCGTCGTCGATGATGGTGGCGTTTTTGAGTTTAGCCTCGATTTCGGCAATTTCGCCCTCGATAAGAGATTGCTCGTTTCTTGCGGCTTCGTATTCGGCGTTTTCCGAAAGGTCGCCCTGAGCCCTTGCCTCTTTGATCCTTTCGACTATTTCAGGACGTTTTACAAGTTTAAGTTCGTCTAATTTCTTTTCAAGATCGGCATAGCCTTGTTTTGTAAGAATAACTTTATCGTTCATATTTTAACCTCTTTGCGGAAGGCATACACCCCCACGATTATTTACAAATAATTATTATATATTATATATATTTATTTGTCAAACGTTTTCTCTGCATACGCAAAGAAGCGGTTTTTGAATAAAAAAATTATCTAAAATTAAAGCGGCAGGATTTTTTATCCTGCCGCGGAGAGTATTGTTATGTTTTTTAGTGCCGAAAATCGGTTTTATAATAGACGTGTGGTCGGCGAGAAAAAATGAGGAAGTGCCCTTTTTCGCACAAAAACAGCAAAATTGCCGCCCGTAAAACGAGCGGCAATATATATACAAATAATATTAAAATCAGTTAAGACGCGCTTTGAGTTCAGCGAGTTTTTCGGAAAGTTCTTTAGGCAATCTGTCGCCGAACTGTGCGTAGAACTCCTCGATGCCTTTAACTTCTTCTTTCCAGTTTTCGGGATCGACGGTCAAAAGCTCTTTGATGGTGTCAACGGTTACGTCGTCAAGACCTTCGATATTGATGTCTTCCGGAACGGGAACGTAGCCGATAGGCGTTTCGACGGCGTCAACTTTGTTTTCGCAACGAGCGAGGATCCATTCGAGAACGCGCAGGTTGTCGCCGTAGCCCGGCCAAATGAAGTTGCCGTTGTCGTCGGTTCTGAACCAGTTAACGTTGAAGATCTTGGGTTGATTTGAAATTTTGGTGCCCATTTCGATCCAGTGTGCAAAGTAATCAGCCATATTGTAACCGACGAACGGGCGCATAGCCATAGGATCGCGCCTTACAACGCCGACTGCACCGGTAGCGGCTGCGGTCGTTTCGGAAGCCATAGCGGAGCCGATAAATACGCCGCTGTTCCAATCGCGTGCTTCATATACCAGCGGAGCGGTCTTTGCCCTTCTTCCGCCGAAGATGATAGCGGACAGAGGAACGCCATCCGGAGCCTCGAATTCGCTGGAAATGCAGGGGCAGTTGATAGCGGGTGCGGTGAAGCGGCTGTTCGGGTGAGCGCCCTTTTCTCCGCAGTCGGCAGTCCAACGGTTGCCCTTCCAGTCAAGCGCGTTCGTGGGGGGATTTTTGTCCATGCCTTCCCACCAAACGGTGTTGTTATCGAGGTTGTGTACGACGTTTGTGAATATAGCGTTCTTCTTCGTGGAGAGGAGAGCGTTCGGGTTAGACTTCATGTTGGTTCCGGGCGCAACGCCGAAGAAGCCGTTTTCGGGGTTGATAGCCCACAGTCTGCCGTCGGCGCCTACGCGTATCCAAGCGATATCGTCGCCCACGCACCAAACTTTGTAACCTTTTTGTTTATAAATTTCAGGCGGGATAAGCATAGCGAGGTTGGTCTTTCCGCAAGCAGACGGGAAAGCCGCCGCAACGTACTTGATTTCGCCCTCGGGGTTTTCTACGCCGAGGATAAGCATGTGTTCTGCCATCCAGCCTTCGTTTTTGCCGAGGTAAGAAGCTATGCGCAGAGCAAAGCACTTTTTGCCGAGCAAAACGTTTCCGCCGTAACCGGAGTTAACGGACCAAATGGTATTGTCTTCGGGGAAATGTAAAATATATCTCTTTTCGGCGTCGAGGTCGGCCTTAGCGTGCAGACCGCGAACGAAATCGTTGCTGTCGCCGAGGGTATCGAGAACTTTGTTGCCGATACGAGTCATGATAGCCATAGATACTACGACGTAGATAGAGTCGGTTATCTCGATGCCGATCTTGCTGAATTTTGAACCGACGGCACCCATAGAATAAGGAATGACGTACATAGTCTTGCCCTTCATAGAGCCTTCGAATATAGCGCCGACCTTTTCATAAGCTTCCTGAGGATCCATCCAGTTGTTTATGGGGCCTGCGTCGTCCTTATTTTTGCAGCAAATAAAGGTTCTGCCCTCAACGCGCGCAACGTCGTTGGTTGCGGAACGGTGCAGATAGCAACCGGGCAAAAGGTCCTCGTTAAGTTTGATGAGCTCGCCCGTAGCAAGGGCTTCTTTTCTCAAAGCTTCAAGTTGGTCTTCTTCGCCGGTGATCCAAACGATTCTTCTCGGCTGGACGAGAGCGGCGCTGTCGTTAACGAACTTTAAAACGTTCTGATTGTCAGTCATTGTGTTACCTCCGATTTATGTATAAATAAAATTTTTTGTATAAAGCGAAATTTTGCCTGAGCAAACCCGCAATAATAAGCAGAGTTATATAAATATAATGCAAAAAAAGTGTTTTTTTGTGCAAAAATTACATTTTATTTAAAACTCCAACCTCTGCTATATATTATTTTAGCATAAAAAAATCAAGTTGTAAACACTTTTTGAAAAATTGTTCTGCAATATTTGATTTCTCGCATAAAAACCAATAAAAACGGAAGGCTTTTAAGAGAACCTTCCTGTTTTTATATCTAAAATTTACCGATGGTAGCGACTATTCGGTTTTTATTACCAGATCGCCGAATTCCTCGTCGACGACCACGTTGGTGCCCGGCAAAGGGTTTTGACCGATGATGTATCTTGCCAAAAGCGTTTCAACGTGGCTTTGAATATATCTTTTAAGCGGTCTTGCGCCGAAAGCGGGATCGTAAGCGTTATCCGCAATGAATT
This sequence comes from uncultured Clostridia bacterium, assembly GCA_905235795.1. Lineage (GTDB taxonomy): Bacteria > Bacillota > Clostridia > Christensenellales > Borkfalkiaceae > RGIG3732. The sequence goes on along the minus strand of CAJOMS010000004.1, from coordinate 19,383 downwards.
GTTTTGCCGCAGGAGAGAGGCGCATATTGACGCCTTGCTCTTTTAAGCGAAGTTTCAATTTTTCGGTAAGCAGATCGAGAATAGCAAAGACGTTTTCTTTGGTAAGCGGCTTGAAGAATACTATTTCGTCCAGCCTGTTCAAAAATTCCGGGCGATAGGTTTTGTGCAAAAGTGCGTCTACTTGCTCTCTCGCCTCGTTGGATATTTCGCCCGAGGGTGTTATTCCGTCAAGAATAACGTCCGCGCCGAGGTTTGAAGTCATTATTATTATGGTATTTTTGAAATCGACAGTTCTGCCCTGAGAGTCCGTTACCCTGCCGTCGTCAAGCACCTGAAGAAGGATGTTGAAAACGTCCGGATGAGCTTTTTCTATCTCGTCAAACAGCACTACGGAATAGGGCTTTCTGCGCACCGCCTCGGTAAGCTGACCGCCTTCATCGTAACCTACGTATCCCGGAGGAGCGCCGATTAGGCGGGAAACGCTGAATTTTTCCATATACTCGCTCATGTCTATACGCACGATGTTTTTCTCGTCGTCGAAAAGGTATTCGGCAAGAGCTTTGGCAAGCTCCGTTTTGCCTACGCCCGTCGGGCCCAAAAACATAAACGAACCGATAGGTCTGCCGGGGTCGGAGATGCCCGCACGAGAGCGCAATATCGCCTCGGAAACCTTAGTAACCGCCTCGTCTTGCCCGACGACGCGCCCGTGCAGGATGTTTTCCAGATTGAGGATCTTTTCGCGTTCGCCCTCCATCAGTTTGCTTACGGGGATGCCCGTCCAGCGGGATACGATCTTGGTGATTTCCTCCTCGGTAACTTCGTCGTGAAGTAGGGTTTTTTGCGTGTTTTGGGCGACTTTTTGCAATTCCGCCAGCTCGGATTCGAGGCGCGGAATTTCGCTGTAACGCAGTTTTGCTGCCTTTTCGTAATCGGAATTTCTCTCCGCGGTCTCGGCGTCGGCACGCGCGCCGTCTATTGCGGCTTTCAGCTCTTTTTCTCTGTTTATAGAGGTCTTTTCTCTATCCAAACGGGCTTTCATTTCATTGAATTTTTCGTTGAGGTCGGCAAGCTCTTTTCTAAGCGCCTCCAAACGCTCTTTTGAAAGCTCGTCTTTCTCTTTGGAGAGGGCGGTTTCCTCTATTTGAAGTTGCGTGATTTTGCGCGAAATACCGTCCATTTCCGCGGGGAGAGAGTCTATTTCCGTCCTAATCATGGCGGCGGCCTCGTCGATTAGGTCTATGGCTTTATCGGGCAAAAATCTATCTGAAATATACCTGTCGGAAAGCGTTGCCGCAGCTATTAACGCCCTGTCGTGAATGCGCACGCCGTGGAAAATTTCATACCTTTCCTTCAATCCGCGAAGGATGGAAACGGTATCTTCAACGGTCGGCTCGTTTACCGTTACGGGCTGAAATCTACGCTCGAGAGCGGGATCTTTTTCGATATATTTTTTATATTCGTCTAACGTGGTTGCGCCTATGCAATGCAGTTCGCCGCGGGCGAGCATCGGTTTTAAAAGATTGCCCGCGTCCATGGCGCCGTCGGTTTTGCCCGCGCCTACGACGGTGTGCAACTCGTCTATGAAAAGCAGAATTTTGCCCTCGGCGTTTTTAACTTCGTTGAGCACTGCCTTTAACCTTTCTTCAAACTCTCCTCGGAACTTTGCACCCGCAATGAGAGAGCCCATATCCAAGGAGAAAACCGTCTTGCCTTTAAGCCCTTCGGGTACGTCTCCGCGAACGATTCTCTGCGCGAGCCCCTCGGCAATAGCCGTTTTGCCAACGCCGGGTTCGCCGATCAGTACGGGGTTGTTTTTAGTCTTTCGGGAAAGGATTCTAATGACGTTTCTTATTTCTTCATCTCTGCCGATGACGGGGTCCAGCTTGTGCATGCGCGCCCTTTCGGTAAGGTCCGTACCGTATTTGGATAGCGCGTCGTAAGTATCCTCGGGTGAGTCGGTCGTCACACGATTTCCGCCGCGCACCGCCTTGATTTGCTTTAAAAACTCGTTTCTGTCCACTTTGCAGTCGGTAAACGCGCTTTTCAGTCCACCGGACGCATTGTCCAACAAGCCTAAAAACAGATGCTCTACCGAAACGTAGTCGTCCTTCATGCCGTTTGCGATATTTTCGGCGTCGGAAAGCACCTTGTTGAGGCGCGAGGAAAGGTATATATTATCGCCTACTCCGCTGCCCGTAACCGAAGGCATCTGTTCGACGAGATCTTCGACTTTCGAGCTTAAAGCGTTGATGTTTACGCCGCATTTTTCCAAAACGGTGGGTATTAATCCGTCTTGCTGAGCTAACATGGCAAGCGTAAGATGTTCTGGTAAAATTTGCTGATGTCCGCGTTCCAGACAGATTCTCTGAGAATCTTGCAGACATTCCATTGATTTTTTTGTAAATTTTTCGGCTTCCATAAAACCACCTCCTTTAAGGTATAGCCTATATGATTATCGGCATTGCCGAAATATGATTCAAGTAGTCTTTTTCAAATTCTTCGTCGCACGAATATTTCCCCGCGAAGTAAGAATTTAACATATCGTTTATAACGCGAACGTAGGCGTTTATAGTGGCGGCAACGTCCGTTACGTCCGCCTCGCCGAGTTCGCCCAAATCCAGAGGCTTAACGAATTTTGCCCCGTCAAAAACGAACGGCTCGTAATTTTCACGCGGGGAATATTTTGCCTCACAAACGGAAAGTTTATTAAAAAAGTCCGCTAAAACGCGCAATAGCTCGCTATTTTGGGTTCTTAGTCCCACCCGCAGGTTCCCTTCGGCACGCCCGCGCCCGTGCAACAACTGCACTTCGTATTTAACGGTCGGGTGATACTTATAATCGAGCGAGGTTTTTATCGCCATGATGCCGGAGTTGGGCACTTTGGCGGGCAGAAATTGCGTCCCCTCGAACATTGAAAATATCTGGTCGAAAATATTTTTTATATGCATTTCAGGCGTTACCATTCTGCAATATTCGGCAAGGATTCCGTTTATCAGGTTAGAGCGGTTAGTTCCTCTCTCGTACGCTAAGCGGTCTATTTCGTTGACCACATCTTCGTTCAGTATCAAACTGTACATGCACTTTTTCATAAGTTCCCTCCGATTGTGCTTGTATTATATTACGGACGAAAACTTTTGTCAAGTGTTTTATATAAAAAAGTTTGCAAATTTTAAAAAATACTTTTCACGAGCGGAAAAATACTAAATTTATTGAATTACAAAGTAAATTATTGACAATACAAGCGATTATTTGTATAATTTTATTGAAAGTTTTAAAATTTTTAAGAGGAATACCTTGGGAGGAGTTTTAAATTATGGAATTTCGCAATTGCTTTTCATCGGGAAAATCGCATAGGAAAGATGAAGAAAAAAAACTTCAAATGGAAAAAGAAATTGAAGAATTGATTATTCCTTATGGATATAAAATTTACTCTTTTGAATATTACCCTAATATTTTCGGAAATATGGTTCTTAAACTGATAAAAGCAGACAAGGTAGAAACATTTGTTATTGATCGGGGGGATATTTTTTACAACAATAGCATTATAAGGGATGATACTTATCAAAAAAATGATAATGATATCGACGATAGGTTTAAAGAATTGATAAAAATTATCAAAAACGTATTACTCTGACTGAATTGGCGATTAAATTTTTTAATAAAATCAGAAACGTGAAGATGTTTTTTAGTGTAATGGCGGCGCATAAGGCGTGTATCGCGCTATTGTCTGCAACGGGTTTCCCTCGTACGGCGGGCGCCGTTTTACTTAAAAACGTTTATCCTCAAATAGGTGCGACCCTTTGCAGAAGTGCCGCATTTCTCACAAAAAACGAACTTTCCGAACCCTTTAACGGCAACCGTTTCGCCCTCTTTTACGTTATACGCGCACGATAGACATTGCCTGCCGTTCACAAAAACTCTGCCGTCTTCAACGAGTTTTGCGCCGTCATCTCTCGACATACCGTACAGGCGGCATATAACTGCGTCGATTCGCGGGGCGGATACGCTTATTTTCCTCTCCTCGAGCTTTGGGGCAAATATTTCGGGCACGGTATCTACGAGCCTGCAATCTACGGCGTTCGGGCCTACTTTTTGCAGATTTTGCGCGATAAAGGGCACTAATTGCTCGTAGACGACGGCGTACCCGCACTTTCCGTCGGTGAAAATATCGCCTAATTTGGCTCGGTCTATGCCCAAGTTCAAAATGGCGCCGAGGAAATCTCTGTGCGTTACCTCTCGCGCGAATTTGGGCGAGTGCGGAGCTATTTCCATTACGGCAAGGGGATAATCGACGACGTACCCCCAATCGCTACCGCATCCGAACCTCGCCATTTTCCTTTCAGCAAAATCGCACCCGCCGAAAAGTTCTACCGGCACGGGCAAGCGCATAGTGCGTAGGTATTCCGTTTCCGTCGGATTTAAAAAGTCGCTGAAGGTAAACGCGGTGCGGGTATAGGCGCGCAAAGCGAGTTCTTCTATTCGGTTTGTAAAATTCGAATCCATGTCTCTTATTTTAACTTATTGGGCGGCAAATGTCAATGCGGAATGGCGGGCAAATATTCAGGTTAAAAATATTAGCCTCGCGCCTTGCAAATGAAAGAGATTAATGTTATAATATAAAACGATTATTTTACTTCGGAGAAATTTATGGAAGTTGGGTTTGACAATGCGCTTTACATGAAAAAGCAAGCGGAAAACATTTTAAAAAGAATAGAAAAATTCAACAACAAACTTTACCTTGAATTCGGCGGAAAGATTTTTGACGATCTGCACGCCGCAAGAATCTTGCCGGGTTTCGATCCTAACGTTAAGACCAAAATGTTGCTGTCTATAAAGGATAAGGTCGAAATAATTTTTTGCATCAGCGCAAAGGCGATAGAACATAACAAAAGGCGTGCGGACTTTGGCATAACTTACGACGCGGATCTTATAAGACTGGTGGATAATTTGCGCGGCATAGGGCTTTACGTAAGCAGTATCGTCATTACACAATACAGCGGTCAGCGCGCGGCAGAGCTTTTTAAAAACAAGCTTGAAAGGCGCGGAGAAAAGGTGTATATGCACACGCTTACCAAGGGCTATCCCAACGACGTTGACGTGATCGTCAGCGACGAGGGTTACGGCGCGCAACCTTATATAGAAACCACGCGCCCGTTGGTAGTCGTTACCGCTCCCGGTCCCGGCAGCGGAAAGCTTGCCACATGCCTTTCGCAGTTGTACCACGAATATAAGCGCGGGGTAAAGGCAGGTTACGCAAAATACGAATCCTTCCCCGTATGGAATTTGCCGCTTAATCACCCGGTAAACGTAGCGTACGAGGCGGCGACGGTCGATTTGCAGGATTTTAATATGATAGATCCCTATCATTTGAACGCCTACGGCGTAAATACGGTAAATTATAACCGAGACGTAGCGGTATTTCCCGTAGTAAAGAATATTTTACATAAAATTTTGGGCGAGGACGTGTATCAATCTCCCACGGATATGGGCGTGAACATGATAGGCTACGCAATTTGCAACGACGAGGTCGTACGCAAAGCCAGCAATCAGGAAATTATTCGCCGCCACTATCAAACGCTGTGCGACTATAAGTTGGGAAGGGTTTCGGCAGAAGCGGTAAACCGCAGCGAAATTTTAATGAGCAATCTCGGTTTAAAGAAGGATGACCGCAAAGTAGTGCAACCTGCCCTTAAAAAACAGCAGGAGCGCGGCGTTCCGGCGTGCGCGCTCGAATTGCCGGACGGTTCCATCGTTCGCGGCAGAAACACTTCGTCTATGAAGGCTACCGCCGCCGTGGTAATCAACGCCATGAAAAAGTATTGCGGCATTAAGCAGGACCTTAATCTTATTTCGCCCATCGTAATAGAACCTATTATAAAGATGAAAAAGACTTTGCGAGCCAAAGAAACGGCATTGACGCTCGACGAAACGTTGCTTGCGCTTGCGGTTTCCACCCCGATGAATACCACGATAGGAGACTTGGTCGATAAGATGTATATTTTAAAGGATTGCGAGGCGCATAGCACCGTGATGCTCGAGGAGAGCGAATTGCAGGCGTTTCGCCGCTTGGGCATACGCATAACGTGCGAGCCCGAATATGCCTTTGAAGCAAAATAACCCCCTAAAACGCACAAAAACGCATAATTAAGCGGCGGCGCTAATGCAAAGCGCCGCCGCTTTTATAATGAAATTTTAATTAAGTCAGATAAACGAAACGGTTATATTTCCCACATCCGTGGAGAGGGTGAGGGTGTATTTTTTACCGGTGGAGTCGGTCAGATTGCTTTCGCCTACTACGGTTGTCGCTGTAATCGAGTAGTCATCCTTGTTCCCGTTGATCGTTCCCGTTATATTCCCGACGTTGGTCGAAGCCGAGATATTGCCCGATTTTAGGCCGCCGAAATAAATATTCCCCGCGTTAACGTATGCGCTGACCGCATCGTAACTGCCGCGTACGTTTACGTTTCCGGCGTTCGTGGATATATTCAAATCGCGTGCGGATATTTTTTCATCTAAAGTAATATTGCCTGCGTTCGCATCTATTTTAATATTGCCGAAAAAAGCCAATGGCAGATATATCACGGTTTTTTCGTGCTTGTTTATCTGCGTTTTGAAAACGTTATGTTCGCAAACCGCGCTGATATATAAGGTAGAATTATTTATCGTAAATTCGTAAGAATCGTATTTGTTGGTGTAATAATCTACTTTGCACAGCATGTCGGTTGTTTGGCGAATTTCTATATCCGAATGAATTTCGCCGAGGTCGATATTAGTTACGATAGTCGTTGCCGTGTAGGTATTTTTTTCGTACGGGGCGTCTTTAGCGCACCCGAAAAGTAACGTGACGAGTATAATCGCCGAAAAAGTTGCAATAATTTTTTTCATAAGTTTTCTCCCACCGATAACTTATTTAATTATATCACGGGCAAAATTAAAAGTCAATTATTTAATCAAACGCGGCTAAAACGAGCTGCCGCATTATGCCGTCGTCATCCAAAAAATCGGAATAACGTGAGATTTAGGCGGTTTCTTCGCCGAATATTACGTTTACTATGCGTTTTGCCATGTCATAAACCTGAGAGAGTTTAACGTTGCATGCGGAGGGTTGTTTCACCTTGTCTTTAGTGGTGATTATGCCCATTATGCTCTTATCGCCGACGGGCGCCATTTGCCTATCTATGCCGAGCGCGGGGCGAAGACCTTTGTCAAAAGTTTTTATTTTCCCCACTTCCTCTTTTTTGCCGATTGCCGAATCTATGACTATAACTTCCGCCCCCACGTGAAATCTTCGGATGAACTCTATTGCCTTTTCGACTTGAAGGGCGGTAACGGGCTCGGCAATCGTGCCGTAAACGTATCCGTCGCAGCGGTCGTCGGCTTTTAAAAGACTGCCTACGATTGGTCCGAGACTATCGAAAACCAGTTTGTCCGTGCCAAGACAGAGATAAACCTTTTGCCGTTTTGTTTGAGGGTGCGGCGTAATTATTTGTGATTCGAGAATTGATTCGTCCATACTAAAAATATTAACAAAAACCCGCGAGTTAAACGTAAAACTATAAAATATTTGTATAAGTTTTATTCAAACGTGAAACATTTTGTCGAAAATTGTAATTTTTAGTTGACAAGCCGTAATAAAACCCTGTATAATGGAAACATATTTGTGTGTTTAGTTTAAACAAACAGAAAAAGGAGTATAAGAGGTATTTTATGGGTAGCTTTACTAATTACATCGGAGATATCATCATCGTTGCGATTTTGATAATAGCCATGATGATAGGTATGCACCGTGGCTTTATGGCAATGATAGTCGGCGTCGTGGGTGGGCTTTTGGTTTTGGTTTTGGCGTCGATTTTGTGCGCCCCGTTTGCAAACTTATTGAACGGTAGCTTCGGACTTGGTGCAAAACTCTCGCAAGCGTATAGCAAAGCTTTTGATTTTTCGGCTGAAATATACAGCGTACCCGTTAAAGAGCTTACGCCGGAACAAATAAGTGAAGTCGTCGGCGGTATGGGTTTGCCGCAATTCGTCGTTACCCCCGTAGTAAAATACGTTTTGGAGGCTATTGCAAGTACTACTCTGCCGGAAACGGCAACTCTGCAAATTCTCGTTTTGGATATGTTCGGCGATATAACCGTTAAGGTAATATCCTGGGTAATACTCGCTATAGTTTTGTTTATAATATTCGCCATCATAAAGAAATTGGCGAAGGGCATAAACAAAGTACCGGTTATCGGCACGTTGAACAGATTGCTCGGAGTAATTCTGAGCGGTGTCGTTGCCGCATTCTTTATTTGTCTGGCGATGTACCTGTTCATTTTGCTTGGAGGAATCATTTCGTCAAGCGTTATAAATTACGTTGAAAATTCGTTTATCCTCAAATGGCTGTACGAAAACAATCCGTTCGGATATTTGTTGAATTTGATATTCGTAAAGTAAATTAAATTAAAGGTTAAATTTGCGGGCCTCTATTAAAGAGCGCCCGTTTTTTTAACCGGAAAATTCTTCTTTAGAAGCTAAGCGCAAATTAATTTGCCGCATTGTGCCGAAAAGTCGAAAATTTCAGATACTTTCAGCTAAATTTAAGATTAAGATTATATAATATAAAAAAATTTTTGACACTTTGCTTCAAATATGGTATACTTAAACAGAATCTACGGTTATTGGGTTTATATATAATGATATTAACCAAAAAAATTACATATACTATATCCATAACCAAAGTATTATAGATCCGAACACGCCTTAGTGCCGAGTTCGGGCGCAAAAACTTTGGTTGAGTGAAACGGAGGAATTTTAATGAAAAAATCGACAAGGAACGTTATTATCGGTATAATAGCCGCTGTGGTCTTGATACTGATTTTAGCTTATGCGTCTAACGCCCTATTTGGGTATAAACAAGTAACGACGACCGAGTTATTTAAACTTTGCGGTATCGAGCAAACGACGAGCGAAGGCGAAAATATAGTCGCGATGGGCGGAAAATACTATAAAGTTGACGGTAATAAAATTAAAGCCGTAAAATTGATAACCGTGGACGTTTATCAGCTCAGGGTTGATTTTACGGAAGTAAAATACGGTTTGCAAAACGGCAATTTGCTCGGTACGCGCGTATTTGCGTATTTTTCGAGGGACGAAATAGACAACAATATGTTGGAAGTCCTGAGGGCGTCCGGCATAAATATAACCAATACGAACCCTAACGCGGGGGCGGGCTGGTCGTCTATTGTAATGCCTCTTTTGATAATGGCGGTCGGCGTAATAATCTTTATAATGATGATGCGCTCTATGAACGGTGCAAACCGTAGCGCAATGGATTTCGGCAAAACCACCGCTAAGGCAAATACGAATATCAAAATTCGCTTTAACGACGTGGCGGGCGCCGAAGAAGAAAAAGAAGAATTAAAAGAAATAGTTGAATTTTTGAAAAACCCGAAAAAGTTTTCGGAGCTCGGCGCAAGAATCCCCAAGGGCGTTTTGCTCGTAGGTCAACCCGGTACAGGTAAAACTTTGTTTGCAAAGGCCATTGCAGGTGAGGCGGGCGTTCCGTTTTATTCTATTTCCGGTTCGGACTTCGTAGAGATGTTCGTCGGCGTGGGCGCTTCGAGGGTAAGAGACCTTTTCAACACCGCAAAGAAGACGATGCCGTGCATCGTGTTTATAGACGAGATAGACGCCGTAGGTCGTCAACGCGGCACGGGCTTGGGCGGCGGCCATGACGAAAGAGAACAAACGCTTAACCAACTGCTCGTTCAAATGGACGGCTTTGAGGCGAACGACGGCATTATAGTTATGGCGGCAACCAACCGCGCGGACGTTTTGGATCCCGCGCTTTTGAGACCGGGAAGATTTGACAGACAAATATATATCCACATGCCCGACGTTCGCGGCAGAGAGGCTATATTGAAAGTTCACGCCCGCAACAAACCTATGGCGGAGGACATAAATTTCCGCAACATCGCAAGATTGACGAGCGGTTTTTCCGGCGCAGACCTCGAAAATCTGCTTAACGAGGCTGCGATTCTGGCGGCTCGCGACGGAAGGAAACTTATAACGAATAAAGATATTTACGAAGGCATAAATAAAGTTATGATGGGCCCGCAGAAAAAGAGCAGGCTCGTTACCGAAAGAGATAAGCGCATAACCGCGTATCACGAGTCCGGCCACGCGATCCTCGCAAGGTTGTTGCCGTATTGCGATCCCGTTCAGGAAGTAACGATTATTCCGAGAGGCATGGCTGGCGGATATACGCTGATGCGCCCTGCAAACGACGACTCGTTCATTACCAAAAATAAATATCTCGATCAGATTTGTATGGGCTTAGGCGGACGTATTGCCGAAGAACTTATAATTCAGGATATTTCAAGCGGGGCGTCCGGCGACATCAAGCAAATAACCGATGAGGCACGCACAATGGTCACCCGCCTCGGCATGAGCGAAAAACTCGGCCCTGTGCTTTACGATAGCGATAACGAAGTGTTTATCGGCAGGGAATTGGGTTCGCACGTTATGAATTACAGCGAAGAAACGGCTAAAATAATTGACGACGAAATTGAGCGGATCATTAACGAACAGCACGATAGAGGCACTAAGATCCTCAGCGAAAATATTCAAGTTCTGCACAATATGGCAAGGCTTTTGGTCGAGCGCGAAACGATTTATAACGAAGAAGTAGAAATGTTGATTCAGGGCAAGACCGTGCAGGAAATAATCGAGTATATGGACGAAGTAGAGAAAAACGGCGGACATAAAAACGAGCTTGAAAAGTGGTCGCAGGAAGGCGCTACTGATGGTGAAAATAATAATTAACGCGAGAAAAAGGGCACTTGTAAATTTGCAAGAGCCCTTTTAACTTGATCGGCGGTGATTGATTTGGCAGATAAAGACGATATGGTGCAGGAAACTTTCTTTCCCATTCTCGAAGAAAACAACGTTATACCCGTAATAACCGAAGACGAAGACGACGACCTTGCCGAAAGCAGGGTGGGCGAAGTGATAGAGTTGCCTACGGGCGACATATTTCCCAACCCCTTACAGCCCCGCAAAACGTTTGAACAGTCTGCTTTGAACGAGCTTGCAAATTCAATTTCCGAACACGGCGTGATAATGCCCATAGTGGTAAACCGCACCAAAAACGGTAAATACATGATTATCGCGGGAGAGCGCAGATGGCGCGCGAGTTGCCTTGCAGGTAAAGCCACCGTTCCCGCCATTATAAGGGAGTATAACGATAAAGAGATAAAGGAAGTTTCTTTGATAGAAAACCTTCAGCGCGAGGACCTCAACCCCGTAGAAGCTGCGCTTGCGATGCGCCGTTTGATGGAAGAATACGGAATGACGCAAGAAGACCTTGCCGTGCGCCTTGGTAAAAGCAGGTCTACCGTAGCCAACACGTTAAGGCTGTTGCAGCTTTCGCCTGCGGTGATAGCTATGGTTTCCGACGGGCGGCTATCTGCCGGCCACGCGCGCGCATTGATTTCTTTGCCGGATTCCGAACAACTGACGACCGCCACAAAAGTCGTGAAAAACGGGCTTTCCGTGAGAGAGGTAGAGCAACTCGTAAAGGATTATTTCAATCCTCCCGAGCAGATAAAGCGCCAAAAACGCGAAAAAATGATACAGCAGAGCCTTGAACTAAGGGACCTTATCGATAGGATGCAACGCGTTTTGGGCACGCGCGTGAGGGCTATCGGCAACGACAACAAGGGGCGCATATACATAGATTATTATATGAAAGACGACCTTGACAGAATAGCCGAAATTATAGAAAAAGTTGAAAAGACCTCGCGGTAAAATCAGCACCGCGGGGGAATTATCTCGCCGCTCTCGGCAGAGCGGTAAACCATAAAATACCCGCCTTCGGGTATGTTGCAAGGAATAAAGTACGCCGCGCCGTTAAATTCTACGGGCGCGGTTTTATTTTGCGGCGCCGGAACGCCGAAAACAACGTATTCCGGTGCGGAATTATTATTTATTACGCCCACGATATAATATTTTTCACCTGCGTAAACTATTTTTACGAAGGAAGAATTCGGTATAGACCTTTCTAAATTTTCCTCGTGGGGGAAACGATATAACAAGGACTGCAACACGTCTTTTACCGATTCGAAATATGATTCGTTTGGTCCGTTTGCTGCATCGCCGCACGCGTCGAGCGGAGTTTCAAAAGCGCTATCCTCGCTTTTTTCCGCCGCTTCGTCTGAGTCCGCTTTTGTTGCATTATCCTCATCCTTCTCAAATACGATTGATTCCCGTTCAATATCCAATCCCTCCGAATTTTCAAAAATTTTTTCGGAAGTCCCCTTTTTCTCATAAAAATCGCCAAAATAATTGTCCTCGGCTATGGCGAAATCGTCGTATTCTTCACGGCTTTCTTCACTGGTGCGGTTTTGAAAATAGGCGTTTTCGAGTTCCTCCCTTCCGTTTTTAACGTTGCCGTACTCTCCGTAAAATTTTAGCTTGTCGTCCGAAAAAAGCCCAATGCAAAAATTTGAGCCCGCGTTTGTAAAGACCGTGCAGATGCTTCCTTTCCGGTTCCCGAACGCCGCGTTTCGTCCGTTAAAAATTCCTACGGTTTCATTTTGAGCGCACGTTACTTCGCACGAGTTTTCACGTATTGATATATCGCATATTCTCAATTTTTGTTTAACGGCACCGTCGGTTGCCCGCAAAACCACAGATAATTTTCTTAACACTTTGCCTCCGTGCGGCGTAGAACTTCCGCTTATCATTATATATATTATGAAAGTGAAGGGGTTATGACATTTTGACGAAGAAAGCATAGGTCTGTCGAAAAACAAACGGCGCGGATAAATATCCGCGCCGCTGCCTTGGAAAAACGAAAAATATAATTGTCTGCCACAAAAAAGGACACCACCCTCCGTCGTGAAACTGACAATTATGAGAGGAAGTTTAAATAATGTATGTATTATATCAATATTTATTCAGTTTGGCAAGCGATTTATGCAAAAATTTGCAAACTTGTACAAAATGGGCGTTTTGTGCGCCACGGGCGAACAATTATATCTAAAAAGCAACAAAAAATGCCGCCTGTTTAAAGCGGCATTTTAAAACGTATTTTTGCTTTATTTTGAATAGAGTTCGGGCTTTAAAACGCCTATTTCGGGCAGGTTGCGGTATTTTTCGGCATAATCCAACCCGTAACCGACAACGAACTCGTTTTCGATCTCAAATCCCTTAAAATCCGGGGTAATATCCATCTCTCTGCGAGAGGGCTTGTCAAGCAACGCGCAGACCTTTACTGATAGGGCGTTTCTGTCGGCAAGTATTTCCTTAAGGTGAGAAAGCGTTCTGCCGCTATCCATAATATCTTCGACCAAAACGACGTGCCTGCCGGAGATATCTGCGTCGAGGTCCTTTTTAATGTTAATAAACCCTGAAGACTTTGACGCGTTTCCGTAGCTCGACGCCGCCATAAAATCGATTTGAACGGGGATTTTCATCGCCCTTATCAAATCGGCAAAAAAAGGCGTGCTACCCTTTAAAATGCCGACCATCACGGGGTATGTGTCGCCGTAGATTTCATCGAGTTTTTGCGCGATTTCGGCCACTTTTGCTTGAATTTCGTCCTTGCTTATCATAACGTAAGAAAGGTCGTCGTACATGTTATACATTCGTGTTCTCCTTTAAAATTTTTTCATAAGTAACGCTATACGCCTCAGCGTCGTCTTTGCCTAAGGCGGCGTCGGCGGAAATTTCCATACCGCCGATAAATAATATTTTGTTGTCTATCGCGCCTACGGGAATATCGTCCCTCAGGCGGCGTTCGACTTTTTCATCTATAAAATATTCTTTAAGAGGCCTCGTGCCCCCGCTGAATTTTTTGAAAATATCGCCCTCTCTGCGCGTTCTTATTAAGGCGCCGCGCACGCATTCCGTGTTTACAAACAACGAGCCGTTTGCCCGTTTTTGTGCGAAAAAGGCCACTTTTGCCTTTTGATCCATTTTCGGCAGGCGGACTTTTTTTATTTTTAATACCCCGCGAGGAAGATTGAAAGTCCCTTCTTTAAACTCAAACGAAAAATTTTGCTTTTTCGCCGTTTGAAAAATAGTGATTTTTCCGTACCCTTTAACGGCGCAATAGCCGTGTGGCAAGTTTACTTCGGCGCCCGTGTTGGCGTTTGCGAGTGCACAAACGGCATTTACGTGAACCGCCTCGTAGTCCTTTTTAAGACCTGCGCGTTTCATTGCCGCGATTACCGCCCTCGAGAGGAGCGGGGGCGCAAGTTCGTTCTTTAAAGAGACGTTTACGCCGCTTTCGGAAACGGAAACCGCGCTTTCCGCCATTTCCATAAGGAGATTTTGGTCGTTTTCGCACAGCGCGGAGAGCCTCGTAACTGCGGAGTCAAGGTCGGGATATCGCTGTTTTATGAGGGGAATAACCCTATTTCTCAAAAAATTCCTTGAATAATCGTCGTCAAAATTGCTGTCGTCCGTAACGAACGGCAGAGAATTTTCTCGCACGTAGGCGTCGATTTCGTCGCGCGTGGCGGAGAGCATCGGTCGGATAATCTTTCCGTCGTAGGCACGTTCCGGTATGCCGCACAACCCCTGCAAGCCGCTGCCACGGAAAACGTTGAGAAGTACGGTTTCGGTATTATCCCCCGCGTGATGAGCGGTTGCGATACGGTCGCACAGGCCGTCGTCTATCGCCTTAAAAAAGCAAGAATACCGCAATTCGCGCGCGGCGGTTTCTATGCTAATGCCACGTTTTTGCGCGTAATCGGGGACATTTACGCTATACGAGATAAGCGGTCGCCCCAAAGATTCGCACAGTTCTTCAACGAAGGCGCTGTCCTTCAAAGAGTTTTCGCCGCGGATGCCGTGTTCGATATTTATAGCCGAAACCTTAATGCCGAAAGCGTCCTCCGCCGCGATAAGGGCGTGAAACAACGCGACGGAATCTTTTCCGCCTGAAAGGGCAACGGCAATTTTTTCACCGGGAAACATCAGTCCCTCGCGTTTGATAAACATAAAATAATTATAGCATATCGCTCTTTTTTTTGCAATTGATTAAACGGAGCTGCAAAAATGACAGCAATAAATAAAAAAATAAAAAATTTCTTTAAACACTAAGCAAAACAGTTGACAAAAAATCAGATTTGCTATAAAATAATATAGCATTTGACGACGCGGAGTAGAGCAGTTGGTAGCTCGTCGGGCTCATAACCCGGAGGTCATGAGGTTCAAGTCCCATCTCCGCAACCATTGCCTTGACGAGTAAATCGTAAAGGCTCTATATGGCGGCGTAGCTTAGTTGGTTAGAGCGGCCGGTTCATACCCGGCAGGTCGTTGGTTCGAATCTGACCGCCGCTACCATTTACGCCACTTGAACGGCCCCTTGGTCAAGCGGTCTAAGACATCGCCCTTTCACGGCGGTAACACGAGTTCGATTCTCGTAGGGGTCACCAGACAAGTTAAAGGCGAACCCGTTTCCATTAGGAGGCGGATTCGCTTTTGTCATATACTTGAAATTATAAAAAACAGTCAATAATAAAGATTCTTTGTCAAACCAGCTAAAAGAAGTCAAGCAAAATAAAGAGAAAAATCATTTTACTGAAATCAATGTAAGTAAACGAGACTGTCTTTATGGCAGCTTTAGATTTTATGGGGAGTATATGGATTTTTGTTAATATTGATTACAGTCAATACTTTATAGCCGATATCACGAATATACTTTGATCTAAGTTTAGATATTTGTTGATTTTTTACATTAAACGTATCAAATTTATGAGGTGGAGAATATATTCCGGCATAAGCAATCAGAGACTTGTCTCTTTGGAATCTTGAATTGTTGCCGATTTCGGCAATGAGTAGGCACTTAATTATCTTCCGACACCATTCATTTGTAAAACTGTAACCTTAATCTATTCAGATAATTGTTTTGCTAAATCTTCCATTTGTGATAAAATGAAATTTAAAGAACGATCCATTTCATTAAGCATTTTAAAAGGTCATATGATAATCTATGTTTGAAAATATTCAAAAATAATATGATTTGTTTTGCCACTTTTAGGTTGTTTTATAAATTGTACGGCGTTTGTTACTTTGTAAAAGAAACACATCAACTTTTTCTTTGCATGAAAGATGTGATAGTAAAAACCGAAGACCGCGTTAAATGTTGTTGAAGCAAAATCAAAAGCGTATTGTCCCATAGAAAAATTTTCCGACTATGTTTTTTCTGATGATGTAAAATCAAAAGGGAACAAAATCGATTTTTGAGTCACCTGTTTTTACGGAAGATGACTCTCAAAAAATAAAATTTGAATTCAAAAAGCAGAGTTTGAAAAATTATTTGACTAGCAATTAATTGTTAAAATGTTTAGACGATAACGGGCAAAGAGTTGACATACCTTTAACACTTTCTGGTAAAACATTTTATACTGGCTGGATTTTAGAATCTGAAGGTAAAACAAGAAACGCCTCGCCAAGATTTGTCGAAGAAGTTTTGAAGTGACGGTGCATAAAAATAAGTTTTGAAAGGATATATTGAATTAAATAGTGCTTTTTCGGCACCATTTGACTTTAGCGTTAAATATAATTAAAATTTTTTACATTTTATAGAAATTTTTATTAAACGCTTGTAAAATTTTTTAAATTATATTATCATATAAATGTAGAGGGAAGATACAAGGGGATAAAAATGAGTAGATTAATTATCGGTTTAACTGGAGCATTTGGAAGCGGGACAAGTTTTCTCGCTGAAAACTTTTTTGAAAACAAAGGATATAAAAGATTTTCATTATCTACAATTTTAAAAGAAAAATATAAGGAAAAAAATAAGTCAAAACAAATCAAACGACATGATTTGCAAGAATTTGGAAATGAATTACGCAAAGAAGATAAGGCTATCTTAGCAAAACTGCTTTATGATAATTATTTAAAAAATGAAGACGAAAACGCAAACATAGTAATTGAGAGCATACGCAATCCGGCTGAAATTAAATTTTTAAGAGAAAAATATTCTGAGTTTATTTTAATAGGCATTTTCGCTGATTATAATATAAGATGGGAGCGAGTAAAAAGCACTTATCATGGTTCGAAAGATTTGTTTGATTTAGACGAGATAAAAGATAAAGGGTCTTTTGAGCCTGATTATGGGCAAAAAATATCAGACTGTTTTTTTGAAGCTGATTTAATTTTATCTAACAATGAGAATATTTATTGCGGGGAAAACACCAATAAAGCTTATCAAGAAATGGATTATAAAATTGAAGCTTATTTGAACGCTTTAAAAAATCCTATTAAGTCAAATCCTAAACTTGAAGAAACTCTTATGGCGGCTGCTTATGTGAGTGGAAGACGTTCTCGATGTTTCAAAAGAAAGGTTGGAGCAGTAATAACGGATAAATACGATAGAATCATAAGTTCAGGATTTAATGGAGTGCCATATGGCTTAGAAGAGTGCCACAAAAAGCATGGACGGTGTTATCGTGATATTAAACGAGATGAATTGTCGCAAAATATATGTAATGATTTAGGATATAAAAACAAAATAGATGGCGGCTCAATAATAAAAAAGAGAATCAAATTATTAGAACTATGTAGGGCTATTCATGGAGAGGAAAGCGCTATAATGAATTTAGTTGGGAAAGGGATTGATCTTACTGATTCGAGTATATATGTAACAACATATCCCTGTAATCTTTGTGCTAATAAAATAGTGCAAGCTGGTATAAAACATGTTATTTATTTTGAGCCATATCCGGTAGAAGAAGCTAAGGAAATTTTAAAAATTGGAAAAGTTGAAACTACTCCTTTTGAAGGTGTTACTTTTAGGGCTTTCTTTAGATTTTACCAATATGAAGCATAAAAATAAAATTAAAATATAAAAGGAGCAAACAAATGTGTATAATATGCCCTAAATGTGGTGCTATAGCAGAATATAATGCTTATTATGGTAGAGTTACGTGTACTAGATGCTCTTGGGAGAGTGAAAAAACTACGCGAGAAAAGTCTATTAATTTTTCTAAATGCAAAGAGAATAATTTAGATAAGAGAAAAATTAAAGAAACACCCGTAGGTGTGTAAATGATAAAAAAAGAGATAAACCGAAAAAGAGCAAAAAATATAGGTTCTTTGTCAAATGTTGGGGTATGACCCTGAAAAAGAATTTGCGAAAGAAACGAAATGATTTTAAATTTTGCTTGCAGGCGGTATCGCCTGCAAGCTTTTCGTTAGGCGCAAAGTAGAATTCGCTTTCTGAAATTGATGAAATTTCTGAAGCCAAATGCGGTTCGTCTCAACACCTTGATCAAGTTATGTTTTTCCTCTGTGTAAGTTAACGTTAAGGCTTTCTTGTCTTAAATATCTGCTGAAATATGTATGCAAAAACAACTTTTTTCGGCATAAAAGTATAGCTAACGTCTTATGATTAGCAATATCGATGATTTGAATGTGATGCTTCTGATCGTCGCAATTTCCTTTGAATTCATCTATTCCGAGGACTTCCGGTAATGGCGGTTTATCGCTGAACCCGACAAGATTTAATGCTCTCGAAACGGTATTGGTGTAAACAAAGTTTTTTTCGGCGATATCCTTAAAAGATGATTTATCTTTAAGATCTAAAAGTTATTAGCGAATAAACGATTAGACGAGTGATAACATCTAGGAAGGAAGTCGTGATGTTTATAGAACTTTTTCCCGCAATGTGGGCAGACATATCTTCGTTTTCTCAGCTTTAAAATGATAGGTTTACGTCTGAAAGGCAGATCCCTTATATGCTGATAACGGTAATCGTGAATGTAAGAAGATTTTTTACCGCAGCAAGGGCAGACTTGTTCTTTCTTCTCTGTTGATATCTGGATAATGATATCTTTATCATTTTCAGAAATATATCGAAATCGACTGAAACATCTTGCAAATCTAAGAGTTTTGATATATAATTTAAATACGGCATAGAAATGAATCCTTTAGATTGTGTTGTGGTAAATTCATTTTTACAGGTTATTCAAAACTATGCCTCTTTTTTTATGTCCAAAAATCGAAAGATGTTGAGACGTTTTTTCTCATACCCCAACATTTATTGTAGAACCTTATAAATTTGCAATAAAAAATGGTCGGGCAAGGATTATTTCCTTACTCGACCATTATCGTTTTATCGGTTCACGACAAACCGCCGCTTACAATTCTAATTGCGGTTGCCCTATGGATTCAACGGGCATACTTTCATTAAAATTTTTATTATTAAGTTGTTGTTTCTGCCATTCGTCATAGGCTGCTTTCCCTTTTTCAGAATTGCAGTATGTAATAATTGATGAATACAAAACTCTCGCAAGCGAATCAATTTCATAATCCGGTACGTTAGTGTGGTCTTTCCGCTTTCTCGTAAATTTTCCTCCTGTTTATTCGTTTTATTTGCTATTT
>CAJOMS010000003.1 GCA_905235795.1 uncultured Clostridia bacterium | reverse complement strand
ACCTTAATTACCTTTCCATTATAACTTAGGTAATGAACTTTTGAAAGCGTAAATATAAACTAAGCGCTTTCTCGGTCAAAAATAATTGTAACAGGAGAAATAATGGCACTTTTCAGATTAAATATAGAATGGGCGGACAACGCTCACAATTTGATAGTATATAAATATCCGTTTAAAAACAGCGGCAGAGAGGTAAACAACAAAAGTACGCTGACCGTGCGCGAGTCGCAAATGGCGGTTTTCGTGTACAAAGGACAGGTCGCAGAGGTTTTCGAGCCGGGATTTTACAAGCTTGAAACACATACCTTCCCGCTGCTTTCCAAACTTGCTGCATGGCAATACGCCTTCCAGAACCCGATCACGCTCGAAGTTTATTTTATAAACACCAAGCAGTTTACGGGCAACAAGTGGGGCACGCAGAACCCGATAATAAGGAGAGACCCCGACCTCGGCAATATCCGTTTGCGCGGTTTCGGTCAGTTTTCTTTTAAAGTCGACGACTGCGGCGCATTGTTAAAGGGACTTTTCGGCACGAATTCCACGTTTAAAACGGAAGATATCGTTGAATATCTTAAATCTTTGGTAATATCTTCGCTTACGGACGTGTTGGGCGAAAGCTCGCTTTCCGTTTACGATCTTGCGGGCAATACGCTCGAATTCCAAAAAGAAGTTAAAAATACCGTGCAAACGGCGTTTAACGAACTCGGCTTGCAGTTGACGCAGTTTGTTATAGAAAATATTTCCGTTCCGCCCGAAGTTGAAAAGGCTATGGACGAACGCAGCCGCCTCGGCATTTTGGGCGATAAGACGGACGTTTTATTAAAAGTATCCGCCGCCGAAGCTATGAAGGACGCCGCAAAGAACGAAGGTATGGGCGGCGCGTTTATGGGCGCAGGCGTAGGTATGGGAGCAGGCGTAGGTATGGGCCAGATAGTGGGCGAAGCTTTTAAGGCACAACCCGCGCAACCCGCCGCGCAACCGACAGACGGTGCAAAATGCGGCGCTTGCGGAGCTACGGTTCCTGTCGGAGCAAAGTTCTGCCATGAATGCGGCGCTGCTATGCCCACCAAAAAATTCTGCACGAATTGCGGAAATCAGGTCGAAGCGGGTGCTAAGTTCTGCCCGAATTGCGGAAACAAACTTTAAGATAATGTGCGTTTTAGGCGGGTAATTTTACCGATCCTGCGCAAAATATATAACGAAATAAATTTTCAGAGGTGAAATATAATGGAAAAAATAACAAAAGATACCGTCATTGCAGACGCTATCAAAATCAATCCCAACGCCGGCGAAATATTAATGAGCTACGGTATGCACTGCTTGGGCTGTGCGATAGCTCACGGTGAAACGGTTGGACAAGCTGCAGAAGTTCACGGCGCCGATCTTGACGCGATGCTCGACGAGTTGAACAAAGCTCAATAACTAAGTGCCGCAATTCACATGGAATTGCGGCACTTGAATTTAATATGGCTAAGAGGTTAATATAATGAAAGATAACGACGAACGGCCGGACAATGACGAATTAAAGCCGAAAAAAGACGCGATATCTGCCGAAAACGTCGGTACAAACGTTTCATCCGATAGCGTAAAGTGCAAAAGTTGCGGTTCGAATATGATTTTCGATCCCGATACGCAAAAACTTAAATGTACGTATTGCGGTTATACGGAAGATTTTTTGAAATCTGTTGAAGTCGAGGAACTCGATATAGAAAACGCGCTTAAGAAAAACGAAAAGTGGAGTTCCGAAACTTTGGTTTTTCAATGCGATAACTGCGGGGCGCAGATAGTTGCGGAAAAGGGTCAAACAGCCGTTTTATGTCCGTTTTGCGGCACTTCTCACGTAACGGCGGTAGAAGATTTGGAAGGTATAAGGCCCAATGCGGTATTGCCGTTTACCATATCTAAAGAGCAGGTAGCGGAAAATTTCAGAAATTGGAGCAAGAAAAAACTTTTCGCCCCCGGCGAATTTAAAAGGACTACCCGCGTAGATAAAATAAAAGGCGTGTATATGCCCTTCTTTACTTTCGACAGTCAGACGGAATCCGTTTACGAGGGGCGCGTGGGCGATACTTATACCCGCACCGTTCAAACGAAGGACGGCACGCGCACAGAAACTTATACCGTTTGGAGGCACGTAAGCGGCACGTTATCTCATTTTTTCGACGACGTACTCATCAACGCCGGCAGAGAGGGCGAAGGGGTAAACCTGAATAAACTCGCGCCGTTCGATTGGAGCGGGATAAAGGTTTTTGAAAACAAGTTTTTAACGGGATATTTCGCGCGACGTTACGAAAAAGACCTGCAAACTTGCTGGGGCAACGCGAAAGACGTTATGGATAAAGAATTGAGAGATATGATAATCGCCCGTTGCCATTGCGACGTGGTAGATTACGTAAACGTACATACCCGCCACAGTAACGTTAAATATAAATACGTTATGTTGCCGGTCTACGTGATAAATTATAATTATAAGAAAAAGCATTACACAATCTACGCAAACGGCACTACGGGAAAAATCATAGGAAAATCGCCCGTTTCGCCGGCAAAAGCGTCTATCGCGGGCGTAATCGGCGCAATAGTCGTTGCGGGTGTTATCTTGCTTATTTATTATTTTATGAGATCGTAACGACACGTCGTTTTCAGCTTAAACGCCCGACTGTTTGCGCAGTATTAAAAACATATTGCCGAATGTATTGACAATCGTGTGGAAAATTTATTATAATTGTATATATCAGTATATATACGCGCGCATATAGCGCTACGCGCGTAAATAAATAGAAGGAGTTAGAATCATGAAAAAATTATTGATTGCGGCGTTTTCTTTGACGCTTGCTCTGTGTTGCGTTTTTGCGTTTAACACGGTGGCTTTTGCGGATGAAGATACGTCGATCACCACGGCCGAAGGATTTCTTAATTTGAACGGCAAAACGGGAAATTACATTCTGGATGCGGATATCGTACTTCCCGACGGCAAATACGTAAACAGTTTTTACGGCACGCTTGACGGAAACAACCACTCTGTTACGATAAATAACAGCGTAGGCGTATTCAACGCTTTGGGCAGAAAAGAAAACCTCGCAACGGTCAAAGATCTTACCGTTAAAGGTACCGTAAAGGGTACGGGCAAAGTTGCGGGGCTAGCTGCCAACGCTGCCGGCAATATAGAGCGCGTTACCGTCGAGACGGACGTGTCGTCTACAGCAAACAGCAGTATAGGCGGCATAGCAAACTGCACGAGCAATAAGGACGTTTTGAATATTAAAGATTGCGTGTTTGCGGGAACCGTAACTTTGTTACAGGGCTTTACGACGGCAAATAACTATACTTATTGGGGTATGTTCACCGGCTACAACGGCGGTATTTCCACCGGCGGCGGCGCTAAGCTTATTAACTGTATCGCAAAATACACGTTTACCATCCCCACTGCCGAAACCGCTAAAGTAAAGGAAATACAATTCTTTAATACTAATTACGACAAGACGGAAAGCGTTAAAAACTCTTATACCACAGAGGTACAGGGCGACAATACCGTATATACCTTTAACGGCGTTGTAAATATGGATCCCGTTACCGCCTCCAGTGTAAGCGACGAGGGCATTATGGCAAACTACGGTTCGCCCGTAATAAGGTTCGTATTGAACGACAACTCTTACCGCTATCTCGATGGTATGGACAGGGCGCAAGCGTCTTATATTTCCGCTTTCGAGGCGGAGAGCTTTAACAAGATGTATAAATACGCCGATATATCCTATCTCCCCATCAGAAAGGTAAACGACGCAAGCGTATCCGACGGATCTACTTCGGTCAGCAGCACTTACAGTGAGGTTACGATCAATACCGCGGAGGAGTTCGAAAGCTTTGCAAGGATAATAAATTCTTCCATCCCCGCAACGTTTACCAACGAAGAAGGTCAGCTCGAAGGCAGATCCATTCTCGATACTTTGGCTATAAGCATTAAACTCGGCAAAGATATCGATCTTACCGTGGGCGATGAAAACGGTAACAAGTCGGAGTTTTACGGCTTGGGCAAGCAGGAATTCTTCCCGTATCGCGGCGGCATCAACGGCGACGGGCACACCCTTAAACTGAACATAGACGCGCCCAACGGATACTGCGTAGGCGTTATAGGCGTCGTTTCCGAAATGGCTGAGGAGATAGGCGTTAAAAACCTGACGGTAGAAGGAAGTATTAAAGGCAAAACCAAAGTTGGCGTCGTCGGTTATTTCGATATGGTCTGCAACGCGTATATAGAAGGCGGCAACATCAATTTCGATAACGTGGTAAACAATGCCGACGTAACGGGTTATGCCTGCGTTGGCGGTTTGCTCGGCGCGGTTTCCAACGCGAGAGACGCTATCAAAACCTACGTTACGGACTGCGAAAATAACGGCGATATAACCCTTCTTGAAAACGGCGCGTACGCGGGCGGCATAATAGGTTGCGCAGGATTTTACGGAAGCAACCCCACGGGCGTTGATATAGACGGCGTAGTAAACAAAGGTAACGTAACCGCACTTGCGGGCGCTAATTACGTAGGCGGCGTTATAGGTAAAATTTCAAACGACAGTTCTACAGTTACCGACGCTACCAATAATGGTAACGTAACCGCAGACGCCGGCAAGGTGTGCGGCAACGTAATCGGCGAGACCAAGGCGGTTAAATTTGACGGAGATCCCTCCGACATAGGCAACTACACTGTTTCCTCGTCGAACGAAATTACTTCGGTAGGGTTCTTGTATCAGCAGATAGAGGAGTCTTACGGCAATCTGTTCTCCGTATATACCAACAAGGTAGTAAGTCCCGATTATGCGTTAGATCTCATATATGAATATAACGATCAAACGTACGTCGTAAAATCGAGCGAGACGGTAACCGTAACGGTAAATCAAAACGGAACGGAAAAGAAATATACGTCTTACAGATATATAATCGATAAAATCGAGCCCGGTGAATATACGTTGAAGTTGAAAGCTCATACTGCAGAAGGTTATTGCTCTAACGGCACGATAGAAGAAAATGTTATTCTTGACGCTACCTCTACGCTCACTATAGGCAAAAAGGCTTTGAGTTACACCTTTGAAAACGCAAGCGCGCCGTATTCCGGCAAGGGCATAGACTATTTTGCCGCTTTGGAAAGGAATCCTTCATACAAGCCTTCAACCACGAGTTTGCCGGATACTTCTTCGACTACAGGTGCAAAATGGGCAGTAGAATATTATAAGGACGGCGTAAAATTATCGGCTAACCCGATAGAACCCGGCGATTATACCGTAAAACTTAAAATACAGGCTACGGATACTTTCAAGAGCCGTTACGAATTCAGCGATGAAGATTACACGGCAAATCTTAAAATAATGAAGTTGTTGACGGTAACCGCCAAAAATTACGAAATTACCAAAGGCGAAACGATAAGCTACGGCGCAAACAGCGTTACGTGCACCACTTACGACGGCAGCGCATTCAACAACGCGTCCGCGCTCAATTTAAAGTTCTACGTCGGCGTTACGCAAAATACGCCTACGGCTATGCTTTCGCCCGGCGTTTATACCTTCAAGGTAGAGGGCGTGGAAACGTACGGCGATTACTACATCGAATATAAGACCGGCACCATTACCGTTAAGACCGCTCAGCCCGTCGACAGTTCAAGTTCTTCTACCGGCGGCAAGACTCTTAAAGGTTGCAAAAATTCCGTTTCGGCAACGTTGCCTTTATTCGGAGTACTCGCAGTGTGCGCGGCGTTCGGTTTAAAACGCAAGAAACATTGATTTAAAGAATAATTAAATTACGCATTGCGGTGAGGGAGGGTCAACCTCCCTTTCGCGTAAGGAGAAAACATGATAGATGACACCATATCCGTAAAAGACACAACGGGTAAAGTTTTGGTCGAAATAGAAAACTTCGTTAAAATATACGAAGGCAGCAGCGTTAAAGCCGTTGACGGTTTGAATCTTAAAGTAAACGAGGGCGATATATTCGGGTTTATCGGCAGAAACGGCGCCGGTAAATCCACCACTATCAAATGCCTTACCGGGCAGCTGCCCTTTAAAGACGGAAAAATAACCGTTTGCGGGCACGACATAAATACGGATCCTATCGCCGCTAAAAAGTGCATAGGCTTCGTTTCGGACGATCACGCGGTTTACGAGAAGATGACGGGGCGTCAATACGTCAACTTTATTGCGGACGTTTTCGGCGTGGGCGACGAGAGAGAAGAAAGAATCGATTCTTTAAAGAAACAATTCAGTATAGAGTCGGCTTTTGATAAATATATAGGCTCTTATTCGCACGGAATGAAACAGAAAATATGCCTTATAGCGTCGCTCGTGCACGAGCCGGACGTTTGGGTGCTCGACGAGCCTTTGACGGGTTTGGACGTAGTTATGATGCATCAGGTAAAACAGGCCATGACCGCCCATGCGGCAAAGGGGCACGCGGTTTTCTTTTCTTCGCACAATTTGGACGTAGTGGAAAGGATATGCAACAAGGCAGTCATCATCAACCACGGCAAGCAACTCGGCGTAATAGATATAGCGGCGTTTAAAAACAGCGGGCACGGCTCGCTGGAAGAATATTTCTTTGAACTTACGGGTGAAGGCGATGAAACTATTTAACGTTCTTCTCCGCAAAGAGTTGGCAACGCAACTTTTCAGAACGAAAAAGGGAAAGGGCAAGGACGTGCTCGGCAGTATCGTTTCAGCGCTGATAAGCCTCGTATTTCTCGCGTTATTCGTATATTTGTTCGTTGCGTTTCAATCTAAATTCGTCGCGCTGAATTTGCAAAATGAAATTCTCGTACTGTTTATTGCGGTGGCAATAACGGCGCAGATAATTTTCTCGGTGCCTAAGTGCGGGCAGGTTTTATACGGCGGCGACGACGCAAAAGTGATACTTCCGTTGCCCATTTCAAACGTAACCATGCTTGCGGCTAAACTTACGGCGCTGTGGATAAAAGAACTGATAAATTCACTGTTTTTTATGGCGCCCGTTTGCATAGCTTTCGGAATAATGAGCGGCATGGGCGTGCTTTATTATATATGCACGGCACTTGCCGTGGCGGTTGCGTCGCTGTTCGTCGTTTCGTTTGCCGCCATCATCGCCCCGTTTTTCATAAAAGTCAAGAATTTTATGCTTAAACGCCCGATAGCGGTATTGATCGTCTCCCTCGCGTTTTTGTTGCTGTTGTTCTTTGCTTATTCAAAGCTGCTCGGCGTGGTTTCGGATATGTTGTTGGGAAACAGAATGAAATTTATCTTCAACAAGTCCGTGGCAGACGTTTTAAGGCGCATTGCGGGGTACACGTTGTATGCCGATTGGCTCGGTAATTT
Source organism: uncultured Clostridia bacterium (assembly GCA_905235795.1). Classification (GTDB taxonomy): domain Bacteria; phylum Bacillota; class Clostridia; order Christensenellales; family Borkfalkiaceae; genus RGIG3732. The sequence goes on along the minus strand of CAJOMS010000003.1, from coordinate 33,425 downwards.
CCTCGCTTTCGGCAAAGTATTGTATTTCCTGCTTGCGATTATCGTTACCGCCGCGTTTGCGGTAGGGGCGTATTTCGTCAGTTCGCACTTCTACCTCGCTTATTTAAAGGCGCATACCTCAAGGAGCACCAAGGGCGCAAAAGAGGGGGAAAACCGTGTTCGCTCGGTTACTAATTCTCTCATTTACAAAGAATTTACCGAAATTTTCAGGAATCCTTCGTATCTATTTTCTTACTTTTCGGTATTGATAACGTTGCCGTTGTTTTGCTATCTTACGATAGGCATTTTGAACGAGTTGGTGGACAAACTGCTCGGCGGCAATTTCATAGTGCCGTTTGCAATACTTATACTTGTAATGTATTCGTGCGTGTGCAATACCTGCGCGGGCGACGTGATCTCTCGCGAAGAAAACAGAATAATGATAGTAAAGACGATACCCGTACCTTACAAAAAACAAGTAGGCGTAAAAGTTGGCATAGCGCTTGGTATTGCGCTCGTTTCAGACCTGCTTTCCGTACTCCTTTTGATATTTACGGGTACGGTAAGCGCGGTAATGGGGCTTGTAGTGTTGCTTATAACCTACGTGGCTACGTCGGCTTCCATAATCAATCTTGTGGCAAGTGACGTAAATAACCCCGTATCAAAGGCGGGCGGCGAAAACGGCAACGTTTCTTTCGCGGTAATAAAATCGCTTATACTTTCCGTAATATTGGGCGCTTTCGTGTTTTTCGTTTACGGCGTTGAGGCAATGTACGTTACCGTAGGCGGAGGGAATAAAACGCTCGTTGCGCTGTATAAATTCACTCAGTTTATAGGCGGCGCGAACGGTGCCGTTGCAATAGCGTTCGTCCTGTGCGCGATTGATTGCGCTATCGCGTTTTTCAGACTTACGCGCAATTTAGATGAGAGAATGAGGAGGATAAAAATATGAAAAAACGCATATTGAGCCTGGTCATGATATTGCCGTTTATCATTATGCTTCTCGTATTCGGCTTTTCCCGCACGATAAATCTGTTCGTAGATCTCGCCCCCGAATCGCTCGATTGGGACTATGAGGAGGACGAGGCGTTCGAATATACCGCAGGCGTTTGGGGAAGCGGGGTAGAACTCGTTGCAAACGTTTACCCGCTTGAGGCGGATAACACGAATATATCTTGGGAAATAACGGGAGGAGAGACCTTCGATGGAATTGAACACACCGCGGAGGATCCGATTGCCCGCATAGAAAACGGAAAACTATTTCTCGAAAAAGAGGGGTTCGTCGGAATTACGGCAACCGTTCCCGGAACGAGTATTTCAAAATCCTTTACGGCGTATCTGATCGTCGATGACGGAAACAGCCCTTCCAACGGGCCTAAATTCGTAATTTTAAGGGGTAGAGATACCATAGAAAGCAGCATTAAGTCATACGATTACAGATACTTCGGCCTGTACGACGTAGTGGGCGGAGTAAAGCAAAAGCACGTTGAAACTTATACGGCGAGGGTGTATCCTTCAAGCGGAGCGCAGGACGTAAACGTGTCTTTAGAGGGCATAGACGGCTGCGCCAACGTAACCGTAAACAAAACCGAAAACGGCAACGAAATAAATATCGCATTCGAAAATTACAGCGATAACTTCGGCGTCATGAAGGTTTCTGCCGCCGAAAACAAAAACGCCGTCGCAACGAGGTTTTTCAGGTTAATTAACGGCGTAAACGTCTATTCTTACGACGACCTAATGTATTGCACTTCTGCCGAACATCCCGAAATAACCGTGTTAAGGACTAATCTTGAAAGCAAGTCGAACCTTGCTACGAGAAAGAACAGCGCGCTTTTCGGCAGAGAAGTAAACGGTGAGGTGGTTTGCGAATATACCACCATGACCAGCACTTACGATATTAAGGAATATACTAACAATTACAGCAGCCATACTGCGGATGACGCCGTAGTGCACGTGGGCGTTACTTTCAGAAAGAGCGTTTACGGCAACGGCTACACGATAAACGCGCACGAACTCACGTATCCTTCCGACGTAATGGAAAATTACGATACGCAGATTGCCTCGCTTGCGCCGGGCGATTTATTCCGCGGGCCTTTGGATTTTGTAAAGGCGTACAACTGCAGATGTTTCGGGCAGGACAACATAGGCTTTATGGTGCAGGGCGACGACGTGGTCATAGACAACGTTACGCTTAAAAATTGCAATAACGTAAACAACCTTTCCAATCTCGATTACGTAGGCACGGTGGTGGAAGTGGACGGTGATAACGTTACCCTTCAATATTGCCAGATAATGAACGGCAGAACGGTTGTGAGAAGTATGTCTAATAAAAATCTTCTTATAGACGGGTGTCTGCTCTCCTACGCGCGTGAGTTTATACTTAAAGTGGGCAGCAATAATTTCGTGTATGCCGAAAATATACCCGATAGAATCAATCAGAACAGCAAGGCGGAGGCGTACGCATATCTTTCGCCCGAATACGATAAAAACGGCAACCCGTTGGCGGGCAATTTTGACAGCACGGTAACCGTGCGCAACACTTACTTTTATACTTCCGGCATATTCTGCATAGGTATGGATACGCACTTTGCCGGCAGATACCTTTACGATTTTACGCGTAACGACAAGCACGTTTACGGCATGGCGGCAACGAGTTATCCATCTCAGGTCAAGTTGGAAGGGCACGTGCGTTTTTACGATTGGAAAACCGTCGACGGCTTAGACAGCACCACGCTTATAGACCTCGGCGTGAGCGAGGCAGGCACCGATTACACCCAACTGTTCGATATAAGCAGGGTAATGGAAAATTACTTTACGCATAATCCGGAGTCGAATATGGTTTTGGTGGACGGCGAAACACACTACGTTCACGGCGGCGTGGCGTTTTACGGCGGCGGTAGAAATTTGAGCGTGGTGGATTTCAGCGGACTTGACGATATGGAAAAATCTTTATTTTCGGATATCGAAAAACCGTTTGAAATTTCGCTTGACGACACTTCCCTCGGCTTGTCGCCCATACTTATAGGCGCCGCGGGCTACGGACCTTTCCAATTCTATATGTACAATCCTTCGCGCACGGAAATAACCGTGGGCAGCACGCCTATCGTGAGCGAACTGAGTAATTACGTAACTTCGCTGTAATCAATATGAAAATAAAGCAAACGTACAGAAAATCCGTTTTTAAAGAGCCCGTGCAAATGGCGGCGATAATGATGCTTTTCATAATAGGCATCGTAACTTTCCCCACGCGCATAATTCTGGGCTGGTTTTACAAGGGCGATAACGAATTCGTGTTTTTACTTGCCGACGGCGTGGAAAGGCTGTTGTTCTGCGTACTCATGGTGTATTTTGCGTTGCAGTTCGGTTTCAGACTATGGCCTAAGCAGTTTAACGCGATAGCCTACCTCGCCGTTTTGCCTGCGCTTATAATTTCAATAAACAACTTTCCTTTCGTTTCGTATTTTTCGGGAAATTGCAACGTGGATGCAAAATTTTTTGAAATAGCGTCGTTCACGCTATGGTGCGTGGGAGTGGGACTGTTTGAAGAAATAGCCTTCAGGGGCGTTATTTTTCCGCTCGTCCTTATAAAAATAAAAAAAATAAAAAGCCCTAAATGGGCGTTTTTACAGCGCAGGCCGGTGTTCTGGACGATAGCGTTTTCCGGCGGAATATTCGCGCTCACACATCTCGTAAATCTGTTCGGCGGGAATATCGGCGGAACCTTTTTGCAGGTGGGCTATACGTTTTTGATAGGCTCTATGTGCGGTATAATCGTAGCGAAAACGGGCAACGTGTTTTACGCCGCAGCCGCGCACGTAATTTATAATTTTTGCGGTATGTTGGTTGAATATTGCGGGAGCGGCACAATGTGGACTACCCCGCAAGTAATATGCACGGCGGTAGTCGGCGTTATAGTGGGAGCTTATCTCGTGGCGGTCGCTTTCCTTTCGGATAGGGATCCGCGTTCCGCTTACGGCATGCTCGGCAATGACGATGAGTTTACGGCAGAACTTTTAAAAGTGGCCTAAATCTCACGTAAATTGCAAATTTTACCGTTTTCAAAATCGAGATCGAAACATTTAACAAGGCGTGTTTGCTCACCTTTATAGGAAAGCAGAACGCCTTTTTCCGTGCAGAAATCCGGAAGAACGCGGTCGAAAGAACCGAGAAAATCGGCTAAAAGGTCCTTGTTGGGTAAAAGGTCGGGCGAGAGCATCTCGTCAACGGGCAATTTGTTTTGTATTCGCTCAAAAAAAGCGCGTTTGGCAAATTTTTCGTCTGAGGAAGGCTCCCACGGGTTCTCGCGCTCTATATTGTTCACGCTTGCCGAAAAGCCGTTTTTATCGGGCGACCATTCGCAAAACGCCGTGGTGCGCTCTATGCCGCCCAAGCGCGTTTTTGTGCGAAAAACGGGGGTAAATTCCAAATCGTCAACAATTTTAAAGAATTTGAGAGAAAGATCTTCGGCACGGAAAATGCAGGCGAATTTTTGCCCGCTCCGCGAGTAGACGGCTATATCGCCGTTAAAAACTTCGGCGGCAAAATCTTCGGCGCCAAAAGGTATGTTTACCGTTTCCGCATCGTGTGAATTTTCGGCAACGAGCTTTACAGCTCCGTCCCGATACACGGTTATCAAGGCGTCGAGGGGTTCCAAATACGTTTGATACAGCAGTTTAAAACCGTTGTTTTTTTGCGGCAAAAAGGTAACGCTCAGCAAAACGTCTCCTTGCGGCAGAGTGTAAAAAACGGCGTTTTTGTGTGATTTAGGGCGGTAATTTAAATAAAAGCAAAACGGCTCCCCGAAAAAGTGCGGCAAAATTTCAAAGTAAGCGGGGACGACGGAATCTATTGCTGCCGTTGTTTTAAAATTGCCCAAAAATTCCCCGTCGGCGCGCATGGCGAAATTTTCGTTTGCCTGAACGTACAGTTTCATTTCTCACCTCTTTGTTTAATGTATGTATGAAATCACGCTTTTATGTCAATATTAATATCATCAAAAAACGGAGGTTCTGTATATGAAAACGTTAATGGGTTTTACCGATGACGAAGTTGCCGAATTGGCGTCTGCCGCCGAACAGGCTAAGATAAACAATGAAAAATTGACCGTTGTTTTTGAAGATTTTGCAAAAAAGCACGGCAGGGCGAAAGGTTCGGTAAGAAATTTTTATTACGAGTTCATTCGCATGTGTTCGCAAGACGAGGAGCTTAAAAACAAATATTTCAAGAATTTGCCCGCAGTAAGCCGACCGAAAGCCTTTGACAAAGACGAGGAAAAGTTCCTGATCGACAAGATTTTAAACGGAAAAAGGCAAAATAAGTCCGTCAGGAGAGTTATATCCGAACTTTCCGGCGGGGACGAAAAGCTTTCTTTAAGGTATCAGAATAAGTACAGAAATATTTTGAAAAACGATCCCGAGCTTATCGACAAAACGGCTACGGAGATGGGCGTGGCGTTACCTGCGGGCCCCTCGGGTGCCGACGTGAAGGTGCCGGATATAATAATGAAACAGCTTAAAACGAGCATAAACAAGCTCGTAGATAACATTTCGAGATCGGTTCGCGATGAAAACGTTGAATTAAAGCGCAAGGCAGATCTTTTAGAACAGGAAAACCGCGCTCTTACCGAAATTTTAAAGAGGTACAATGCCGAGAGTTTTTCGGCAGACAGAATAGTTACGCAATAATTTGACAACGTTGTATAAAGCAAGCGCCCGCGATTTTCGCGGGCGCTTGCTTTATAAATTACATAAAATCCTTATACGTTGAACGGGTTGAATTTTTCCTGCGAGGGAGCGTTTCCGAAGAAGAAACAAATGACGGAAAGCATTATCATCGCCCCGCCGAAGAAAATGTAATAAACGGGGTAAAACACGAAAAAACTGAAAAATTCAAGCGTCAGCCCGTAGAGTAAATACCGTTTTGCGCGCTTTTTGCAAAACACTTCTTTAAGGACGAGTTTTTCCCTTTCCGGCTCTTTTAAATTCAATAATTCTGAGGGAAATACGTCGTATTTTTTCGCGGCGCGGTAAAGCGTCGCCCCGTCCGCAAGCATTATTCTACCCGCAAAGCGAGCGGAAAGCTTTTTTGTCCTTTCATCGAAGCCGCGCCCCACGACGAGCACGTTTCTGCCGGCTTTCGTTTGCTTGTAAAATTCCACTATCTTGCCCTCGGTAACTTCGGAAAAAGTGAAGTAATAACGCAATTCCGCGTTTATATTCCGCAAGACCAAGGTGCCGTTATCTTCGTAAGTTCCCACGCCGGCATTACGCAGCAGCCGTTTGAAGTAAGCGCTTAGCTCGTCTGCGGAAAGGACGCACAGGGTATCCAAAAGCCGAGCCATTTGCTCGGCATCCCGCGAGGACATGGCGGACCGAGTTATCTTTCCGTAAGAAATTACGAAAAAAAGCGTTGCCGTAGCAAAGCCAATAAACGCCGCAAGCGCCGCCGAAAGCCATAATATTTTAAGGTAATAGCGCAAAGCCGTAAACGTTGCGGCGGCTGTTGCCGTAAAAACGAGCAACGTGTCGAGCGCGGTGGGAATGATTTGTTTTTTCATGCGAATACCTCGTTCATAAAACAGTATAATTATTATTTACCGAATGAAGCAAATTAAACTTGTAAAAAAATAACTAATGTGTTAAAATATAAAATAATGAAAATAGTTTTATACGGCGGCACGTTCGATCCCGTACACGAAGAACACGTTAAACTCGTGCGCGGCGCGTTAAAGGAGCTTGCACCAGATAAATTAATAGTTTTACCTTCCTTCGTTCCTCCGCATAAGGCGGACGCGACGGTTTGCTGGGAACATAGGTTCAACATGGCAAAACTCGCGTTTTCGTTTGACGAAAGGGTGGAAGTAAGCGATTACGAGATTCTGCGCGGAGGAAACAGTTATACCTACCTCACAGTGGAGCATTTCAGAGAGCTGTACCCCGACGACGAATCGTTCTTTTTGATAGGAGGGGATTCGTTTTTTAGCTTCGATACTTGGCGCCACCCGGAAATAATAGCCGAAAAAGCGGGAATAGTCGTGGTATCGAGGGGCGAGTTTACCGAAAAACTCATTACTTGCAACGCCGCGTTTGAAAAGAAGTACGGCTATAAGGCAAAAATTCTATCGTTTACGGGTGACGGAACGACCTCTACTTACATTCGCTACTGTCTTATGCTTGGGTGCGCGGCTGAAAACGTTCCCGAAAAGGTATTGGAGTACATTAAAGAGCACGAGTTGTACAAGGGAGACGAAAAGTTCGAATACGTAAAGCAACGGCTCAAGGAGAAAAGGCGGTATCATACTGCCGGCGTTATAGAGTGCGCGCTTAATATAAACGGACAAGTCGGGCTGGACAGAGACAAAGTAATAACGGCGGCGTTGCTGCACGACGTGGCAAAATATACGTCTCTGCAGGAATTCCCGGAGTTTACCGTTCCGGAAGATATGCCCGCGTCCGTCGTACACGCTTTTTTAGGCGAATATATTGCTCGCACGGTTTTAGGAATAACGGATGAGGACGTGCTTTCCGCCATCAAATATCACACGACGGGCAGACCGAATATGTCGTCGCTTGAAAAGGTGATATATACAGCCGACCTGCTCGAAAGGAACAGAAATTATTTCGGCGTAAACAAATTGCGTAAAGCGGTTGAGGAAGATTTTGAAAAAGGTTTCAGAGAGTGCATTGTGCAAGGTTACAAACATCTGAAGCAATCGTTGCAGGCGGGCGGGGTGTATTACCTTACAGAACTTGCCTGCGAATATTACGAAAATAATTGAATTGCCCCTTTTGGGGAAAACGGGAGAATTATGGATTCTGAAAAACTTGTAAAAGAAATTTGCAGCGTATTGAACGCTAAAAAAGCACACGACGTAGTAAAAATAAATATTTCCGAAAAAAGCAGCCTTGCCGATTATTTCGTCATCGCCAGCGGCAGATCTCAAACGCAGGTGCGCGCTCTTGCCGAAAACGTTGAAGAACAGGTTGAAAAAAATCTCGGCGCGGTCGTTAGCCGCAGAGAGGGCGTTCAGGAAGGACGCTGGGCGGTGCTCGATTACGGCGACGTTATCGTTCACATCTTCAACGACGACCAGCGCTTGTTTTATCACCTCGAGAGGTTGTGGGGAGAGGGCGAGAAGGCGGACTGATATCCGGCATATCGTCTATGCCCGCGTTGTCGCACTTTCCCGCAGTTTTACCGCTCTTTGGTAAAGATTCTTTCTGCTTGCAATTATCTGCGCCCGTTATTACGTACGTGCCCTTTGGCGCGAGTACGGCTTTGGGAACGGAAAGTTTCTTTTTCTGCTTCTTTTTGGGCTTGGGCGGTGGAGATACGTAATATACCTTCGTCGGTTCCGCGGCGGGCGCGGGTTGCGGCTTCGGTGCGGCGCGGCGCTTTTTGCTAATTTTAACGCGTGTAACCGCATAGCCCGCGGAATAGCATGCGGCAAAAACCGCGGCAAAAGATAAAAAACCTATAATAAAGTCTGCCAAGTTGCATCCCCCCTTTTATTTTAGTCGAATTCTCGGCTGCGGATATATCTGATTGTATCAATTCTTTGCGGGTAACGGAGGGGAGATTTAGTCGCAAAACAAAAAATTTTGTTGTATTAAAATTTTCGTTATGGCAATATATTAGGTAGCGTTTGTTTACGGCGTACATATTTTCAATTCAGGAGGAGTGAATTATGGACATTGAAACGGAAACAAACGACAATAGCGGAACGGAATATTTTAATATCAATTCGCCTGCCGATTCGGGATTTTACGGCGCGGGCGAGGTGGAGACGGGAAGTTTGCCGGATGAAATTCCCACGGAGATTTTCAGCGGCGCCGTGCCCGACAAAACGGCGGAAGATTATTTCGGCGGAACCTATGAAAATCCCTTTATCCGCGTAGAGGAGAGCGAGGAGTACAAAAAACTCGAAAAGGAATATAAAGAGTACCGCACAAAAAAAGTGCTTGCAAAAATAGACGGGCTTATAACGGGGCTTGAATCGGCAGCGGATATACGCAACGATTTTAGAAAATTAAGTCAGGAAGCAAGGGCAAAAGTCGTAACCTTGCCGTGCCTCATCCCTGCGGCAAAAAGGCAGCTGCCGCAGATCGTAAAGATAGAGACGCTCATCGATTACCCCTACGGCGGCGGAAGCAGAAAAGCCGTTTTATGTGAGATTCGCGAGGCTTCCAGACAAAAGGCGTCGGTGGCGGTGTGCCTTAACCTGTCGGATTTTTCAAGCGGAAACACCCACCCGCTCGAAAAGAAATTAAAGACTTTAAAAAAGCTTTCGGGCAAAGTCAGCGTTACGCCTATGTTCCCCGTTTGCACGATGGGCAGCGACAAGGCAACGAGGCTTGCGCTTATAATTAAATTGATGAAGTTTGAGAAAGTCAAGCTGGTATTAGATAAAGCTTCAGACATCGGAAAAACGGCGGACGCCGTAAAAATATTTTACGATACCTTGGGCGAACAATGCCCCGTTGAAGTGGTTGGCGAAATATCTACGGCAGAGGACGCGGAAACGCTTTTCAACGCGGGTGCAGACAGAATAATAACAACCGATTACCGTACCCTTTCACGCCAAAGGCTGGACGGGCTCGACGTATAAATTTAAACGAGGTCTACTATGGAAAAAGAAAAGATTAAATTTTACCCTAACATCGAGTACAACGTAAAGCGTAGGACGAAATATTTCGTCCTGTTTGCCGTGCTCATAACATTATTCGGGCTGATGGACGCTTGGTTTATAAGCGCAAAAATGTGGTATATGCTCGCGCTTAACGCGTTTATCATACTGTTTATCGTGCTCACGCCCAAGACCTTGCGCGAAAATCCCGTTAAGAGGGAACCCGTGCTGACAGTTGGCGAAAACGAAGTAGAGGTTATGGGCAAAAAGTTCCCGATTTCAAAATTGCGCAGCGTTAAAGCCACGGTTTACCTCGGCAAGGTGGGCAATATGGTCGAAAACAGGCAGTTTTTGGAAAAGACGGCGGCAGAACGTCCGCCCGAAGGGATGATGGGCATGATAGAGTTTTCCGTAGAGGCGGAAGGCAGCAAGGAAGAAATGCACTACGCCGTTATAGAAAACGTTGTGGAGGCGCTTATGATATTCGTAAAAGAGGGCAAAGTCAACTATAAGCTCGGTTATTCTTTGGACAAGGAATATCGCCCTTGTACATACAATTTAAACGACGTAAAGACTGAAAAGCCCGCGTCTTCATCGGAAGTAAGCAAGACTAAACAACTTATTTAGGTGGAGATATGGGCGATTTTTCCGCATTGCAAAAATTAATAGATTCCTCTAATAAAATCGTGTTTTTCGGCGGGGCGGGGGTATCGACCGAAAGCGGAATACCCGATTTTCGCTCTCAGGACGGTTTGTATAATCAAAAATATGCCTATCCGCCGGAGGAGATACTCTCTCACGATTTCTTCTTTAACCATACGGAGGAGTTTTACAGGTTCTATTTTGATAAGATGATTTACCTTTCCGCAAGGCCTAACGCCGCGCATTTAAAACTTGCGCAGCTTGAAAAGGCGGGCAAACTCAGCGCCGTCATCACGCAAAATATAGACGGATTGCACCAGCTTGCGGGAAGCGAAAACGTCGAGGAGCTACACGGTAGCATACACAGGAATTACTGCCTCAAATGTGGCCGAAAACACACGTTAAACGAGATTTTGCAGCTAAAAGAAGGCGGGCAGACCGTGCCGCGTTGCTCGTGCGGCGGCGTCATAAAACCGGATGTGGTGCTGTACGGAGAGGGGCTTGACGGCGGAGTTTTAAACAGGGCTGTAAACGCGCTTTCCGAGGCGGATACGTTGATAGTGGGAGGAACGTCGTTGAACGTGTATCCCGCGGCGGGGCTTATCGGGTATTTTGGCGGGACGCATACCGTTTTGATAAACAGGAGCGAAACGCCCTACGACAAGCACGCGAGTTTTGTGTTCAGAGAAAACATAGGCGAAGTTTTGGGAAGTATAAAATGTTGAACTATCACGAGATGTTGGAAAAACAAATAGCCGAAAACGACGCGGCAGGCGTAAAACCAAAGTTGTTGTTGCATTGTTGCTGTGCGCCGTGTTCTTCTTACTGTCTGGAATTTTTAAACGGGCATTTTGATATAACCTGCTATTTTTACAACCCAAACATAACGGACGCGGACGAGTATTTACATAGGCTTAACGAACTTAAAAGGTTCGTTTTTTGCGTGTATTCGGGGGCTTTTGAGGTTATAGACGGCGGTTTCGATCCCGAAGCGTTCATAAAAAACGCCGCGGGTAAAGAGGACTTGCCCGAGGGAGGCGAAAGGTGTTTCGGCTGTTACCGCATGCGCCTTTCCGCCGCGTGTGACTATGCCGAGGCGCACGGTTTCGACTTTTTTGCCACAACACTTACCATAAGCCCGCACAAAAACGCCGAAAAATTGAACGAGATAGGCTTTTCTCTCGAAAAGGGGCGAGCCGTAAAATATTTGCCCGGCGATTTTAAAAAGAAGGGCGGGTATGCGCGCTCGATACAGCTTTCCAAAGAGTACGGATTGTACAGGCAAAATTATTGCGGGTGCGAATTTTCGGCAAGGGCGGCGGAACTGAGAGATGCCGCCAAAAACGCGGGGATAGATAAATGAAAAAATATATTTCAAACTGTACCGAAGATACCTTAACGATAGGCGAAAACTTCGCGAAAACCCTTGAAAAAGGGGACATAGTACTGCTTTTCGGCGACATGGGCGCCGGCAAAACAGCGTTTACCAAAGGGGTGGCGCGCGGGCTTGGAATAACCGAAAACGTTACCAGCCCCACCTACGCGTATATGAACGATTACGGCGGAAAGCTGTTCCATTACGACTGCTATCGCCTATCTTCCGGCGAGGATGCCGAAGGGCTTGGCCTTACCGATTATTTCGACGCGGGCGGCGTTTGCATCATAGAGTGGCCCATGAATATTAAAGACGTTCTGCCCGAAAACGCAAAAGAGGTAACCATAACCAAAACGGGCGAAAATTCCAGAGAGATCGTCATAAAGGATTAATATATGAATTATCTTGCATTCGATACGAGCGGCACGCACTTGACCGTTACTGCAAAGTGCGACAGCGGTGAATTTACATATTTCAGCGAGGATTGCGGGTTAAAACATTCCGTGGTGCTTATGGACGCGATAGAGCGCGTTTTAGCACAAGCCAACTTAAAAAAAGAGGACGTGGACGTGTTTTGCTGTTGCGTGGGGCCCGGCTCGTTTACGGGCATACGCATAGGCGTCGCCACCGCAAAGGGGCTCGCTTATGCTTTGAACAAAAAAGTTTTGGGTGTAACCGCTTTCGACGTGCTTGCATACGATAAAACGGGTGACGTTATGGCCGTAGTTGACGCAAAGCACTCGCACGTTTACGCCGAGGGCGTACGCGGCGGCAATATCGCCTACCCGCATGCCTACGTGGCTACCGAAGAACTTAAAAAAGAGGACGGCTACGTGTTCGTTTCTTCAAGCGAGATCGAAGGGTTGGCTACAGAAAAAGCAGACCTTGCAAACGGGCTAATCAAGGCGGTAGAGGCAAATACGTGCCGCGCCACCTACGATATTGAAAGTTTGGTTCCGCTGTATATAAGAAAAAGTCAAGCGGAGGAAGGTCTGTGATTCGCCCTTGGGTAAAGGGCGATACGCCTGCCGTTCACGAGATAGAAAAATCGAGTTTTTCGGATCCGTGGACTGCAGATATGCTCGAAGAAGCATTGCTTAACCCCGCGTTTTGCGGATTCGTTTGCGAGGAAGGCGGGGAGGTCGAAGGGTACGTCGGTGCGCTTTACAGCTTCGACGCGGAAATTGCCCTGATAGCCGTGCGAAAAGAACTGAGAGGTCGCGGAATAGGCTTAAATCTACTGCAAAAAGCTATCGACCACGCGCGTGAACGCGGGTGCGAAAACGTTTTTTTGGAAGTGCGCAAGGGCAATTTGCCCGCAAAGTCACTGTATTTTAAGGTCGGGTTCAGGCAGATCGGGGAGCGACGCGGATACTACAGCGACGGAGAGGACGCATTGGTAATGGCGTTGAGCTTAACTTAACCTATAATATTTTTGGCGGTGTTATGGAAGATTCATATTACTCTGCCGAAGAAAAAGGCAACGGGCAACCGGTTTTGTTTTTGCACGGTTACCTCTCTTGCAAGGAAAGTTTTTATTATCAGACGCAAAGCCTGTCTCGCAGGTTCCGCACGGTTGCGGTGGATCTGCCGGGGTTCGGCAAGACTCCCGAACCTTCGTACGGGTATGCGCTTGACGATTACGTCGATTTTGCCCGCGCGGTAATAAAAGAGCGCTGCGGCGGGCGCGCGTGCATAGTTGCACATTCTTTCGGCGGGCGTATTGCAATAAAGCTTGCCGCCGAGTATCCCGAGTGCGTGCGCTGTATGATTCTAACCGGTTGCGCGGGTATGAAACCTCGCCGAAACCTCAAATATCGCGTGAAAAAGGGCACTTATTCATTTTTGAAAAGGGTTATGCCGAGCCGTGTGGACGTTTGGAGAGAGAAGTTTTCGTCGTCGGACTATCGCGCACTGTCGCCCGTAATGAAAGAGAGTTTCGTAAAAATAACGAACGAACATCTCGAAGGCTGTCTGGGTAAGATATCGGCTCCCGTGCTGTTCGTTTTCGGCGAAAAAGATACCGAAACGCCGCTGTATATGGCGCGCAGGCTGTACGCCGGCGTAAAGGGGAGCGGGCTTGTTATAATGAAGGGGTGCGGGCACTTTTGCTTTTCGGAAGATCCCGTTACTTTCAACGCCGTTGCCGAAGAATTTTTGGCAGGGCAGACTGAATAAAGGGTATAAACGCATAAACTTAATGAAAAAGGAGTTCTGAATGAACGCATTGCTTATAGCGGCAAATTCGATTTGGTCGACGTTTCCCGCGGTGATAACGTTATCTGTTTTCAACACTCTCATCATGTTTTTTGCCGCGCATAAATTTATGCAGACGTTGCAGCAAACCGGCTACGACGGTCGCGGATATTTACAATGGTTGAAGCGCAGAGATAATATATATATGTTGCGCCTGATAATCGTTTCCATTTTGAGCGTGCTGGCGTATCTCGTTTTCAATATCGCCATTATGATATTTACGGACAGCGAAAGAGCGACTTATTTCGGCTTTGCTTTTTACGTGGTGTTTTGCATCGTTTATATAGAGCGCGACCGCAAAATGAAAAGCAAAGTTCCGCTCGTTCACACGGCAAGGATGAACAGGCTCAATATTACGTTCATTATCCTTTCGTTTTTTCTGGACGTATTGTTGTTGACGATAGCAAATTTGCTTTCTATAGGCATTCCGTCCACGGCGCTGCTCGTAAGGTTGAGGTACGGCATCCTTTGCCTGTCTCCCGTTATGTTGCCGTTCGTTTTGATCTTGGCGTTTTATATAAATCAGCCTATCGAAAACAACAACAAAAAGAAATATATAAAAAAGTGTAAAAACACACTTAAAGATAGGCCCGACCTCATTAAAATAGGCATAACCGGCAGCTACGGAAAGACTACCGTAAAAGAGATTTTAAATACAATTTTGTCCGAAAAGTACAGCGTTTTGGGCACTCCGCACTCGTTCAACACGCCTATGGGGATTTGCAAGACCGTAAAGAGGCTGAAAGATTCCAATCAGATTTTTATTGCCGAAATGGGCGCAAGGAACGTGGGCGATATAAAGGAACTTGCGGATATGGTAAAGCCGCAATACGCTATAATTAACGGAATAACCGGGCAACATCTTGAAACTTTCGGCAATATCGGCGCAATAAAGCAGACGAAATACGAGCTTATAGAGGGGCTTGCCGAAAACGGATTCGCCGTATTTTCCGGCGATAACGACATAACTTTGGAACTATACGATAAGTGCCCCGTGCGCAAGATGACCGCAGGGCTGAAAGAGGGGTGCGACGTTTACGCCGATGAAATAGAGATATCCGACAGTGGAACCAAATTCACGCTGCATATCAACGGCAAATCGGCAAGGTGCAGTACGGTTTTGCTCGGTAGGCATAACGTCACCAATATATGCCTCGCGGCGGCAGTTGCCGCAGATATCGGCATGAGCTTAGAAGAAATAGCCGCCGGCATCAACGCCGTAAAGCCCATACCGCACAGATTGCAGTTATTGCAGGGCAAAAACGGCGCGGTAATTATAGACGATTCGTTTAACGCAAACGTTGATGGCACCAAAGCCGCTATGGAAGTGTTGGATCATTTCGAGGGCAGAAAAATAGCCGTAACGCCGGGGCTCGTAGAGCTGGGCAAGACCGAAGATTACGAAAACTTCAAATTCGGGCAACGGCTTGCCGAACACGTGGATAAAGTTATTTTGGTAGGCAAGCGCCGCATAGAAAGAATTTACGACGGGCTTATGGACGCAGGGTTCAACAGCGAAGATATAACTTCCGTAAGCGACCTTTCCGCCGCGGAAGAAGTGCTTGCTCAAACGCTGTGCAAGGGAGATATAGTCATCTTCGAAAACGACCTGCCCGATAAATATAATTGAGTTAAATCTGTTTTTAAAAATAAAAATATTTTTCGCCGCCTAAGAAAAAAACGGGCGGCGTTTTTTTATAAGGAGAAATTATGGAAAAAAACAATGCTAAAAAAATCTTGGTCGTGTTCGGCGGAGTTTCCAGCGAAAGGGATATTTCCGTTATTACGGGCGTGCTTACTTTAAATTGCATAGACAGGCAAAAATACATACCCGTGCCGCTGTATGTGACCGATAATGCGTGTTTTACGGGGGATAAGCTGTTTGACCTCTCCTTTTACAAGAGTCGCGACTTACGCGATCTCGACGAGGCGGTGCTTAAAGTCGGCAGCAACGAGCTGTGGATATCCAAGAGGGGAAAACTAAAGTCTGCGGGCGAAATTTATTGCGCAGTCAACTGTTGCCACGGGCTAAACGGCGAGGACGGAAGCGTGTTCGGCTTGCTGAGGTTATGCGGAATACCCTGCGCGTCGCCGGATATGTTGGCGTCGTCCGTGTATATGGATAAATGCGCGTCGAAGATATACCTTAGCGGCATCGGCGTAAAGACGGTGCCGTACAAAACGGTTACCAAGGCGCAGTATTTTGCGGATATGGAAGGCGTAGTCAGTGAGGTTCAAAAATTTGGCTTTCCGCTTATTGTAAAGCCCGCGAGGTTGGGTTCGAGCATAGGCATAAAGCTCGCCGAAAACAGAGAAAAGACTTTCGGCGCGATAGAGTTCGCCTTGCGGTACGACGGAAAGATCATAATAGAAAAAGCCCTGCAAAATTTCAAAGAGATAAATTGCGCCGCGTATTCGGCAAACGGAAAAATAATCACTTCCGAGTGCGAACGCCCCGTTTCGGCGGGAAAGTTTTTATCTTTTGAAGATAAATACGAGGGCGGTGCTAAACACGCGGCAAGCAGTATCTTCCCCGCGGATATAGATAAGGAAGTGAGCGACGAGATAAAGAGGATAACCGAAAATGTATATCGAAAAACTTTCGTACACGGCGTTATACGCATAGATTATTTGCTGTGCGACGGGGAAATTTATCTCAACGAGGTAAACACCGTGCCCGGCTCTTTGGCTATGTATCTTTTCAAGGATAAAACATCCGATTTCAAAGATATGATAAACGAGCTTATCGACGAGGGCGTGCGCGTACATAGGGATTACGTGAACGGTACGTTCAATCACCCGGCAGACGTATTCGGCAATATTTCTTCTAAATTAAAAGGTGCAAATCGCTCGACAGATAAAAAATAAAGTGATATAATAACTAAGATTTAAGCTGACTGTGCGGTTGCGGCAGAGAAAATCTGACGAGGAAAGTCCGGGCTTCAAGCGGCAAGGGTGCCGGCTAATTACCGGTGAAGGCGACTTTAAGGAAAGTGCAACAGAAATAAACCGCAGCCTTTTTGGCTGTAAGGATGGAAAGGGGAGGTAAGAGCTCACCGACGGAGCGGTAACGCACCGTGCCATGTAAACCCCACCCGAAGCAAGATTGAACCGAAACATCCGCCGCGTTAAGGTTTCGGTATAAGTATACATCGCTGGAGCGCTTCGGCAACGATGCGCCGAGATAGATAACCGCATTAAATGACAGAACCCGGCTTACAGGTCTGCCTTAAATCCTTTTTTAAAAAAACCGCCTTGACTACGTTAGTCCGGGCGGCATTTTTTTTAATTTAGCTTTTCGTTACGGCAGCAGAATTTTACAGCCGGACGCCTCTATCGCCGCCACGTACTCGGGTGAGGGCATAACGTCGGTTATCAGATAATCTATATCGCCGAAACCGCCCGAACGCGCCATAAACGTCTTGCCGAATTTGCTTTTGTCGGCAAGTAAAATTTTAAGCGAAGAATTTTTAAGCATCGTCTGTTTTACTTTCGCCTGCTCTATGCTCGCTTCCGTCATGCCGTTGTCTATATCTATGCCGTTGCAGGACATAAACGCTATATCCGTGTGCAGTTTGGAACAGTATTCTACCGTATCCGCGCCGAGTATGGAGTTCGATTGGCTCTGAATCATTCCGCACGCCACGTAAATGCGCGCTTTGGTCGTTTCCGATAACAAAAGGGCGTTTTTTAAGCCGTTTGTTACTATGGAAATAAAATTGAACCTCGCCAAAAGCGGCACTATCTTGCCCACCGTGCTCGAAGAATCCAAAAACAGCGATATGTTATTTTTTACTAAACGCACCGCAACGGCGGCAATTTCCTTTTTTTCAACGACGTTTTCCTGCTCGCGCATGATTATGCTCGATTCGTCCGACGAGCTGCCCGTAAGTATCGCCCCGCCGTGACTGCGGCGTATCAACCCCGATTTTTCCATCACGGACAGGTCCCGACGGACTGTCGCAGGGCTGACGAACAGCTCTTTTGAAAGTTCGTTTACAGATACGGACTTGCGCTCTTTAAGTATCTGAAATATCTCGTCTTGCCTCTCAATGGCGTACATATCATACCTCGTTGCTCGTTTGTTTTCGTTTATGATTGAATTATAGCACAAAAATTTCTTTTATGCAAGTTAATTTTCAACTATATACAAACACATTTATATATGTTATACTTAATAAGGCTAAAAAATACGGGAGATTTTGCTTAAATGAACGCAAACGAACAAAAACGAGCTGAACTCGTAAAGGGACTAAACGCTCCGACTGCGGGAGAGAGGCTTGAAAATTTAAAAATATTGCTCAAATTCGAGGAAGAAAACGGCATGCAACCCGTTCGCCGCGAGAACGACGCGAACAACCACATACACACGATATATTCGTTTTCGCCGTATTCGCCCACGGCGGCCGCTTACGCCGCGTACTCTGCGGGGCTTACTTCCTGCGGGATAATGGATCATGACAGTTTGTCGGGCGACGCGGAATTTTCCGAGGCGTGCAAAACTTTAGGCATGGGCTACACGTGCGGAGTTGAAGTCAGGGCTAAGTTCAACGCTCGCCATTGGGGCAAGATAAATCACCCCGATCAGGAAGATTGCATATATATGGCGGCGCACGGCGTACCCGAGCAGAACAGGGCTGCTTTCAACGAGTACCTTGCCGGCTACCGCGCGAAACGCGAACTGCGCGACCGCAAAATGACCGAACTGATAAACGGGAAATTCGGCAAGTTCGGCATAAATATAGATTTTGAAAAAGACGTTTACGACGCGTCCTGCGCGGCAGAGGGCGGCTCCATTACCGAGCGCCATCTGATGAGCGCTTTGGCAAAAAAGCTTGAAGAACGTTTCGGCAGAACGCAGGCGTTGATAGATTTTATAGAAAAAGACCTTGAATTGAAGGTGGGCGACAAGCAGAAAGGTTACCTTACCGACGCGGAAAATCCGTGCTTCAATTACGATTTGCTCGGCGTTTTAAAGGCGGATACCAAGTTCTTTTATATAGACGCCGACGAGGAGATGCCCGACGTTAAAGAGTTCGTCAAAAAGGCGACGGAATTCGGCGCCATACCCGCCTACGCTTACCTCGGCGACGTTGGAGACAGCGTTACCGGCGACAAGCGCGCACAGAAATTCGAGGACGATTTTTTGGACGAACTGATTGCGGAGATCAAGGCCGTAGGCATAAAGGCGGTGGCTTATATGCCCACGCGCAACACCGAGGCTCAGCTTGACAGATTGCGCGCTTTATGTGCGAAATACGGGCTTTTTGAGATAAGCGGGGAGGATATAAACTCACCGAGGCAACGCTTTGAATGCAAGGCGCTTGCCAACCCGAGATACGCCAATCTCATAGATAGCACGTGGGCGCTTATCGGGCACGAACGCGCCGCGGAAAACGGCGTTGAAAACGGTATGTTTGCGGAAAAGGCCGTTGAAAAGTATCCGGATCTTAAAGAGAGAATAGCCGCTTTTGCCGAAATAGGCAGGGCGTCTGTAATAAAGAAATAATAATTTTTAAGGAGTACGATCGATATGCAAAACATAGATCTTAAAGGAAAAGTTGCACTCGTTACCGGCGCCAGCCAAGGTTTGGGCGAAGCGCTCGCCATGAGGCTGGACAAAGAGGGCTGCAAAGTCGCCGTATGCGACATAAACATCGAGGGCGCGCAGAACGTCGCATCTAAATTAAAAGAGGGTATGGCGTTTCAGGTAGACGTTACCAAATACGAAACGTGCAAGGCTGCAGCCGACGCGGTCGTTGAAAAATGGGGCACGATAGACATTCTCATCGCCAACGCGGCGATAGTAAAGAGCGGGGATATATTCAATCTCACGCCGGAAGCCTTCAAACTTGTTACGGACGTAAACTTAAACGGTTACTTCAACACCGTTAAGGCGGTTGCTCCCGTAATGCTCGCAAACAAGAAGGGCAGCATCATTCAAATCAACTCCAAATCCGGCAAAAAGGGCTCTTACAAAAACGGCGCTTATGCGTCGAGTAAGTTCGGCGGCGTAGGCCTCACGCAGAGTCTCGCGCTTGAATTTGCAGAACAGGGCGTGCGCGTAAACAGCATCTGCCCCGGCAATTTGCTCAATTCGCCTTTGTGGGTAAACAGCTTGTTTAAGCAGTACGCCGCAAATCAGGGCACTACCGAAGAAAAGATAAGAGAAAAATACATCAATCAAGTTCCGATGAAGAGGAGCTGCGAATACGAAGATATCGAAAACGTTATGGTATTTCTCGCGTCCGATATGTCTTCCTACATGACCGGTCAGGCAATAAACGTTACCGGCGGACAACAAATGTATTGATAACGCGTTACGGGGGTTGGTATATTACCGGCCCCGTTTGAACGTAAAAAAGGAGAAATATTTATGAAAAAAGTTCTGGCATTCGATTTCGGCGCGTCGAACGGAAGGGCGCTTATAGGTGAAATTTCCGACGGAAAGATCGTATATACCGAGGTGCATCGTTTCCCCAACGATCCCGTTCAGATAAACGGGAAATTGTATTGGGATTTTCTGAGGCTTATCCACGAGATAAAGACCGGCATAGTCAAGGCTAAGCAGGCGGGCGGTTTCGACGCGATAGGTATCGACACCTGGGGCGTGGATTACGGCTTTTTGGATAAAAACGGCAATTTGATAAACACGCCGTATCATTACCGCGATATGCGCACGGAAGGTAAGACGGAAGAAGTTTTTAAGCTGCTTGGCGGCAAAGATAAACTGTACGAGGAAACGGGCATACAGATAATGCGCATAAACACGCTTTTCCAGCTTTACGCTTCCGTAAAGGAGGACGCAGAGGCCGTTGCCGCGGCAAAGACGATGCTTTTCATTCCCGACCTTATGGCGTACGTCTTGACGGGCGCTACCGTTGCGGAATATACGATAGCGTCCACTTCGCAAATGCTCGACCAAACCACTCACAATTGGAATTACGAACTTATTGAAAAGATAGGTTTCGATACTTCCAAACTTCCGAGAATCGTTGAAAGCGGACACGTTTACGGCAAACTGAAACCGGAAATATGCGAAGAACTCGGCGTTAAGAGCGTGCCCGTAATAGCGGTATGCACGCACGATACCGGTTCAGCCGTGGCTGCCGTTCCGGGCGATATGAGCAACTGTTGCTATATTTCCTGCGGCACTTGGTCGCTTATGGGCGTCGAACTCGATAAACCCATAATCAACGAGGCGAGCTACAAAGAAAATTTCACCAACGAGGGCGGTTATAACAAGTCCGTAAGGTTCCTTAAAAATATAATGGGGCTTTGGATAATACAAGAGGCGCGCAGGACTTGGCAGAAGGAAGGCTACGACTATTCGTTTGCCGAACTTGCCGATATGGCGGAAAAATCCGAGAGCGTGTGCTATATAGATCCCGATTATCCCGATTTCGACAATCCCGGCAATATGCCCGAAAAAATAAGGAATTTCTGCCGCAAGACCGGTCAGAAAGAGCCTGAGACGATAGGCGAATTTTCAAGGTGTATTTACGAGAGCCTCGCTTTAAAATACCGCTATACTTTAAGGAGCATAGAGGCGCTTACCGGCAAGAAGTTCAACGCCGTAAACATAATAGGCGGCGGTTGCAAGGCGGGCATACTTTGCCAAATGACGGCGGATATCTGCGGCGTAAAGGTCGTGGCAGGCCCTTCGGAGGCTACGGCGTTAGGCAATATAGCCGTGCAGATGATAGCCCTCGGCGAAGTAAAAGACCTTGACGAGGCAAAGAAAATGATAGCCGCCGGCGGCGACGTTAAAGAGTACTTGCCTTTAGGTAAATACAAGCCCGATTTTGCCGCTTTCGAAAAAATAGCCGGCTTTAAGGGCTGAAATAAGGGCTGAAATTAAACTATAAACTTACAATTCCGTTTTTATCGGGGGAATATGATGGGAATAAATTATTCGGAGATTTAAAATGGAATACAAATTTATGCATCCTGCAGAGCAGATAGTGCTCACAATAAACAGGATATACCGCAAACAAATGACTACAACTTCCGGCGGAAATCTGTCTATTATAGACAGCGACGGAAATATTTGGATAACGCCTTCCGGCATAGATAAAGGCGCGCTTACGCCTTCCGATATATGCTGCGTTAAGCCGGACGGAACGGTAATAGGCAAATATAAACCTTCGGTAGAATTGCCTTTCCATAAACTCGTTTACAAAACTCGTCCTGACGCAAAGGCGGTCGTGCACGCACACTCGCCTTCGCTCGTAAGTTACAGCCTTATCAGGAAGATACCGGATACGCGCATAATACCCACTACCGAACTCGTTTGCGGTAAAGTAGGTATAGCGGCTTATGAGGTGCCCGGCAGTATAAAGCTCGGCGAGGCTATTGCGGAGCAGTTCAAAAACGGGTACGACGTAGTAGTTATGGAAAACCACGGCGTGGTAACCTGCGGCAAAGATCTGTTCGACGCCTTCGAGAAGTTTGAAACGCTCGAAAGGTGCGCTAAGTTGGATATTACGTCCAAATTGTTGGGCAAGGCGTATCCTCTTACCGAAGAACAGATTCAATTAGCCAACGAAAAGGGCAAAACTCAGCTTGGCGAATTTATACCCGCGGAAATTTCTTCCAAAGAAAAAGATATAAGAAACAAGATGTGCACGCTTATTCACAGGGCGTACGATCAGGACTTGTTTTCAAGTACGATGGGCACTTTTTCGGAGAGGTTGAATGGGGACAGCTTTATCATTACTCCTTACGGAAAGGACAGAAAGCACCTTGAGCCGGAGGATCTCGTTCGCGTGGATCACGGTTGGAGAGAGGCGGGCAAACGTCCGTCGCGTTCGGTGTCGCTCCATAAAATGATTTACGAAACTCATCCGGACGTCAACGCCATAGTGGTCGCTCAGCCTACCAACATTTTGGCTTTCGGCATAACCAGAACGGAAATAGACAGCCGCACCATACCGGAATCTTACATAAAGATAAGAGATCTCGTGCGTTTGCCTTACGGCACCAACATAAAAGATCCTGAGCTCGTAAGCGATTCGATCAATAAAAGTCATCCCGTTGTGCTTATCGAAAACGATAGCGTGATTGCCGTAGGCGGTACTTTGATAGAGGCGTTCGACGCGTTGGAAGTAGTCGAGTTTACCGCCAACACTATAATCCATTCCGGACTTATCGGTCAGGTAGTAAAGATAACCGACGAAGAAGTTGAAACGATAAACAAGGAATTTAACCTTGAATGACGATAAGGAGATAAAATATGACCAGTCAGGCAATAAAAGATCTGATAGAAATTTCGCAATACGCCGGCGGCAGAGTGGATTACACTCAGGGCGGCGGCGGAAACACTTCGGTTAAAGACGGCAACGTTATGTATATAAAGGCTTCCGGCTTTAAGTTGGTGGATATAAGCGAAAATACGGCTTACGTACCTATGGATCTTAAAATGATACGAGAGTTTTTGTGCGGCGTAGACCTTTCGGACGGGAAAGATCACGAGGCCGAAAACAAAAAAGTTACGGCAGAGGCGACTCTGCAAACGGAAGGGCTGCAACCCCTCCGCCCGAGCGTGGAGGTAGGTTTTCACTCCGTGCTTAAAAAATACGTTATACACACTCATTCCGTTTACGCAAATCTTTTAACGTGTTCTTTAAACGGTAAGGATATAGCCGCAGAAATTTTCAAGGGAGCGGACTTCGGGTATATTTTTATGCCGTATATAGACCCCGGCTTTACGCTTTCCGTAAAAATGAAGGACGCAATAGAAGAATACGAGGCTAAAAACGGAAAGTTCCCCGAAGTGATTTTTATGCAGAACCACGGCTTAGTCGTCACCGCGGACGAACTTGAAAGAGTTAAAAAGATCAACGAAGAAGTAAACGGCAAGATCGTAGCTTATTTCGGGTTGAAGGACGCTTACCGCAGCGTAAGCTTGAAATGCGTGGGAGAAAATAAGTTTGAATCTCAAACGCCTACGGTTGTGGATTTCGTAAAGGGCTCGCCGCTTACCAAGGCAATGTTAGACGAATACCCGCTCTATCCCGACCAGCTCGTGTATCTTAACAACGTTTTGGCTTTTGCCCCCGAAAAGATGCAGGCGCAAAACGGCACCGTGGTATATAACACCAACGCAAAAGAGGCGCAAACGCTTGAAGAAACGCTGTTTGCCTATCTTTTCGTCATAAACACGTTAAAGGCTAAGGGACTCGGAATTTCCACCATGAGCGAAAAAGACGTTGACTTTATAAACAATTGGGAGGCGGAAAAATACCGCCGTTCACTTTCAAAATAATAAATTTAAAAATTTGAGTGGTTGATATCCACTACGTTATAACGGAGGTAAAAGTATGAAAACTAAAGCCGTAAGACTTTACGGGAAGGAAGATCTGAGATTAGAAGAATTTGAACTTCCCGAATTAAAGGACGACGAGATATTGGCGTCTGTCGTGTCTGACAGCGTATGTATGTCCACTTACAAAGCTATGGAACAAGGCTCCGCACACAAGCGCGTGCCCGAAGATATTGCCGAAAATCCGGTTATCGTGGGGCATGAATTTTGCGGAGAGATTTTGCAGGTAGGCAAAAAATGGCAAGATAAATTCAAGCCCGGTCAAAAATATTCCATACAGCCCGCATTGAATTACAAGGGCTCCGCAGACGCTCCCGGATATTCGTATAAGTATATCGGCGGCGACGCTACGAAGATCATTATTCCCAACGAGGTTATGGAATGTAACTGCCTTCTCCCGTACGAGTCCGATTGCTACTATAAAGCGTCGCTTTCTGAACCCGTATCATGCATAATCGCGGGATATCACGAAAATTATCACAGCGATTACAGCAATCACACGCATATTATGGGCATAAAAGAGGGCGGAGCCGTAGCCATTCTCGCAGGTGCCGGCCCCATGGGACTTGAATGCGTCGATTACGGCATTCATTGCGACAGAAAGCCTTCGCTTATGGTTGTTACGGATATAGATGACGCAAGGCTTAAAAGAGCCGCGGAACTTCTCACCGTGGAAGACGCCGCCAAAAACGGTGTTAAACTCGTTTACGTAAACACCTCTGCGGTCGAAGATCCCGTAGCGTATATGAAGAACCTTAACGGCGGAAACGGTTTCGACGACGTGTTCGTCTACGCGCCCGTTTCCTTCCTCGTAGAACAGGGCGACCAACTTTTGGGTAACGGCGGCTGCCTCAACTTCTTTGCAGGCCCGCTTAAATCCGATTTTTCGGCTAAGTTCAACTTCTACGACGTACACTATTCCTTCCACAGAGTAACAGGTACTTCGGGCGGCAATACGGACGATATGAGAGAGGCTCTCGCTCTTTCTGCGGCAGGCAGAATCAACCCTTCCATCATGATCTCGCACGTTGGCGGGTTGGACAGCGTTATCGATACGATAATGAACCTGCCCAATATCAAGGGCGCGAAAAAACTCGTTTATACCAACATATCTTTGCCGATGACCGCGATAGAAGATTTTGAAGAAAAAGGCAAGACGGATCCGCTCTTCAAGGCGCTTGCCGAAATTTGCGCAAGACACAACGGACTTTGGAACGACGAGGCGGAAAAATATCTGCTCGCCAACGCCAAATCCATATAATAAATGCTAAATTAAAAAACTAAACGGAGGTAAACGTTACAAATATGGCTAAACCGATACTTATGCCAAAACAGGGTATTACCGTAGAACAATGCATACTCACGAAATGGCACAAAAAAGTCGGCGAACACGTTGCCGTAGGCGAAGTGCTTTTCAGTTACGAAACGGATAAATCCGCATTCGACCAGGAAAGCGAGGCCGAGGGCGAAGTGCTCGCACAGTTATACGAGGAAGGCGCTGAAGTTGCCGTTCTCGTGCCCGTTTGCGTTATAGGCAACAAGGGTGAGGATATTTCTGAATTTACGGGGGGCACTGCCGCTCCCGCAACTGAGCAAACGGCCGCTCCCGCACAGACGGCGCAGGCTGCCGCACCCGCGGCAAAAGCCGTTGAAACTAACGCAAAACCCGTGCTTATGCCTAAACAGGGCATCACGGTAGAACAATGCATACTTACCAAGTGGCACAAAAAAGTCGGCGAGCATATTGCCGTCGGCGAAGTGCTTTTCAGCTATGAAACGGATAAAGCCGCTTTCGATCAGGAAAGCGAGGTAGAGGGCGAAGTTCTTGCTGAATTTTATAACGAGGGCGACGAGGTAGCCGTTTTGGTGCCTGTATGCGCCGTAGGCAGCAAGGGCGACGACGTTTCGTGTTTTGCTCCCGGCTCGGCTCAACCCGCTGCCGCACAGCCCGCGCAGGAAACGCCCGCTGCAGCTCAAACCGCGCCGATGGCATCATCTGCACCCGCTTCCACCGCCGCGCCCGCAACCGACGGAGGAAGGATATTCGCTTCTCCCAGAGCAAAGGCGCTCGCGTCCAAAATGGGCGTTGACCTCTCTGCGTGCGCTCCCACGGGGCCTAAGGGCAGAATAGTGGAAAAAGACGTTCGCTTTGCCGCCGCAAACGGAGTAAAAGCCCCTGCCGCTCAAGCGGAACAGGCACCCGCAGCACAACCCACGGCATCCGCGGCACCTGCGGCGACGGTAGACGTTCATGCTTATACCGAGGAGAAGATGTCGAATTTGAGAAAGGTAATCGCGAGAAATATGGTTACCAGCCTTTCGACGATGGCGCAACTTACGCACAATATCTCCTTCGATTGCACGAATATTATAGCGCTGCGTTCGTTTATCAAGGCAAACGCCGAAAAACTCGGCTTGCCCAACATCACTTTTAACGATATAATCATCTACGCCGTATCGAGGGTGATCAAAAATCACAAGGCGCTCAACGCAAACCTTATAAACGGCGACACGATGAGATATTTCTCCTCCGCAAATATAGGCGTTGCGGTAGATACACCCAAGGGGTTGTACGTGCCCGTACTGTTCGGCGCAGATACGATGACTTTGTCTGAAATAGCGACAAATTCCAAAAAACTCGCAAAAGAGGCGCAAGCCGGTACGTTAAAGCCCGATCAGATGACGGGCGGCTCGTTTACCGTTTCAAATATAGGCGTTTACGGAATAGAGAGCTTTACGCCCGTTATCAATCCCCCGCAGACGGGTATACTCGGCGTATGCGGACTTGAAACGAAGATAAAACTCGGCGCAAACGGCGAAATAGTTCCCTATCAGGCAATGAACCTTTCACTCACTTACGACCACCGCGCTCTTGACGGCGCGCCCGCGTCTAAGTTCCTTAAAGAATTGAAAGAGTATCTTGAAAATTTCAGTTACAACGTAATTTTTAATTGAGGTGGAATATGGAAAAATATGAAGTATTAGTTATAGGCGGCGGCCCGGGCGGATATCTTGCGGCCGAGCGCGCAGGTAACGCAGGTTTCAAAACCATGGTAATAGAAAAGGAACACTTTGGCGGCGTTTGCCTTAACGAAGGCTGCGTTCCTTCCAAAACGTTTTTGTATTCGGCAAAAGTGCTCGATTACGCAAAACATTCCGCCGATTACGGCGTTGACGTTAAAGTCGGCAACGGCGTAGATCAGGCTTTCGTCGTAGAGAGAAAGAACGGCGTAGTTAAGACGCTCGTTTCCGGTGTAAAATCTCAGCTTAAAAAGGCCAAGGTAACTATGGTCGAGGCAGAGGCGAAGATCGTCGGCAAGGGCGAGGGCGGCTATATAGTAGAGGCAAAGGGCGAGCAATACCTTGCGGAACGCCTCGTAATTGCTACCGGCTCTATGCCCGTCGTTCCGCCGATTACGGGATTGAGGGAAAACCTTGCCGCCGGCTACGTTATGACCAATAAAGAAATACTCGATTTGAAGGAGATCCCCGAAACGCTCGCCATAATAGGCGGCGGCGTTATAGGTCTTGAAATGGCGTCTTACTTCTCCTCGGTAGGCAGCAAAGTTACCGTGGTTGAAATGATGGAAAAGATCGCCGGCCCCACCGACGCGGAGATATCCGGCATACTTCAAAAGGCGCTTGAAAAGAAGGGCGTGGATTTCCGCCTTGGCGCAAAAGTTACCGCCGTGGAAAACGACGGCGTCGTTTACGAAAAGAACGGCAAGACCGAAAAAGTAGTTGCGGATAAAGTGCTTTGCTCCATAGGCAGAAGGGCTGTAACGCAAGGCTTCGGGCTGGAAAATATAGGCGTAAATACCGAGCGTGGCGCAATAGTTACCGACGACCGCATGCAAACCAACGTTGCAAACGTTTACGCGGTAGGCGACGTAAACGGCAAGATAATGCTTGCGCACACCGCTTACAGAGAGGCGGAAGTTGCCGTTAACGTAATGTGCGGAAAGAACGACCACATGCGTTACAACGTCATACCTTCGGTAGTATATACCACGCCGGAAATAGGTTCCGTAGGCGAAACGGAAGAGAGTGCAAAGGCAAAGGGACTTGCCGTAAAGACGCAAAAACTTTCCATGATGTATTCGGGCAGATACGTTGCCGAAAACACCGACCTTTCGGGTATTTGCAAACTCGTAATAAACACTAAAACCAACACGCTTATCGGCGCGCATATCATTGGCTCTTACGCCAGCGAATATATCGTTGCCGTGTCCGCTCTTATCGATCTTGAAGTCGATATCGAGAATATAAAGAAGCTTGTTTTCCCGCACCCCACGGTGTGCGAGATCATTCGCGAAACCGTTTGGAGCGAATGACGTTTTCCCCGAAAACGCGCGTTTTACGGGACTAATTAAAAAAATTTAAATTTTAAGGAGAAAAGAAAATGCCAAAGAGTCAATTCATCGATCCGAATTTTATAAGACAGAGCGGAACGATTCATTTTGAAGATATTCCGGTGAATCAGTACAACAAAACTATCACCGAGGAAAAGAAGAATTTTAAGAAAGAAGAATTAGTTACCATGTTTACGGATATCGCCACCCTGCGCGAGTTCGAAAGCATGATTTATTCCATAAAAGTACAAGGCGAGTACAACGGGTTTAAACATTCGTATCCCGGTCCGGCTCACCTTTCCATGGGGCAAGAGGCAGCTGCCGTAGGTCAAGCGTTTATCCTTGATAAAAACGATATAACCTTCGGTTCGCACCGCAGCCACAGCGAAGTGCTCGCCCGTGGACTTTCGTCTATACACAAACTTCCCGACGACGAACTCATGAAGATAATGGAAGAATTTATGGGCGGCGAAGTATTGCGCGCAGTTGAAACGGGCAACAAGACCGGCAACGTAAAAGACCTTGCAACCGACTTTTTGCTCTACGGAGCATTGGCAGAGATATTTGCAAGGAGAACGGGTTTCCACCGCGGCATGGGCGGTTCCATGCACGTCTTCTTCCTGCCGTTCGGTATTTACCCGAACAACGCGTTGGTAGGCGGCAGCGCACCTATAGCTATGGGCGCGGCGCTCTATAAAAAATGCAACGATAAGCCCGGCATAGTTATTTCTAACGTTGGCGACGGTGCCGTCGGCTGCGGCGTAGTTTACGAATCCATGAACTTCGCTGCTATGGACCAAATGAATCAACTGTGGGAAAAGAAGGGCGGCTTGCCGATACTTTTCAACTTCTTCAACAACGGTTACGGCATGGGCGGTCAAACGCGCGGCGAAACCATGGCTTACGACTTCCTCGCACGTCTCGGCGCGGGCGTATCGCCTTCTCAATTGCACGCTGAAAGGGTAGACGGATTTAATCCTCTTGCCGTTATCGATGCAATGAAAAGGAAGAAGGAAATATTGCTTAAAGGCGAAGGCCCCGTTCTTTTGGACGTCGTTACCTACCGTTTCGGCGGACACTCCCCGTCAGACAGCATGTCTTACAGAACTAAGGAAGAAGTGGAAGCATGGCAGCAGGTCGATCCGCTCATCACTTACCGCAAAGGCCTCGTAGACGCCAAGGTAGAAAAGAACGCCAAATTCGACGAATTGCTCGACGGAGTTAAGGAGAGAATGTTCAAGATATGCAAAATGGCTGCCGATCCCGAACTTTCACCCTATCACGACTTCAAAAAGGATCCTTACTATATCGAAAATATTATGTTCTCCAACGGAAAGGTCGAGTCTTTCGCACCCGAAAGAACGCCCGAAGTCAAGATGCCTATGGAGGAGAACCCCAGAGTTAAACAGATTGCCGGCAAGAGCCGTTTTGCTTTCGATCAGGACGGCAAGCCCGTTTCTAAGATCAAGGCGTACAACATTCGCGACGGTATCTTCGAGGCAATTATAGACAGATATTATAAAGACGCAACCCTTATTTCTTACGGCGAGGACGTCCGCGATTGGGGCGGTGCGTTTGCCGTTTACAGAGGACTTACCGAGGCGTTGCCGTATCACAGATTGTTCAATTCGCCTATTTCCGAGGCCGCTATAGTTTCTTCTGCGGTAGGTTACGGCCTGTGCGGAGGCAGAGTCATCGTAGAGCTTATGTACGCCGACTTTATGGGCCGTGCGGGCGATGAAATATTCAACCAGCTCGCTAAATGGCAGGCTATGTCGAGCGGCATACTCAAAATGCCCGTTACGTTGCGCGTATCCGTAGGTTCCAAATACGGCGCTCAACACTCTCAGGACTGGGTAGCTTTGCCCGCTCATATCCCCGGTTTGAAGGTTGTATTCCCCGTAACGCCTTACGACGCTAAGGGCCTTATGAATTCGGCTTTGAACGGCACCGACCCCGTGGTATTCTTTGAGAGCCAGAGAATTTACGACAAGGGCGAAGAATTCCATCAGGGCGGCGTTCCCGAAGGCTATTACGAGATACCCATCGGCGAACCCGACGTAAAACGCGTAGGCAGCGATATAACCATTCTCACTATCGGTGCAACGCTTTACCGCGCTATGGACGCCGCAAAGACTCTTTCCGAAAAATACGGCGTTGAGGCAGAGGTCATCGACGCGCGCTCCATCGTTCCGTTCAATTACGAAAAAGTGGTGGAATCCGTTAAAAAGACGGGCAAGATATTGCTCGCTTCCGACGCTTGTGCACGCGGCACCATCCTCAACGATATGGCAGATTTCCGAACTCTGCTTCGATTACCTCGACGCTCCCGTCGTAGTAGTAGGCGCGAAGAACTGGATCACTCCTCCGTATGAATTCGACGCGGAATTCTTCCCGCAGGCAAGCTGGATTCTCGACAACATCAACGACAAGATCATGAAGTTGGACGGCTACGTTTCCGAAACCAACACTTCCGACGCCGAGATCATGCGCTGCGCTAAGAAGGGCGTGTAAAAAATCCTTAAATCAAACCGATTGCCGTGGCGATAACGTTCGCTGCGGCAATCGCCGTTTAAACAAAAGTCGCGTATTTCGCGCGTTAACTTAACGATATGGACAAAGATAAAGTTTATTTTATTAAAGGAATTTCTAACGATCCGTATTTCAATCTCGCCAGCGAGGAGTTTCTTCTGCGCCGTACCGACGGGTATTTTATTTACATTTGGATCAACGCGCCCGCAGTTATCGTGGGCATAAACCAAAACACCGCGGAAGAGGTCAACCTCGATTACACCGAAAGCCACGGCATAAAAGTGGTGCGCAGACAAACGGGCGGAGGCGCGGTTTACCACGACTTAAACAACGTGTGCTACACCATAATTGCCGAGTACGACGGCGAAAGGGATAATTACAGGTACTTTACCGAGGGAATAATCGGTTACCTAAAAACTTTGGGAATAAATGCGGAATTTTCCGGCAGAAACGACGTAGTTATCGACGGTATGAAGATCTCCGGCAATGCGCAATGCGTGTATAAAAACCGCATTATGCACCACGGAACGTTGCTTTTCGATACGGATATGTCGGTTTTGACCTCAGCGTTAAAGCCACACAAATTAAAGATAGAGAGCAAGGGCATAAAATCCGCGCGCGCGCGCGTTACCAATATAAAAAATCACCTTGTAAAAGAGCTTACCGCCACGCAGTTTTACGACGGGCTGGCGGACTATTTTTCCGCCCAAGCCGAAAGGTATGAGTTTACCGCTGAGGATATTGCCGAGATAGAAAAACTCCGCACGGAAAAATACTCGACCTTTGCTTGGAATATCGGCATGTCGCCAACAGCTAAAATCTCCGCCGAGGAAAAATTCCCTTACGGGCTTGTTAAGGTCAATTTCGATATCGAAGGCGGCGCCCTGCAAAACGTTTCTTTTACGGGCGACTTCTTTTCTTTGAAAGAGGTAAGTGCCCTAAATCACGCATTAAACGGCGTTTTGTATAAAAAGGAAGAGCTTACTGCCGCACTGAACGGAGTGGAAAAATTCATCATAGGAGCAAAGCCCGAAGAAATTGCCGAACTGTTTTTTAAATAAATAAGTTCGCTTTTTAAGCACGATCAAGCCCTGCCGCGAAGCGGCAGGGCTTAAATTTTCTATTTAATTTTAATAATTTAAAAATTAGATTTCTTAATATTTTAGTCGTAAAAAATTAAATTACTTAATATTTGTCACGGTGTAATCCTGCGCTTCCACAGCGGCTTTTAAGGCGGAATTTTCCACGGGAGAGGAAAGCGCTACCACGGCGGTACCTTTTTCGTGGCTGACGGTTGCGGAAGCAACGCCGCTTACACCTTCAAGCGCCTTTTTAACGCGCGCTTCACAATGTGCGCACATCATTCCTTCGATATAAATGGTTTTTCCCATACTTTTATTCTCCTTTTTTGTTTTTTTAGGTTTATCTGCTTTGCCGTAAATATTCGTTAAATTCAAGCGAAGGGCGTTCATTACCACGAAAAACGAAGATAAACTCATCGCGGCGGCTCCGTACATGGGATCCATCGCCCAACCCAACGCCGAAATAAACGCTCCTGCCGCCAAAGGTATACCTAAAACGTTATATATAAACGCCCAAAACAGGTTTTGTTTTATGATTCTTAAAGTAGAGCGGCTCAACATAATCGCGGCGGGGAGATCGGTCAAATTGCTTTTCATAAGCACTACGTCTGCGGCGTCAATGGCTATATCGGTGCCCGCGCCGATTGCAATACCCACGTCTGCCGAGGTAAGGGCGGGGGCGTCGTTGATTCCGTCTCCAACCATTATTACCTTCCCTTCCTTTTTTAAATCATTTATCACCTTTTCTTTTTCGTTTGGCAATACGTCTGCAATAACCGTATCAATGCCAGCGCTTAACGCCACGGCGTTTGCGGTGCGCGCATTGTCGCCGGTCAGCATTATAGTTTTTATGCCCATATTTTTCAATTCTTCTACCGCAATGGCACCGTCCTTTTTTATTTTATCGGCAACGGCTATTACGCCTATCACCTCGCCGCCGCGGCTGAAAAACATTGGCGTCTTACCCTCGGCTGAAAGATTATTTGCGAGATAATCCGCGTTTTCGGGCACTTTTGCTATTGATGAGATAAATTTAAGGTTGCCGCCGGCAATCAAATCATCAGCCTCATAATTTTCCTTTTCGTTTCGGTCAAGCTCGTCCTTACGGAAGATTCTGTCATCGGCAACTTCGGTCATCAAGGCTCAGATGCCTCGTTAAAATATACCTATCAAATGCCTTCAAAAATGCTCGTGTAGTGGAGATCTACTACGCCCCGTTTAAAAATTTCAAACGTGAATAAAAATGCCTGCGCAT
>CAJOMS010000002.1 GCA_905235795.1 uncultured Clostridia bacterium | reverse complement strand
GAAAGGGGCGTACAATCCTATAATCGGCTTATCCACGGCGCTCTATTGCTTTATTCCCGGGCTGATTTACGGCATTATAAAAGCCACGAAGGGCAAGCCGAGCACTGTCGGTTTTATAATATTTGCCGCGTGCTCGTTTTTGATTAGTTACGCGTTATGTACCGTCGCTTTGACGTCTTTGGGCTTTTGGGTATATTATAATGCGTATTCCGTAAGGAATTACGGCAGTTTTATGGGCTTGGTAGGCTTCAGGGCGCTGTGGCAACTGCCTAACACTTTGGCAAACCTTGCACTTTCATTGATAGTATATTTCCCGCTGACAAAAGTCAAAGGTCTGTCGATATTTTTCTGACGGAAGATTTGTCCTTTTTTATCGTATGAGACTTAGGGGAATCTTCCTTTTTTAAAAAATCTATCATTCCGAAAACGACGAAAAGCGTAAAGTTGAAAGCTGCTACGGCAATGCATCCGATAATGCAAGTCGCAGCATTTGGTAAAAACGATGAAAGCACGTTGTTAAGCATTATGCCGAACAGGTACGATGGGATGAAAAACATTATTGCCGTAAATATGTATTTAGAGTAATTAAGAGGGGATCCTGTCGCGCGTTTCAATTCGAACAAATTAAGCGACGCCGTTATCGCAAATTGCCCGAACATTCCTACCGCAAGTGCGTATATACCTATAAATTTAGGCAGTAAAAATATTGAAGCAAGCATAAAAATTGCCCCGCAAAGGTAATAAAGCAGAGTTTTGCGCTCGCGATTTAACGAGTTTAGCATGCTTGTCGATATCATCGTCAAACTCATGGGCAGCATTATAGGCGCGAATACGGAAAGATATATTCCGGCTTCTTCGGAATCGTAAAAGAATATGCCGAGTTTTTTTCCGAAAGAGAATAAAACGGGTATTATCATGCACGCGACGAAAGCGGAAAATTTGATAGCTCTCTCAATATTTCTTTTTAGATTTTCAGATTGTTTTTTATAAAAATTAGTTGAAAGTTCGGGCACTAAAACTATTGCCAAAGAGCCTATAAGCGTGCCGGGCATAAACAATATGGGCATTGCCATGCCGTACGCCGCGCCGAAGCTTGAAACGGCTGCCTCCTTGGATAGGCCTGACGCGATCAGCATGGCGGGAAGTATTACCGCTATCAACGAATTTATGAGCGATGTAGTGGTTCTCGTTCCGGTGATGGGTGCAGCGGACGCCGTTAATTGCCTAAGTACGGGCAGTGGATCGTTTAATTTGCCTTTTCTTATAAAAAATACTATCCAGGCAGAAGTAAAAGAAAAGACGTAAGAAATCAAAACCGCCCAAGCGGCTCTGTGTACGTCCGAAAGAACTGACGTCGAGCGGTTTATGAGCAGTATGCCGGCTATAAGCATAACGGCTTCTTCCAAAAGCTCTATGACGCTGTAAGGAACGAAGTCTTTATTTCCCCAAAAAAATCCTCTCAACACGGCGTATACGGACGTTATGATCAGTCCCGGCATTATTATAAGCAGTATATCCATACATCTTGGATCGGAGAAAATAAAGCTTAAATAATTGTTGAATAAAAAGAAAACCGTAGCTATAGCCGTTGATAGAATGAGGCTGAGCAAAATGCCCGCGGTAACGGTCGATTGTACGGCTTTCGGGTTGTTTTCGGCAGAATATCGCGTCATCATGCGGGAAACCGTTATGGGTATTCCTGAAGAAGTGATCGTCAATAAAAGCCCGAATACGGTAAGGGTTATCTGGTATAGTCCAAGCCCTTCGGAGCCTATTGTTCTTGAAAGATATATTCTGTAAACAAATCCCAAAAACCTTTCTATTACTGAAAATGCTGTTACAAATATTACAGTCTTAGCTATGCTTTTGATAATATCACCCCAAATTTTTAAATGATAATATATTTTATTTGAGTTCGTCATACAATATTACAGATATCGGAGGGGTGATATGAAAGCTTACAGTCTGTACGAAAAACGTGAAAATTTTATTTACGTATGTAACGATTCCGAAAGTGTGGAGGAAGTCGCCGCAGAGGTCGGTGTTCCGGCGGCTGTTCTTAGAAAAACGAATAAAGTTTCCGGCGGATTAAAAGCCGGAGACGAGTTGTTGGTAGTGAGATCGGACAGTTGTGTTTATAGGGTTGCGGCGGGTGATACGGCGGACGAAATTGCCGAGACGTTTAACGTTTCCGTTAAAGAACTTATGGAATTTAACGGCGTAGAGGGAATATATCCCGGGCTTGTTCTTTATATTCCGTCCGAACGAAAAATATAGTGTAAATTAAAATTGCCTATTGCATTTAATTGTGTGATGTGGTATTATTTTAAAGGAAAAATTTCTGCCTGCCTTTTGCGGGCGAAAGGGGTGCAAAGTGATATTGACGATATGCCCCAATCCGAGTATAGATTGCACGATTGAATTGCCCAATCTTAACGTCGGAAAGGTGAACAGAATCGAAAATAAAATAATGACTTATTCAGGCAAGGCGATAAACGTCGCTATAGGCGTGAGTAGATTGGGTGGAGCGAGTACGGTCACCGGGTTCATGTATGAAAATGACGGTAAACCGTTCGTACATAATCTTGAAAAAGAAGGCGTGAAAAGCAACTTTGTGTGGAATAAGGGAAGCGTTCGCGTAAATTATAAAATAATTGACGTCAGATCAATGATGACCGAGATAAACGATAAAGGCGAGTTCGTTTCGGAAGAAAAACAGCAGGCGCTTATCGATCTTGCCGCGGAACTTGCCGCAGGCTGCTCGGTGGTGGTTATGAGCGGCAGTTTGCCGCAGGGCGTGGGAGACGATTATTACGCTAAACTCGTTGCCGCTATGCCTGAAAACGTAAAAGTCTTTGTGGATACCGAAGGGGAAAAATTGACCGAAGCCTTAAAGAATGGGGTGTGTTTGGTCAAACCTAACTTGTCGGAGCTGGAAACTATAGTAAAAAACCCGTTGCGGACGAAGGCGGAAATGATAAAAGCGTGCGAAAAACTTTTGGGTTTTGGCACTGAAAAAGTGCTGCTATCCTTGGGTAGAGAGGGGGCGCTGCTTACGGACGGAAGCAAAACTTACTTTGCTAAAACGGCAAACGTAGCCGTTAATTCGACCGTCGGCGCGGGCGACAGTATGCTTGCCGCTGCGGCTTATATGACGGAACTCGGGTGCGATGATAAGGAGATGTTAAGATGCGCCGTTGCTGCCGGTACGGCATCGATTACAACGCCCGGAACGAACCTATTTTATAAAGATAAATACGATGAAATATACAAAAAGATAAAAGTTGAAGAAATATGAGTGAAGAAGTAAGTCATTCGTTCGGGCCGTTTATTTTTCCCGAGGCGAAGATTTTGATTTTGGGAACGTTTCCTTCGCCGAAATCAAGAGAGCAAGGTTTTTATTACGGGCATCCGCAAAACAGGTTTTGGAAAGCCGTTTCGGCGGTGCTGCAAGAGTGCGAACCATTGACATTGACTGATAAAGAATCCATGCTCGTAAGGAATAAAATAGCCTTGTGGGACGTTATCGAGCGATGTGAAATAACCGGAGCGAGCGACTCGTCTATAAAAAATCCCGTGCCGACGGATATAGCCGAGGCGATAAATGGAACGGATATAAAAAAGATTTTTACGACGGGAAAGACGGCGACAAAACTTTTAAAAAATTTACAGGGAATAGAAGGGGAATATCTGCCTTCGCCAAGTCCTGCAAATTGCGCTTGCGGATTAGAGGAGCTGATTACTTGCTACAAGGTTATTTTGGAATATATAAAATGATGTAAAAATTTGAGACTTTGCGCTAACTACGGCTGTGGCACGGAGTCTTATTTTTTTGCCGATTCGTCTCAAAACCGAAAAAATAGAATTTACGCACAATATCTTTTATTATAAGTGATTTTAACACGATTTATGTCTGACATAATAGCTATTCTTCCCACCATTTGAACTTAGCCGGAGGTTTTACGGGTTGTTTAGGAATATATTTGACGCTACTCAAATCGATCCTATCAAAATACTCCCTCTCGTCGACGTTAAACTTAAACGGGAGTATGGAAAAACGATAATCCGTGTTTGCTTTTAAGGCGTACGAGAGCGTACATTCATCGCAATTCAAAAATTCTCTTATAAGTTCTTCTCGCTTTTTGTTTTCGGCTACGTAAATTTCAACCCCGTCGTAGCCTTCAACGTCGAAAGAGAGGGCGTACGTGCCGTCGGTACAGTCTTGATGGATATTCAGTATAGCATTTTCCTTTTTTTTGATTTCCGCTTCTTTAGGTTCTGTGCCGTTCAAAAACCAAAAAGTAGGGCCGTCCGTCCCTTTCGTCAGTCTATAATTATCTTCATAATCCTTTTTGTCTAACCTGATTTCGGCGATCCCTTCGGGTGGTTGAAAGGCTGTTATTTTTTTGTGATTGCTCAAAACTTGCCAGATTTCGCCCGCCATAATAGTTGGGTATGTGCCGCCGGAAATGCTGTTTGGCATGAGCGAGTTGTCGTATCTGCCGAGCCAGGTACCGAGGGTGAACTCGGGGGAATAGGAAATGCAGTATGCGTCCATATTGCCTTTTTCTCTGCCGTTGGTTCCGGTCTTTGCGCATAGGGGAAGGTTGCAGGATTTCAATTTTTTTGCTGTGCCCATCTGTGCGCAAGCGGAGAGGGCGTCGTTGATAACGTAAACGGTTCCCTCGTCGAAAACTTTAGTTTTTTCAGGTGAGTGTTGATAGACTGTTTTACCGTCTTTTGTCGTTATTTTATATATAAATTTACTTTCTTCAAAATTCCCGCCTGAAGTAAAAACGGAATAACGATCGCATATTTCTTTTAACGTCATACCTTCGTCTATGCCGCCCAAAGCCATGCCAAGCCCGCCGTTTAAGTGAAGGTTCATTTTTTCTGCGTAACTCGTTAACACGGGTATGCCTATGCCGTTTGCGATTTTTACCGCGGGGACGTTCAAACTTTTATAAAGGGCCTCTTTTGCAGAGATGTATCCGTTGTAAACGCCGTTGTGATTGTTAGGTTTAAAACCGTTAAAATCTGTTTTTTCATCGAGGATTTTCGTTGCGATAGTGATCTCTTTCGTGTCGATTGCGGGCGCATAAACGAGCCACGGTTTTACCGTTGAAGCGGGGCATCTTTTGGCGGGTTCGACGCTTGAAACGAAAGCGCAAACGCCGTGCGTTGAATTATCAGTTAAAACGGACGAGTAGTCGCACGGCAGATCCTGCGTGCTCATTTCTTCATATACGGCTCGATTTATTTCGGGATTTAAGTACGTGTAAACGTTAAATTTTTCGTAAAAACCGAGAGGAAGTGAAGAAATAATTTGATCGGCTTCCTTTTTTGCTTGCATAACGTACTGCGAAGTTTCGCCCGTTTCGCATTGCGGAGATAGTTCTAATGGTTTGTTAGTGTACGCTTCTCTGTTGCTTGGCGGTACGTAGCCTTGTTCGATCATGCATTTTAATACGACGTTTCTCCTTTTTAGAGCATTTTCGGGGTGGGAATAGGGGGAATAATACGCCGGCGCTTTTATTACGGCGGCAAGCAGCGCGCTTTCGTGCGGTTCCAACGCGCTTGCATCTTTTCCGAAAAATTTAACGGATGCATTTTGAATTCCGTAAGCGCCCTCGCCGAAGTATATCGTGTTTAGGTACATTTCCAAAATTTCATCCTTAGTATAATTTTTTTCCAGAATTAGCGTAAGTTTTATTTCTTTTAATTTTCGGGTTATCGTCTTTTCGGGTGAAAGGTGCGTATTTTTTATGAGTTGTTGGCTTATCGTAGAGGCTCCTTCATCAAAATTTCCGCTTATTATATCGTTTTTTGCTGCACTCAAAATTCTCTTGAAGTCAATGCCGCGGTGGCTGTAAAAGCGCTTGTCCTCTATGGCTACAAACGCGTTTTTGACGTGAGATGGCAATTCTTGTATCGGAACGTAAACGGGCGTTTGCGTTTCGGTTTGTCCTATCTTTGATCCGTTGCAGTCGAAAAATACTGTCGTTTCTGAATTTTGCGTCAATTTAGACGCGTCGAAAGTTGCGTCTGCCGTTATATAAGCAGCGTAAATGAAAAGGGTACAAAACAATATTACGTTGCAAAGAATTGCGCAAGCTATAATTTTAAAAATCTTTTTCATTTTTTGTTCACCGTGAAACGGAAACCCGTCCTGCTTATTTTGCGAAACCTTAATTAAATTATTACAAACAAAAAATTTATAGAGAAAATTTTTAATTAGGGTAATCAACTCCCGCTAAAAAGTTGAAAAAAAATTAAGAATAATATATAATAACTATTATGGGTAAATATTTTATAATAACATACGGATGTCAGATGAACGAGCATGAGTCCGAGAAAATAGCCGGAACATTCGAAGCTCTTGGATACGAACGCGGCGAAAGCGTGGAGGATGCCGATATAGTGGCTTTCAACACCTGTTGCGTAAGGGAAAACGCCGAAAGGCACGCATACGGAAATATAGGCGCGTTGAAGCCTATAAAAAAGGCTCGCCCGAATATGATAATTGCCGTGGGCGGATGTATGACTCAGCAGCCCGGTGCGGCGGAAAAACTGCGCAGTACTTTTCCTTTCGTGGATATAGTTTTTGGTACGCAAAACCTTTCGGAACTCGGCGAGATGGTTAAAAGAAGAATAGAAACCAATAAGCGAGTGGTGGATATCGTTGAAAATAACGCTATTGCAGAAGGGCAGCCTGCGGTTAGAAACAGCTTTCCCAACGCTTGGGTAAACGTGATGTACGGTTGCAATAACTTTTGTACGTATTGCATCGTTCCTTACGTCAGGGGGAGAGAGCGCAGCCGTTCGTGCGACAATATAGTTGAAGAAGTAAGGCAACTTGTCGGCGAAGGGTATAAAGAGATAACACTGCTTGGACAAAACGTCAATTCGTATGGAAAAGATCTGCCCGAAAAGGTGGATTTTGCAGACCTGTTGCAAGAGGTTTGCAAAATAGACGGGAAATTCCGACTTCGCTTTATTTCAAATCATCCAAAGGATTTTAACGAAAAAGTTGTTAAAGTTATGGCAGAAAACCCAAAAATATGCAAATGTGTGCATTTACCCGTTCAAGCCGGGTCAGATAGAATATTAAAGCTGATGAACAGGCAATATACCGCCGAGCAATATATTGAGAAGTTGGACATGCTCCACAAAATCATTCCCGATTGCGCCGTTACGAGCGATATAATGATAGGCTTTCCTACGGAAACAGAGGAGGACTTTCAAGATACTTTAAAGGTCGTTGAAAGGGCTAATTACATAAGCGCGTTTACGTTCGTTTATTCCCGCCGGTCCGGCACCGTTGCCGATCGCATGGAAGGGCATATTTCAGACGAGGTAAAAAAAGACCGTATCGTGCGACTCGTAGATTTGCAAAACAGGATAAACAGAGAGCAATCGAAAAAGTACGAAGGAAAAACCATAGAAATATTGTGTGAGGACTACGACGAAAAGAGGGACTTGTACTTGGGGCGCGACGAATACGGAAAGATGGGATATTGCAAGTCCGACGAGAATTTGTTGGGAAAATTCGTTAATATAAAAATTAATGATTGTTCGGGAATTTCACTTTTCGGTGATATAGTAAGTATAGAATAATGCGAGGGAATTATGGCTCTTTCACCAATGATGCAACATTATTTGCAAACTAAAGAAAAATACAAAGACTGCATCCTTTTTTACAGGCTCGGCGACTTTTACGAGATGTTTTTCGACGACGCAAAGAAGGTAAGTTCTATGCTCGAACTGACGTTGACCGGACGAGATTGCGGGCTTGACGAAAGGGCGCCGATGTGCGGGATACCGTATCATGCTGCGGAAACTTACATCGCAAAACTCGTGGAGATGGGAGAAAAGGTTGCAATTTGCGAACAGATGACGTTGCCGGAAGAATCGAAGGGCTTAGTCGAAAGGGACGTTATAAGAGTCGTTTCGGCGGGTACCATGATAGATAATTCCTTGCTTGACGAGAAGAAAAACAACTTCCTTGCCTCGGTTTACTACAACGGTAAGGATTACGCTTGCGCTTGGGCTGATATTACAACCGGCGATTTCTTTGCCCGCAATTTTTCAGGTGATGGAAAAGAGAGCGCATTATTTGATTGTTTGGTGAGAATTTCGCCTGCGGAGATTATTTCCAATCAGGCGGCGTTTTTGGAATCTAAAAATTTCAGTATTGTAAAACATGAGGTAATTCCTGCATTTTATTCGTTCAGAGAATATGCTTTTTCGCTTAAATCCGCAAAGAAAACCTTGCTTGAACAATTTGGCGTCGCATCGCTTGCTGCTTACGGGCTGGAAGACGAGAATTTAATGATAAGCGCCGCAGGCGGGCTTGTAGAGTATCTGAGAGAAACGCAAAAGCACGCGTTGAAAAACATAAATAAAATTTCCGTTGAAG
Organism: uncultured Clostridia bacterium; assembly: GCA_905235795.1. GTDB lineage: Bacteria > Bacillota > Clostridia > Christensenellales > Borkfalkiaceae > RGIG3732. The sequence goes on along the minus strand of CAJOMS010000002.1, from coordinate 42,574 downwards.
AAGTGGGAGAATTTATGACTCTCGATTTCAACGCCGTAAGGAATTTGGAGCTAATAAAATCGATGCGCGATGGCAAGCGTTACGGCTCGCTTTTATGGGTGCTTGACAAGACAAAAACCGGCATGGGATCGAGAAATTTAACGTCCTGGATTTTATCGCCTCTACAGGATATAGAAAAGATAAATTACAGACTTGACGGCGTAGAAGAACTCTACAACAATACCCTTATAAGGCAAGGAATTGCAGAAATTCTCTCTTCGGTAAACGATATCGAAAGACTTGCGGGTAAAATTTCGAATAATAACGTGACGCCTAAGGACTGTTCGCTACTTGGCAAGTCGTTGAGTTTGATACCGAGTATAATATTTCAGTTAAGCGGTTTGTCGTCAAATATCATCAAAGATATCTGCGCAAACATGGGCGATTACGCCGAACTTTCCAAATTGTTGAACGACGCCATATCGGACAACGTTGCGGTAACAATGAAAGACGGCGGATACATAAAAGAGGGGTTCAACAAGGATTTGGACGAGCTGCGCAATATTCGCAGTACCGTCAAAAACAAGATTGCCGCAATGGAGACGGCGGAGAGAGAACGTACCGGCATTAAAAATTTAAAAATAGGTTATAACCGAGTTTTTGGATATTATATTGAAGTAACCAACTCTTTTAAAGATTACGTTCCGTACAATTACGTAAGGAAACAAACGCTTGCCAATGCGGAAAGGTACGTTACGGACGAGCTTAAACAGCTTGAAGATAAAATACTTAACAGCGAAGAAGAAGCGCTTAAACTTGAAGCTCGCCTATACGAAGAAATTAAGGATAAACTCGTTCAAAATATAAGAAAATTGCAAAAAACGGCTAAGTGTATAGCTTGTTTGGATACGATAGTTTCACTTGCAGAGGTTGCGAAAAACAACAAATATTGCCGACCTGAAATAGTCAATAGCGATAAGCCGCTGAATATCGTAGGCGGCAGGCACCCCGTGGTGGAGGCGGTCTCGCGCGAGCAGTTCGTTGCCAACGATACTTATCTGGATACTTGCGAAAACAGAACCATGATACTGACGGGGCCGAATATGGCAGGTAAAAGCACCTATATGAGACAAACCGCGTTGATAGTGTTGATGGCTCACATAGGCAGTTTCGTGCCGTGTTCTTCGGCGGAAGTACCTTTAACGGACAGAATATATACTCGCGTAGGCGCAAGCGACAATTTGGTTTTCGATCAAAGCACGTTTATGGTCGAGATGATGGAAGTTGCAACTATTTTGTTGCACGCCACGGATAAAAGCCTGCTTGTTCTGGACGAGGTAGGCAGGGGAACCAGCACTTACGACGGGTTGAGCATCGCTTGGGCGGTAGTTGAGTATATCACCACAAATATAAGGGCAAAAACACTTTTTGCAACGCACTATCACGAACTTACCGAGCTTGAAGGCGTTTTGGACGGAGTCAAAAATTATAAGATAACCGTAAAAGAATTGAATAATTCGATAGTTTTTCTCAGAAAGATAATGCGCGGCGGTGCAAACAGAAGTTTCGGCATAGAAGTTGCCTCGCTTGCCGGCGTGCCGTCAGAGGTTACCGACAGGGCGAAAAAGATACTGAGAGATCTTGAAAAAAATGATTTGACAAAGGGAATTAAAACTTCTAAAACTGAAACCGAAATTTCAAAAAAATCAGAAGTTGAAACGATTATTGACGAGTTGAATTTGAACGATATAAGCCCGATGCAGGCGTTTAATATCTTGGCTGATCTTAAAGAAAAGTTAGATAAAGACAAAGATTGAGGGGGATAATATGAAGATAAATATCCTTGATAAAAAGATATATAACCGGATTGCCGCGGGAGAAGTGGTAGAAAGGCCTTTTTCCGTGGTCAAGGAGTTGGTCGAAAATTCCATCGATGCAGGCGCAAAAAATATAACAATTTCGATATGGAACGGCGGCAAAGATTTGGTTGAAATAACCGACGACGGTTGCGGTATCGAAAAAGAAGAACTGCCAAAGGCGTTTTTGCCGCATGCAACCAGCAAAATTTCCGACGTTTCCGATCTGGACAACATAATTACGCTCGGTTTTAGGGGCGAAGCGTTGGCAAGTATTGCAAGCGTAGCTAAGGTCGCTATCGTAAGTAAGCCCGAAAAACAGCTTTACGGGGCAAAAATTACTGCAGATGGCGGCAATATCGGCGAGGTAGAGGACGCCCCTTCTGATAACGGCATTAAAATTTCGGTTGAAAGTTTGTTTTATAATACTCCCGTCAGGGCAAAATTTTTAAAGACGACGCGCGCCGAGGAAGCCGATATTACGAATATAGTAAGCAGGCTTATTCTCGCGAACCCTTATATTTCTTTTAAATATTACGCCGACGACGAATTGATTTTGCAATCTTACGGCGGAGGGGAAGAAGAGGCTATGATTGCTGTTTACGGCGTTGATACGGTGCGCAATTGTTTCCATATTTCCGCCGAAAAAAACGGTATAGGCATAAGGGGTTACATAGGTCGCCACAATTTTACTAAAGCGAACAGAACGTATCAAACTTTGATAATAAACGGAAGATACGTTATTAATTCAACCGTTTCATCTGCAATTCAAAACGCGTATCAATCATACTTGATGAAAAGGCAATATCCGTTTTTCGTACTGGAGTTGACTATACCAGCGGAAGCCGTCGACGTGAACGTTCACCCGAATAAAACGGACGTTAGATTCAGCAACAATCAAGTGGTGTACGGGACGGTATATTCCGTTGTTTCAAAGGTCTTGGATGGCAGCAACGAGGCTCTCGATATAGTTATGGAAAATCCTGCGGCGCCTGTTAGCCCGATATTCGAGAGTGTTGCAAAAACGGATAATTCTGACGATAAAAATGTGAAAAATGAAGAATTCTCAAGCGATTTTGTCGACGAGAAAAATACCGAAATCAAAACAAATTACAAAAAAGAGAAGCGAGCTCGACCGTTGAGTAATCAGTTTTGGGAATATTCTGCGATAAACGACAGCGGCGTTTCAACATGCGATTCCGCTGCAGAACAGAAGATAATTTCCGTATTCAACGAAAACAAAAAATATCTTGAGGAATTAGAAAAAAAGGCAGGGAAGGAGAAGCCTGCCGAGGTGTTCGAATTTGAAAAAACCGAAGAAAAGACTTCCGAACTGCCCAAGTCAAAAGCCGATGCCTTTACCGAGCAGGGCGATATGGGCATAGATTACGATTTTATATACGTGGGGCAAGCGCTCAAAACGTATTTGATATTCGAGAAGAACGGAGACGTTTATTTTATAGATCAACATGCCGCACATGAACGCATTTTATTTGATTCTATATACGAAAAAGCATTGTCCAAAAATTCCGCAACTCAGCCGTTATTGATACCTTATATACTAAATTTAAACAGTGTTGAAGATGCCTATTTTCAAACGAGAACGGAGTATCTCAAAGAGCTGGGCTTTGCTATAGAGGAGTTCGGCGGAAATTCTTATAAGGTAACCGAAGTCCCTCTCGATCTTGCCGAAATGAATTTGGACGAATTCTTTTCGGACGTGTTGAACGATAACGGGTTAAAGCAAGAGAAAGTTCCCGAAGTAATAAGGGAAAAGTTGTGTCAACGCGCGTGTAAGGCGGCTATAAAAGCAGGATTTTCCCTATCCGATGGGGAAATAAAGGCGTTAATAAAAAAGATGAACGGCGATATGGGGCTTAAATGTCCGCACGGCAGGCCCGTTGCTGTTCGTATTACCGGCACCGAGATCGAAAAATGGTTCAAGAGAATAGTTTAGGAAAGATTTTGGTTATATGCGGACCGACGGCGTCCGGAAAGACCGCCCTTGCTGTGGAGTGCGCAAAACTTTTGGGCAGCGAAGTTGTTTCCGCCGATTCAATGTGCGTTTACAAACGCTGCAATATCGGTACGGCAAAACCTTCCGCAGAGGAGATGCAGGGCGTTAAACATCACTTGATAGACGTCGTGGAGCCTACGGAAAATTTTTCGGTAGGCGAATACCGCGAGCTGGCTCTGCCGATAGTGCGCGGGATAATTGAAAATGGTAAAATCCCTGTAATTTGCGGGGGAACAGGGTTTTATATCAACTCTGTTTTATATAATTTAAGCTACGGCAATTCCATTGCTGACGCTGCCGTTCGCGCAAAATACGAAAATATTTTAAACGAATTCGGAAAGGAAAAATTGCACGAAATGCTGGAAGAGTGCGACCCGGAATCGGCAAAAGTCCTGCACGTAAACGACGTTAAACGCGTCGTGCGAGCTTTGGAAATTTATGAAGTTTCCGGCAGGAAAAAGTCAAGCTATACAGACGATCTTACCCCGATATTCGATTACAGTTCGTTTTCTATAGATTTTGAGAGAGAAGAACTGTACGAAAGAATCAACTTGCGGGTAGATCAGATGCTCGAGGCGGGCTTGATAGACGAAGTAAAGGGGTTGCTGGCAAGCGGAATAAAGGTGAGCGATCAATGCATGCAGGGCATTGGTTACAAAGAGGTTTGCGAGGGACTTGATAAAAATTTGAGCGTAGAGGAGATATCCGAGTCGATAAAGTTTAACACTCGCCATTACGCAAAACGTCAAATCACCTTTTTTAAAAGAGATCCTCGTCTCGTTTATTTGAAAAAGAATGACGTAAAAAATCTGGCACAACAAATAATTGATAAAATTCGGTAATGTAAAATGTTAGATGAAACAATAGAAAAAGCGAAGTTGCAACTTGAAAAACAAATGGATTATACGGCTGACGTTGCGCTATATAACCAGCGCAAAGTATTAGAAGCATTCAAATCGGAAAAAATTGCTCTCCGTCATTTTAACCCAACCACCGGTTACGGTTACGACAGCGATGGCAGGGACGCTTTAAATAAGGTTTACGCACGTTCGTTCGACGCGGAGGCGGCAGTCGTTTCGCCGAACATCGTTTCGGGAACGCACGCTATTTCGCTTGCCTTATTCGCAGTTCTGAGACCGGGCGATCTGTTCGTCTCTGTAACGGGCATGCCGTACGACACTTTGGTTGACGTTATTTCGGGAGAAAATATCGGATCTTTAAAGGATTACGGGGTAAGTTTTGAGAATATTCCGCTAAAAAACGATAAAATAGACGAGGATGCTGCTATTTCGTTCATCAAAACCAAAGCTCCCAAATTGGTTTACGTTCAGCGGTCGAGAGGGTACGCTTGGCGTTCCTCGCTTTCCGTCGAAGAAATGGGTTCTTTCTTTTCTAAGCTCAGAGAGGCAGGTTTTAACGGTTGTATTTTCGTTGATAACTGCTACGGTGAATTCGTTGAAAAATATGAACCAACTGCCGTCGGCGCAGACCTTATGGCCGGCTCTCTTATAAAAAATGCAGGCGGAGGAATAGCCCCAACGGGCGGTTATGTTGCGGGAAAATCAGAGTATATTCGCCTCGTTGAAAATAGATTAACTGCTCCATCGATAGGCGGAGAAGTGGGTTCATACGCTTTTACGTATCAATATTTCTTTCAGGGGTTGTTTATGGCGCCGCATATAGTCAAGCAAGCGCTTGACGGAAGTATGTTGCTCGGCGCCGTAATGGCGGATAGGGGCTTTGAAACTTTGCCGGCAAAAGGCGAACTTCCTAAGGATATTACGCGTTCCGTAAAGTTTGAAACGGAAGAACAGCTTATAGATTTTATTCAAACGGTGCAAGAGGTTTCGCCCATAGATAGTTTTGTTAAGCTTGAACCTTGGGATATGCCGGGGTACGAGCATAAGGTGATAATGGCCGCGGGGTGTTTCGTGCAGGGCTCGTCAATAGAGCTTTCGGCAGACGCTCCCATCTGCGAGCCATATATCGCGTACGTTCAGGGCGGTCTTACTTTTGAACATGCGACTATTGCCGTTGAAAGAATAGTTGAGAAATTTAAAGGTAATAAAAATGATTAAAAAATTAGTGATTTTTGATTTGGATGGTACACTTTTAGATACTTCCGGAGACCTTTGCGACGCTATGAACGCGATGCTTGAATTTTACGGTTTTCCGCATATTACGGTCGAACAAGCTAAGGCGTATATAGGCAACGGTGCAAAAAATTTCGTAATAAGATCTTTGCCTGTAGGTTGTGAAATTCCGATTGAGGAATGTCTTAAAAAATATAATGAAATTTACAATTCAAGCGGTTCGCCAAAAACGGCACTTTACGACGGTATAGACGTTTTACTTAAAAATCTTAAAATGGACGGCGCTATGCTTGCAATTGCCTCTAATAAGCCTCAACCGTCTATGGACGAGGTATATAAACGTTATTTAAAACAATACGACTTCGATTACGTTTACGGCAATCGTCCGTGTTTTGCTCACAAGCCTGATAAGGAGTGCGGAGAATTTATACTTAACGAACTTGGGGTATTACCTGAAAACGCCGTTGTTGTGGGCGACGGGGAAACTGACGTTCGTTTTGCCGAAAACCTTGGCTGTACGGGCATTGCCGTTACTTGGGGATATAGAGATAAAAAGGTGTTAACCGATGCCGGAGCAAAGATATTTGCCGATAGTGCGTCGGAATTATACGATATAATAAAAGAATTTTTAAACGGAGAATTACGATGAAAGGTTTTAAAAACTGCAAAGCTTATATAGAGGGCGAGGGAATCGTCACCACTTGTATAGGTGTTGAAAATGGAAAAATTGCATATATAGGCAACGACGATACGAATATTGAAAGTTACGCCGATATGGACGGTAAGATCGTTCTGCCCGGATTTATAGACGAGCATATCCACGGTGCCGCAGGTTGCGACGCTATGGATGGTACTGCGGAAGCTTTAAAACAAATTGCCGAAGCGATAGCGAGCGAGGGAACCACGGGATTTTTGGCTACTACGATGACTCAGAGCGTTGAAAATATAGAAAGGGCTATGTTTGCTGTAAAAGAATACAGGAGTGTTTCACGTGAAACCGGCGCGGAGTTGTTGGGCGTGCACCTTGAAGGGCCTTTTATTTCTCCCGACTATATAGGCGCGCAGCCGTTAGAGTACGTCATTAAACCTGATAGTGACATTTTTGACAGGTTTAACGAGGCGTGCGGTGGTTGTGTTAAATTAATAACAATGGCACCCGAAGAAAGCGGAGCCGAAGAATTTATCAAACATGCAGTAAAGAATGGGGCCGTGGTATCGATAGGACATTCCGGTGCCGGTTACGAAACCGTTTGCAAGGCTGCAGAGTGGGGCGCTTCGAATATTACGCATACATTTAACGCTCAAAAGGGTGTTCATCACCGCGAAATAGGCGTTGCCGGTAGTGCGCTGTTACTCGATTCTTATAATTGTGAGATCATTTGCGATACGATACACGTTTCAGTACCCGCCATCAAGCTTGTAATTAAAAACAAACCGCACGATAAAGTAACGTTAATAACGGATGCAATGCGCGCAAAACACATGCCCGACGGGGTATCCGAATTGGGCGGTCAGACCGTTTACGTTAAAAACGGCGAGGCACGTCTTGCCAACGGAGCGCTTGCGGGCAGTGTACTGAAAATGAACGTCGCTATTAAAAATTTGGTAAACAACGGTGTATCTTTTACCGATGCGGTAGATTTCGCAACGATAAATCCTGCGAAAAATCTTAAGATTTTTGATAAAAAAGGCAGCATAAAAATAGGCAAGGATGCCGATTTTGCCGTCGTTGACGACGAGATGAACGTTGCGCTTACCGTGCGTGGCGGCAACGTAATTTACAGAGGTTAAAATGAAATTTATAGAATTTACGATAACAACTACGGCAGAAGCTGCCGATCTCGTAAGCGATATTTTATGGAATTACACTAACTACGGCGTAGCTATATGCGACGTTAACGACGTTATCGAGCTTATCGAAAAGCGCCGCGATACGTGGGATTATATTGACGACAAACTCGTTAAACAAGGCGAGGACGTACTCGTTAAGGCATATATTGCAAAAGAAGAAGCTGCTGCTGCGGATATATCGATAAGAGAGGACCTTGCTCAATTAAGCAAAAATGCCGAAGGGAATATTGTCGTTGGCAGTCTGGAAACGGTCAAGCGCGAGGTTGAGGGCGACGATTGGATTGAAATTTGGCGAAAACATTATCGTCCCATGCAGTTCGGGCGCGTGTGGGTTTGTCCCGAATGGATAGATCATGAACCCGGCGACGGCGAAGTTCAGGTAAAAATCGATTCTAATATGGCGTTTGGCACGGGCGAACACGAAACGACGTCAATGTGCATTGAGCTGATTCAAAAATATCTTAAAGCTACGGATACGGTTATAGATATCGGTTGCGGAAGCGGAATTTTGGGTATTGCGGCTGTAAAACTCGGCGCGGAGAAGGCTATTTTGACAGATATAGACCTCGTTGCAGTAAAGAGCGCGGAACATAATTGCAAGCTTAACGGCGTTGAGGACAAGGTCGTCGTAGCTCACTCTAATTTGCTCGACGATACGACCGTATGCGGAGATCTTGTCGTTGCGAACATTACGGCAGATGTGTTAAAAATTTTGTCGAGAGATATACTTAAAAATATAAAGAGTGACGGAAAATTGATAATGAGCGGCATTATACACTCCCGTTACGACGAGGTCGTTGCAACTTACGAGGCGCTTGGTTTCAAATTTATTGAAAAAAGAGTTAATGGCGAATGGATTGCCGTGTTGGCGGAGATTGAAAAATGAGCGGATTGCGGCGTTTTTTTGTAGATAGCATAAGCGATTTTACAGAAGTTACAGGCGATGAGTATTCGCATGCCGTAAATACTCTGAGATTTTCCGTCGGGGATGATATCATACTATGCGACAACAGCGGTTACGACTATATTTCTGAAATAACGGAAATACGAAAAAAAAGTTTTGTTGCGCGGGTTAAGGATAAAATTTATAATGATACCGAAAGCAAAACGGAAGTTTCGCTTGTATGCGGATATTTAAAAGGGGATAAAACCGAATACGTCGTTCAAAAGGCTGTGGAACTTGGCGTACATGAAATAGCAGTTTTTTTATCGGAGTATTCAAGTGCCTATATGAATGAAAATAAACTTAGCAGGCTCAATAAAGTGAGTGTTGAAGCTGCAAAACAATGTGGCCGTAGCATTGCTCCAAAAGTAGTTTATTGTCCGGATTTTACATCTGCATTAGAGTTTGGCAAAAATCGCAAAAACTGTTTATTATTCTATGAAAATATTACAATTATGTCACACATATTAACGAAATAAAAGAGGATTGCTCGATCGTAATAGGTAGTGAGGGCGGCTTTTCCGAAAAAGAGGTGGGTCAAGCAATCGAATATGACTATAAAATCATTTCTTTGGGAAAACGTATCCTGCGCGCCGATACTGCGGCAGTCAGCGCTATTTCTATCGTTATGTATTCTTTAGGTGAACTTGAATGAAAGCCGTTGTTTTTACGTTGGGATGCAAAGTCAATCAGTGTGAAAGTGCCTCGCTTATGGAGGGGTTGAGAAACCTCGGGTACGAGGTGACGGATCAGCTTTCACCTGCAGATCTTTATATAATAAATACGTGCGCTGTTACGGCTGAGGCGGAAAAGAAATCCCGTCAAGCGGTCGCTCGCGTGGAAAAATTTAACAGCCATGCTAAAATAATAATAACCGGTTGTGCATCGGAACATTCCCCTAACGATTTTTTTGATAAGGAAAACGTTTATTTGGTTACAGGGGCAAAAAGTAAGGATAAAATTTTTGATTTAATCAATAATTCAGGAATTTTTATTGAAAAAGAAGATCTGTATTCAGAGGGATTTTTCTCAGCAAACGGCGAGAGGACTCGTTCTTACGTAAAGGTTCAGGACGGCTGTAATAATTTCTGTTCTTATTGCATCGTTCCGTATTTGCGCGGAAGATCGCGTTCTCGAAGTATCGAGGGGATAAAGGCTGAGATAGAAAAGCTCAATCCGGTCGAGGCGGTCATTACAGGTATAAATCTTTCCGATTACAATTATAACGGGGCAAGGCTTGCGGACTTGTTGCTTGCAATCAAAGATTACGATATGCGAGTCAGACTGGGTTCGTTGGAGGTAGGCGTTATTGATGAAAAGTTTTTAGATGCTACCACGCAACTTAAAGATTTTGCTCCGCATTTTCACCTTTCCCTTCAGTCCGGATCAAATTCCGTTCTCAAGTCTATGAATCGTAAATACACGGCTGAAGAATATATGGAAAAGGTTGTGTTAATTCGTCGTTTTTATCCCGATTGTGCTATTACGACAGACATAATCGCTGGTTTTTTCTCGGAAAATATAAGCGATTTTAACGAAACGGTTTCACTTGTTGAAAAGGTTGAATTTGCCGATATTCACTGTTTTGCATACTCTAAAAGAAGTGGAACGGTCGCCGCAAAATTTAAAGATCTTCCCGGGAAAATAAAGAAGGAAAGGCTTGACAAGTTGCTCGAGTTAAAGGCTGAGTGCCGAAAAAATTATATAAATAAAAACTTAGGAACTGTTCAAGAGGTGATACCCGAAGAATATGCGGACGGTTATGTAACCGGGTACACGGGCAATTATATCAGGGTATATACCGATAAAAATATAGACCTTAATAAAAAACAAAAGGTAAGACTTAAACAAATATATAACGACGGCGTACTCGCCGAAGTCTTAAAGGAGGAGTAAATATGTGCGATTGTCTATTTTGTAAATTTGTTTCCGGAGAATTGGAGACGAAAAAACTTTACGAGGATGAAAATATGATTATAATAAGAGATATAAATCCTCAGGCCAAAAATCATTTTCTTGCAATACCAAAGCAGCATTTCAAGCTCATTGCGGACGCAACGCCCGAGCAAGTTGAAATTATAGGTAAGTGTTTAAAGAAAATTTCCGAACTTACCGATCTTCTCGAGTTGCAAAATGGTTACAGGCTTGTTATAAACCAAGGCGACGATGCCGGTCAATCCGTTTTCCATCTGCATATTCATATTTTGTCCGGACAGAAAATGGGTTGGCAACCTGCTTAATTTTCCTTTTTGTCGAAATTTACAAGAATTTGTCTGATTTGGGTTTTAATTGAAAATTGCTATAAATTTCGCTAAATTTGTTTGACAAGTTTATCGGGATTTGCTATACTTATATCAGTTTTTGCGATTGAGCGCGAAGGAGGGTTGAAAATGTCTACTATCAGAGTTGGTGAAAACGAATCTTTGGATAACGCTTTGCGTCGTTTTAAAAGAAAGTGTTCCCGTGATGGAATTATCGGCGATCTTCGTCGTAAAGAGCATTACGAAAAACCTTCTGTTCGCCGTAAGAAAAAAGCCGAAGCGGCAAGAAAAAGAAGTGCAAAAGGTTAATTTTTACGCCCGATTTTCTTATCGGGCCTTTTTATTTTCTTTAATTAAGGTATAGCAATGAAAGAGCAAAAAGCAGACAAAAATTCTTTTAAAAGCATCGCTAAAGAAGCAAAACACAGAATGAAAACGGGATATTGGAGCGATTTTGATAAAGAGTTGAACGAAAAAATCGATTTCGCCGAGGCAGGGGGAGGCAATCCTTCAAAAGTTGCAGAATATTATATCAATAAAACCATTCGAGAAGTCAACGGAAAGAAGTATGAAGACGAGTTGTTTTATGAAAAAGTCTGCAATTTGCTCGATACTTTCGGCGAGGTGAGCGACGCTATCGGTCGGTTGGTCGATCACGACGTGTATGACGGACTGGACTACGCTCAAAAACAAAGGTATATGCTTGAACTTTCAAACAGATATCTTCTCGCGCTTGAGAGATACAGAAAAGAAAAAGAATTCAATTATTTACAAAGCAATAAGGTTAACGGATAAAACTAAAAGACTGCGATTATTTGCTTGATAAAAATGCAAACGATTTGCCCGACGTTGAATATGAATTTCAGCATCGGGCTTTTTGCAACAAAGTAATTCACGTTTTACTTTTAATTTTAACCTTAAATAATTGAAAAAAAAGGTAAATTGTGTTACAATTATTAAGATAAAACGCTTATCGGGTAAAACAATGAATGACGTACTTGAGAAATTGAATGAAGAACAAATTAAACCTGTTATCGATACGGAAGGAGCAGTGCTTGTTATTGCCGGTGCCGGTAGCGGAAAGACCAGAGTTCTGACAAGCAGAATCGCGTATCTCGTCGGAGAAAAGGGTGTAAATCCTTCTAATATTTTGGCTATAACCTTTACGAACAAAGCCGCAGACGAGATGAAAGAGCGCATTGAGAATATGACGGGTTATGCTGAAGGTATGTGGGTTTCGACCATTCACAGCATGTGCACGAAAATTCTTCGCCAAAATATAGCATTTTTAGGTTACGATAAAAATTTTACAATTTACAGCGACGTGGATAAGGAGAGGGTATTAAAGCGTATAGCTGCCGAAATCGAGTGCGAAGACGATAAATTTTTGAAGAATGCAAAATGGCATATATCTAATGCAAAAACTTTGGGGCTTGCACCTAAAAGTTATAGAGAAGAATTTGCCGACCAGCACGATATTGATAAATATTGCGATTTTTACGAAAGATATAACAAGTTAATGAAGGCGTCCAACGCTTTGGATTTTGACGACCTGCTTTTGAAAACGAGGGACCTTCTTGAAAATTTCGAACAGGTAAGGAATTATTATTCGGATAAATTTCATTACATACACATTGACGAATTTCAGGATACGAACGCTATTCAATACGATATCGTGAAACTTCTTGCCCAAAACCACGGAAATATTTTTGCCGTTGGTGACGACGACCAGAGTATTTACGGATGGCGTGGTGCTGAAATTAAAAATATTCTTGGTTTTGAAAAGGATTTTGCGGGTGCGAAAGTTTACAAATTAGAGAGGAATTACCGTTCGACAAAGCGTATTTTGAATCTCGCAAACGCCATAATTAAAAATAATACGATGCGCAATCGAAAAGTTTTATGGACGGAAAACGACGACGGGACGCGTGCAGAGGTTTACTCCGCGCAGGATGAAACGCAAGAGGCGATGTACGTTGCCGTGCAGATAAAAAATTTAATTGCCCGCGGTTACCATCCTAACGATTTTGCCGTACTGATGAGGATAAATGCAATCTCTCGTACTTTCGAACAAGAATTTTTAAAATACAATATTCCGTATAAGGTTTTTGGCGGGTTTAAATTTTACGAGCGTAAGGAAATAAAGGATCTCATGGCGTATTTGCGTATACTCGTAAATCCGTTGGATGACGATGCGATTTTACGAATAATAAACGTTCCGAAACGCGGTATAGGCGATAAAACCGTTGATATTTTGCTGGAATATGCAAAAAGCAGGGGCGTGTGCCTGTACGATAGTATTTTAGAGGCGGATTCCTTGGATCTTTCTTCTACGACAAAGGCTCGACTGAAAGGTTTTAAAGATTTGATAGTTTCGCTCATTATAGACAGCGAGACGAGCAATTTGACCGAACTGTTGAAAAAAGTGCTTGATAAAACGAATTTTTTATCGCAATTTGAAACTGACTCAGAAGAAAACTACACGAAAAAGGCAAACGTCGGAGAGCTTCAGAATTCCATTGAGGAGTTTGTGAAGTTGAACGGTGAAAACGTTACCCTTACGGATTTTCTTAATTCAGTAACGCTTAGTTCTGATATCGACGAGATGGATTCCGGCGAATACGTAACGTTAGCTACTATCCATTCCGTGAAAGGGCTGGAATTTCGCACCGTTTTCATCAGCGGACTGGAAGAAACGGTGTTTCCCATTTCACGTGCAACAAACGATCAATCGGAGCTTGAGGAAGAAAGAAGATTGATGTACGTTGCTATTACACGAGCGAAAGATCGACTTTTCTTGACTTCCGCACAAAGCAGATATTTGTTTGGAGAAAGGCAGTTTACGACAAAGTCCAGATTTATAGGCGAGCTTGCCACAGAGCTTGGCTTGCCTTCTCCGCAAAACAGGATAAGGACGGACGAAGGATACAGAAAGCCCGTAGGCAGCCGATATCAAAGCGATGAAGACGTAAGTACGTTTATAAGCAGGACGTCAGGGGCGGATTATTCGTCCGCAGGAGCAAAGAGATTTGCCGAAGGGCAGAAACTTAAAACGCAGGTCACGCCTGACAAATTTGATGAATATACGGTCGGCAGAAGGGTTCGTCACGTAAAATTCGGCGAGGGTGTTATTATAAGCGTAAAGGGATCCGGCAACAATAAGATTGCAGACGTTGCTTTCAGGGGAGTAGGGGTAAAGTCGTTATCCATACAATACGCGCCTATGGAATTAATATAAAACGCTTTAAATATAAAGGATTTTAATTGAAATTATGTCTGATAGAATAAGAGAATTGATAGATCTGCTAAACAGATATGCGTACGAATATTACGTTTTGGACGATCCTACGGTTTCAGACGCAGAATACGATAAATTGTACGATGAACTCAAGCGTCTTGAAGAAGAAAGCGGTAGTGTAGAGTTTGATTCTCCGACAAGGCGCGTCGGTGGGGAGCCTATAAAAGAATTTGCAAAACATTCGCATATTAACCGTTTGTATAGTTTGGATAAGGCTGTTACGGAAGAAGAATTGCGCGCGTTCGAAGCTCGCGTTGAAAAGGGGCTGAACAAACGGGATATTGAATATACCGTTGAATATAAGTTTGATGGATTGACGATTTGTTTAACTTATGAGGACGGGAAATTTAAGGGGGCGGCAACCAGAGGAAACGGAATAGTCGGTGAGGACGTTACCGCACAGGTACTTACGATAAAGAGTTTTCCGATGAAAATAGATTGCGGCGGAATAGTTGAAGTAAAGGGCGAGGCTGTTATTCGTCTTTCGGTGCTTGAAAAGTACAATCAAACGGCTGACGAGGTCTTAAAAAACGCAAGGAACGCAGCCGCCGGAGCAATTAGGAATTTGGATCCTTCCGTTACGGAAAAACGCAAGCCGGAAATAGTTTTTTACGACGTTATTTATCTTTCAGACGCCACTCTAAACTCTCAGACGGAAAGCGTGGAATTTCTTAAAAGAAATGGTTTTAAAACCTCTGAATTTTTCAAGATTTGTCACGGAATCGATGAAGTTCTCGATGCTATAAACGAAATAGATATCAACAGAAAGAAAATAGATTTTTTGACTGACGGAGCTGTGGTAAAAATAAATGATTTTTCTTACCGCGATATATTGGGGGCTACCGATAAATTCCCTCGTTGGGCAATAGCGTTTAAATTTGAAGCGGAGGAGACCACCACGGTCTTGAAGGAGATCGTATGGCAAGTGGGGAGAACCGGGAAGTTGACACCTCTCGCGCACGTTGAACCGGTTGAGCTTGCAGGTGCGACCGTTCGCCGCGCCACGCTTAACAATTACGGCGATATTCAAAGAAAAAAAATAAAGGACAAGTGTCGCGTCCTTATCAGAAGAAGTAACGAGGTAATTCCCGAAATCTTAGGTGCGACCGAATATTTTGAGGATAGCAAAGATGTCGTTCCTCCTGAAGTTTGCCCTTATTGCGGCTCGCGCTTGATAGAGGTTGGGGCAAATATTTTCTGTCCTAACGACGATTGTAGACCGAGAGTAATTGCCTCGTTTGCAAATTTTGCCTCTAAAGACGGCATGGATATAGACGGTTTTTCCGAAATGACGGCAGGTATGCTTTACGACGTTTTGCACGTGCGTAGCTTTCACCGTTTATACGAGCTTACCGCAGAGGAGCTTTCTAAACTTGAGGGATTTAAAGAAAAAAAGGTCGCAAACCTCATTGCCTCAATAGAAAAATCCAAAAATGTTCCGCTTGAAAATTTCATTTTTGCGCTCGGTATTGACGGAATAGGCAAAAAGACCGCAAAGGACCTTGCAAGAATTTTCGGTTCGTTGGAGGCGCTGTCCACGGCTACGGTCGAAAGGCTCGTCCAGATAGATGAAATAGGCGACGTATTGGCTGAAAATATATATGAATATTTTTCAAACGCGAAAAATATCGATGAGATAAAAAAGCTTTTAGATAAAGGGGTAACGCCTTATTATAGCTCTCAAAAATCGGGCAATTTATTCGAAGGAGAAAAGGTCGTTCTGACGGGAACGTTGCAATCGTTCAAACGCAGTGACGCGCAAAAGATCATTGAGCAAAACGGCGGGGAATGTATGTCTTCAGTATCAAAATTAACCACGCTTGTTGTTGCGGGTGAAAGTGCCGGAAGCAAGCTCGATAAAGCGACAAAACTCGGCATACGCATAATAGACGAGCAAGAGTTTATAGATATTATTTCAAATAAAATTTAATTATAATAAAACACTTGTAATTTTCTGTAAATTGTGTTATTATTATTTAATAAAAGTTCAACCTGTAAGAGGTAAATATGTACAGCATGACAGGATACGGCAAGGCCGTATATAGTCAAGACGGTCTGGATATCACCGTTGAAATAAAATCGGTAAACAACAGATTTCTGGATCTCAACAGTAAATATCCCAAGTCGTTTGCCGCGTACGACGACGCTATAAGAAAGACCGTTCAGTCAAAACTCGGCAGGGGTAGGGTGGATCTTTTCATTACTTTTCAAGATAATCGCGAAAGAGAAGTGCAACTGAACGTCGATCTTCCGCTTGCTCGCAGTTATTATTCGGCGGCAAAATTATTGAGCGACGACTTGGGCGCGGAAAACGACGTAACTGTTTCTTCGATTATGCGTATGCCCGATGTGGTTTCGTCGAAAAATTCCGACGACGGCGATGATTTCAGCGAGTTGATAGTCGAGTTGGTGGCTTCCGCTTGCGATAACTTAAACGTGATGCGTGCGGCCGAGGGCGAAAAGCTTAAAGAGGAAATTTTATCGCATTTGGCGGTAATTGAAAATATAGTCGGCAAAATTAAAGAACGCGCACCTCAGATACAGGAAGAGTATCGCGAAAAACTGCGGGAGAGAATGCAGGAATATCTTGCCGAAACGCCTATTGACGAGACTCGCCTTTTAAACGAGGTCGCTTTTTTTGCCGATAAGAGCAATATTGACGAAGAAATAGCTCGGCTTTATTCGCACATTTCACAATTCAAAAAGATATGCGAAGGTCCCGGCGCAGGCAGAAAACTTGATTTTTTGGTTCAGGAATTCAACAGAGAAGCTAATACCGTTTGTTCTAAAGCGAACGACGTGTCCATAACTTCTTTGGGGTTGGAACTGAAATGTGAAATAGAAAAAATAAGAGAACAAATTCAAAATCTGGAATAGGAGGTCTTTAATTATGATACAAGAACCACCGGTAGATAAACTTGTGGAAAAAACCGGCTCTCGTTACGCTTTGTGCATCGTCGCCGCAAAAAGAGCAAGGCAACTTATAGACGACGCGCAGAATAGAGGGTTGACGGAGATTCCCGGGCCGTATAAGCCCATTACCGCTGCCGCATACGAAATTTTGGACGGAAAAGTAAGCGTGGCAAAATATTGATATCACAATCCATATTTTGGTTTATTACATTCGGGCCGATTGATTTTTTCTCTTGGCCTGTTTTGTTTTTTTGATTATGTATGCCGAAGTTATCGTTGATATTGCGAATAGCGAAGTAGACAGGATTTTTGAATATGAGATCGTTGAGGACGTTTACGAAGGCAGTAGAGTGATCGTCCCTTTCGGTGTAAAAAAAATTGAAGGAATAGTCATTCGCGTAAAAGAAACGTGTGATTTCGACAAATCTAAAATCAAAAAAATATGCAGCGTTATCGAAGATACGCCTGCTCTCACCAAAGAGTGTTTGCAGCTTGTAAAATTTATAACCGAAAGATACCACGTGCCAACGGCGCTCGCTCTCAGGCTGTTTTTACCGGCAGAAATGAGAAAGGGCAGAGTAAAGGCTCAAACTAAAACGTTTTACACGTTAAACAATGCTTTTTCGGTTACGGAGATCAAGGCGAAAATCCCCGCGAGAGCAACTGCTCAAAACGGAATAGTCGATTATCTTGTGGAAAATCAACGTTGCGCGTCGTCAGAATTAAATGAAAAATTCGGGAATTCTGCCGTTCGCGCGATGTTGAATAAGGGTTTTTTAACGGGATCGACGGAACGCTCCAACAGAAATCCTTATTTTGCGCTTGAAAGCGAACGCAAAGAAATCGAGCTTTTGCCGAGGCAAATAGGCGCCATTGAAAGCGTTGAACTGACGGATAAAACGGTTACGCTTCTGCACGGCGTAACGGGTAGCGGAAAGACAGAGGTATATTTAAACCTCATAAAAAACGCCGTAGATAAAGGGAAAACAGCGATAATGCTCGTGCCGGAAATATCGCTTACTCCGCAAATGCTTTCACAACTAAGAGCGAGATTCGGCAACGCCGCGGCAATTTTGCACAGCGGACTTTCTCAAGGTGAAAGGTTTGATGAATGGTGGAGATTGCGTTCGGGCGAGGCGAGAATCGCGATAGGGGCGAGGAGCGCCGTTTTTGCTCCCGTTGAAAACGTCGGTATCATTATAATCGATGAAGAACACGACGGCAGTTATTCAAGCGAAACAAGTCCGCGCTATAACACTGCGGAAATAGCTCGCCGCCGCGCGGAATATAATAATTGTAAGTTGGTGCTGGGCAGCGCCACGCCGTCTATAGAGTCGTACGTAAACGCCTCGAACGGTGTGTATAATTTATATAAAATGCCCGATAGAATCAATAAAAAGCCCTTGCCTGAAATGATCGTTTCGGATATGAGGAAAGAGGTGAGGAGAGGCAATTCTTCGCCGTTTTCTTCTGCGTTGCGCTCAGAGATAGAAGATTGTTTACGCAGCGGAAATCAAGCCATTATTTTCCTTAACAGAAGGGGATATTCGCAGACCGTAATCTGTCAGGAATGCGGTTACGTTGCAAAATGTGATGCGTGCGACGTGTCGCTTACGTATCATATGGACGTAAATTTGCTTAAATGCCATTATTGCAACGCGACGTATAAAATGCTTGAAGCTTGCCCTGAATGCGGAAGTAAATACATACGTTACGGCGGTACCGGAACGGAGAGAGTCGTTCAGGAGTTGTTGAAAATATATCCTCAGGCGCGCATTTTAAGAATGGATAACGACACCACGCGCACAAAAGAGGGTCATTTTAAGATTTTAAAGGAGTTTTCAGCGCATAAGGCCGATATTTTAGTCGGTACGCAGATGATTGCGAAAGGGCACGATTTTCCTTCCGTAACGCTCGTTGGTATTCTCGATGCCGATATGAGCTTATATTTTTCGGATTATCGCAGTAGAGAACGTACTTTTCAGCTGCTTACCCAAGTTGCCGGCCGCAGCGGTCGCGCGGAAAAGAAGGGCAAGGTAATATTGCAGACGTTTAATCCGGATAATCCCGTTTTGCAATATGCTATGAGGTATGATTACGAGGGGTTCATCACTGCCGAAGAAAAGCTGAGAAAGGCTACCGGTTTCCCTCCGTATGCCGATATAATCAGGGTGATGGTCGTATCCGAAGACGACGCAAAAGCTGTCGATACACTGCGTAGCGTATTTAACGGTTTAACGGAGATAAAAGAAAAATTTACAGATGATTTCATATTTTTTAACAAGATGAAATCTCCCATAAAGCGTATGCAAAACAAATTCAGATATCAGGTTTTGATGAGAATTTCTTTTGGTAAAGATAAAATAAAGGATTTGATCTACAAAACGGCTATTGCGTGTTCCGATAAAGACGTTGCCGTGTACGTTGAAGAAAATCCTAACAATTTGACTTAAAGGTAGAAATATGGCTATAAGAAATATTGTACAGGTGGGCGATGAAACGCTCAGAAAAAAATGTTTTGAAGTAACTTCTTTCGATCAGAAGTTGTGGACGTTGTTGGACGATATGAAAGATACCGTTCGCAAAGCCGAAGGTGCAGGCCTCGCAGGTCCGCAGGTTGGCGTTTTGCGCAGGGTGTTCTTCGTCGACGTGGAAGAAGGTTATTTCGAATTCGTAAACCCCGTTATCGTCTCCGTGTCGGGTACGCAATCCGGTAAAGAGGGTTGCCTTTCGGTCAAGGGCAAATGGGGTGAAGTTACGAGGCCGAAAAAGGTTGTAATTAAAGCACAGGACAGATTCGGCAACGCGTTTTCCCTTACGGCAAAAGACTTTTTTGCCCGTGCCGTATGCCACGAATACGACCATCTGGACGGAATTTTATATATAGATAAAGCAACCGAAATAGTAAACGATTAAGGAGATTTTATTATGTTGGAATTCAGATACGACACTCAGCTTTTAATTGAAGGACAAAATTTAAACGAGGATAAAATCAGCGATTATATAACCGAAAATTTTGAAGGCGACAGTTTGCTCGTTGTTGGCGACGACGATTTGATAAAAATCCATTTTCATACGAATACCCCTTGGAAGATTTTGGAATATTGTTCCTCCTTGGGTGAGATATTTGATATAGTGGTAGAAGATATGGAAAGACAGTCTAAAGGGCTGCAGGGTTAACGATGAAGGTAGTTTTTCTCGGCACGCCGGATTTTGCGGTAGCTCCGCTAAAAAAAATAATTGACGGAAGGCACGAAGTCGTTGCTGTCGTAACTCAGCCCGACAGGCCGAAAGGTCGCAGCGCAAAACTCGTATTTTCACCCGTTAAAGAGGTTGCCTTAAATTATGGCATACATGTTATTCAGTTTGAAAAGATCAGCGCTGAAGGCGTGGAAACTTTGCGTGCTCTGGATGCGGACATTTTCGTGACCTGTGCATTCGGGCAGATATTGTCTCAGGAAATTATAGATATACCAAAATACGGCATAATCAATATTCACGCGTCTCTTTTGCCTAAATACCGCGGCGCTGCACCTATCCAGTGGTGTATTATAAACGGCGAAAAGGTTACGGGCGTAACCATAATGAAAACGGAAATCGGAGTTGATACCGGCGATATGATAATGCAACGGCAGCTTGCAATAGGCGAAAACGAGACTGCCGGCGAGCTTTTTGAGAGACTTTCCGCCCTCGGTGCCGATATGATAAACGATGCGCTCGATTCGATCGAGGACGGCTCGGCTGTCTATACTCTGCAAGATCATTCTGCCGCTACGCGCGTTAAAATGTTAAAAAAGCAAGATGGCGCCATAGTTTGGTCAAAATCCGCAAAAGAGGTTTTCAACCTCGTCAGAGGAATGAATCCGTGGCCTTGCGCTTATACGTATTTTTGCAGGAAAATAATAAAAATTTGGGCGGTTGAAATTTGCCACAATGTAAGATCTAACGGGCTTCCCGGCGAGGTGCTTATCTGTGACGCTAAAAACGGTATAATCGTTGCTTGCGGAGAAGGTGCCGTAAAAATAAGCGAATTGCAGTTGGAAGGAGCCAAGCGTATGAGCGCTAAAGACTTTCTTTTAGGCAGAAGTTTTGCCGTCGGCGAACGGTTTACGGGTGAAACAGAGTGAAAAACGTTTTTTACGACTCGTATTTGATTTTAAATAAAGTTTACGGCGAAGGCGCTTATTTAAAACAAGCTATGTTATCGGTTCCCGTGGCCGAAAGAGATCGCCCTGCCGTTACTAAAATTTGTTACGGAGTTATCGAAAAAGATATACTTTTATCATATTATATTTCTTGTTTATGCGATAAAAATCCCAAGCTTGTCGTGAGGACTATATTAAAAATAGCGATGTACAACATTAAATTTTTAAATAAGGCTCCTTATGCGGTAACCGATACGGCAGTTGAACTTTGCAACAAGCTCGGCAAAAAGGGCGTATCGGGTTTTGTAAATGCTTTTTTAAGAAAATTTGTTAAAACCGGAGACATTCCATTGCCGGATGATGAAATATCTCGGCTTTCTTTGAAATATGATTTTCCCGTTTTTGCGGTTCAAGAGTTGATAAAAGACTACGGCAAAGATACTGCGGAAAGCATCATGGCTGCTCCTCCGGAAAAAACTCACGTAGCATTTTTAAATGTTGAAGATGGCGTAAAATACCTTACGGATAAAGGAATTTTATTTGAAATTACGCCATACGTAAATACATTTTCGGTTGAGAGATTTGTAAGAAACAAAGATTACGACGACGGTATTTATACGTTTCAATCTATAGGTTCGGCGGCAATATGCGACGCTATCGACGGCGGTGGAACGCTGCTTGATGCGTGCGCGGCTCCGGGCGGAAAATCCGTTTTTTTATCACAAAAGTTTGAGAGTGTAACCGCCTGTGAGATCCACGAACACAGAGCTGAATTGATCGAATCGTACGCCCGTCGTATGAAAATTGATAATATCAGAGTTTCTGTTGAAGATTCATCCGTATATAATTCTAATTATGCATCTCGTTTTGACGCGGTGTTGTGCGACGTGCCGTGCAGCGGCTTTGGTGTGTTGAAAAATAATCCTGACGTAAAACTTAAAAAGACTATAGAAACAGTTAAAGAGCTTTCGGAACTGCAAAAGAAAATATTACTTAATTGCGCTGAATACGTTAAGCCGGGTGGCATGCTTTATTATTCGACGTGCACGTATTTTTCAGCCGAGTGCGAAGATAACGTTGAGTGGTTTTTGAGTCGAAACAAAGCTTTTATGCCACACGTAATTTGTAGTAAAATTCCTTGTATTAAAAAGAAATTTGGCGTTCAATACTTGCCGGATATTTCGTACGGAGCGGGCTTTTATTTATGTGCTTTCGAGAGGGTAAAATGAAAAAAATCTTACAGGATCTGACGTTACCTCAGCTCGAGGTTTTGATGAATGATTACGGCGAAAAGTCTTATCGGGCAAAGCAGATTCATCGAGCTATGCACGCCGGCTTAAAAATTTCTGAAATTTCCGATATACCTAAATCGTTGAGAGAAAAATTATTGCTCGAATACGAGGATGAGCCCGTACGTATTTTGGAAACTATCTATTCCAAGGACGGAACCGAAAAGTTTTTGTTTTCTTTATCGGACGGAAATATTATAGAGGGTGTTTTGATGAAATATGCTTACGGTAACACTCAATGCGTATCCACGCAGGTGGGGTGCCGTATGAATTGCGCGTTTTGCGCTTCAGGTTTGAACGGACTAGTCAGAAATTTGTCCTCGGGCGAAATTTTATCGCAAATTTACGTTGTCAACAGAACGCACGGAGGAACGACCGATAAAAGGTTTGTTACCAATGTCGTTTTGATGGGGAGCGGTGAACCTCTCGACAATTACGACAACGTCGTTGAGTTCATTCGCGAAGTTAATTGTTCGGACGGAATCAACATCAGCCAAAGGAACATTTCTTTGTCTACCTGCGGGCTCGTTCCGCAGATGTTAAAGCTTGCCGACGAGGGATTGCAGGTCAATCTTTCAGTGTCTTTGCACAATCCGTTCGATTCCACTCGTAAAAAAATTATGCCCGTTGCAAATAAATATTCCGTTGCGGAAATTTTGAGGGCTTGCGACTATTATTTTGAAAAAACAGGCAGGCGTTTTATTTTTGAATACTCCTTGATAAAGGGTGAAAACGATACTCGCGCCTGCGCCGACGAGCTTATAAAATTACTTGCGAAAAGACCTTGCCACGTCAATCTTATAAGGTTGAACGCCGTGCCCGAGAGGGGGCTTAAAGCCACTGCGGATGCCGACGCTTACGCGTTTCTTTCAATGCTTGAAAAGGGTGGGGTTTCGGTAACTTTACGCAGGCGTGCCGGCGCAGATATAGGTGGTGCGTGCGGTCAATTAAGAAATAAATATATCGATAAAAATTCGGGAGACATCAGTGATTAAGGGGCAAGTCGTAAAAATGAACGCCGGTAGATACACGGTTTTATGCGGCGATAAAATATACGAATGTTCGGCTCGCGGTAACCTTAAAATTAAGTCTGACGGCATCGTTACAGGCGATTACGTGAGCATTGACGAGCGCACGTTGACCGTCGATAAGGTACTTGAAAGAAAATCGTTTTTTATCCGTCCGAGTATCGCAAACGTGGATGCGGTAAACGTCGTTGTTGCCAGCCCGCCAAAGCCCGATTTTATAATGCTTGACAAGTTGCTCCTCGCTCTTTTCTCGCAGGATGTCGAGGTGATTATTTCCGTCAATAAGAGTGACTTAAACAGCGGTGTGTTCAACGAAATCGTTGCAAATTACGGTGATACGGGGTGCAAAATAGTTCAAGTCAGCGCAACTACGGGCGAAGGACTTGATGAATTGAAAAAGCTGTTGGAAAACAAGCTCGTCGCCTTTGCCGGGCAGAGCGCGGTGGGAAAATCTTCGCTTGTCAGTGCTCTTTTCGGATTAAAACTGAAAACCGGCGACGTGAGCGAAAAGACGCTTCGCGGTCGCCATACGACTACCGTTGCCGAAATTTATAGTTGCGGAAATATTCGTATTGCGGACACACCCGGTTTCAGCGTAATAAAGCCGCAAATAGAGCCGGAGGATATTGCGCTTTTTTATCCCGAATATTTTTCGAGGTTGCCGTATTGCAAATTCAGAATGTGCACGCACGTTTCAGAACCGGGGTGCAAGGTGTCGCAAGATGTGGAAAGCGGCTTGCTAAGCAGCGACAGATATTTAAGATATAAAGATATTTTTAATGAAATAAAATCCGAAAAATTAAAATATTAGAAGGAGAGAAAGATGAAAGATACAGTGATAAAAATTGCACCGTCTATACTTTCGGCGGACTTTTCAAAAATGGGTGACGAGGTCATGGATCTTGAAAAAAAAGGTGCGGATATCATTCACGTAGACGTTATGGACGGCGTATTCGTTCAAAACATTACTTTCGGAATGAAGATGGTTAAGGATATAAGAAAGGTTACGTCTTTGCCTCTCGACGTTCATCTTATGATAGTTGAACCTTGGAAGTATGTTGAAAAATTTGCCGAAGCGGGCGCGGATATTATAACGGTGCATTACGAGGCGTGCAAGGAAAGACTTGAAGAAACACTTAAATTGATAAAAAGAACGGGTAAAAAGTGCGGTTTTGTCATCAATCCCGATACGCCTGTCGAGCCCGTGCAAAATCTTGTTTCGATGTGCGATATGGTGCTTGTCATGAGTGTGTTTCCCGGTAAAGGCGGACAGAAATTTATTCCCGAGGTTTTGCCTAAGGTCGAAAAATTCAGAAAGATCATCGACGAACAAGGCTTGGATGTCGATCTCGAAATAGACGGCGGAGTTAATTTCGATAACGCTTCCCTTATCAAGCGCAGCGGCGCTAACGTTCTCGTTGCCGGCAATACCGTATTCACCGCCGACGACAGGGCGCTTGCCATATCTCGACTGAAAAATCTTTGATTATGAAAGGAATTATCCTGCTAAACGGCGATCCGTACAAGGGAGAGATTCAAACGGATGGAAAAATCGTTATTTGCTGCGACGGTGCATATAATTGGGTCAAAGAGGCAAAAATTCGTATAGACGTTTGTTTGGGCGATTTTGATTCTCTCGGTTACGTTCCCGAAGGTGCGGAAGTTTATCCCGTGGAAAAAAATATGACCGACGGGGAGCTTGCCCTGCATCGCCTGAAGGAAAGAGGGGTTAGCGACGTTGAAATTTACGGCGGATCGGGAAAGAGGGAGGATCATTTCTTCGGCAACGTAGGGTTGCTTGTTTTGGCGGACCGATTGAATGTGCGCGCCCGTATGATAAGCGACTACACCGAATTTTATATAGTAAAAGGAAAAACTTTTATAAAAGAACGCGAAGGAACTACTATTTCTTTGGTCCCTATTTCGGAATCCGTGCATATAAATAGTAGTGTAGGGTTGAAGTACGATGCTTCCGATATTACCCTATGGTTAGGTGAAGGCCGAGGGCTTTCAAATATCCTTACGAAAGACAACGCCGTTATAGATATAGACGGAGGAGAGGCTATTCTGTTTATTGTGAGGAAATTATGAGGATCTTATGTGTTAAGCCGCCAAAATTTATAAGGGCACTTATACGGCTGTTTATACCTAAAGATAAAATTTAAAAGATAAAAATGCGGTTTTAAACAAAAGAAAAAAGGGAGTAAAATTAATTACTCCCTTAAATTATTTTCTATAACGTTAAGCCCTTTGAACCTTGCCGCTCTTTAAACAACGAGCGCAAACGTATTCAGAAGCTATGGAGCCGTTATCGCAAACGACTTTAACCTTCTGTACGTTGGCATTGTACAAACGGGGGGTTTTACGATTACTGTGGCTTACTTTATTGCCGGACAACTTACCTTTACCGCAAACGCTGCATACTCTGGACATATTTTACACCTCCAAGGGAATTAACCTAAAAATTAAGCATTAATACTATATCACTAAATAAAAAAAATTGCAACAAAAATACGAGGGTTTTTGTAAAGTTTTATAAAAAAGTATGCGCGAAAAATTTTTTTAGAGGTATTAATGATGAAAAATTACCGCAATTATAAAAAAATTGTTGCAAATGTGATAAAAATAATGTAAAATTAATATAGAAATTTTGGGAGATACTGTTATGGCTGTATATACCAACAACATTTACGGAAAAATTTCAATTTCGGATAAAGCTATTGCCAAGGTGGCTTTAAAGGCCACGTTGGATTGTTACGGTATAATAGAAACCGTTTCAAATAAGATTTCCGACAGTATTTCCGATTTCTTAAAGTTTGATACCACAAGGGGAATAAAAGTTACTACCCTTAACGACAGAATCTACATTGACATTTTTGTTATATTTAAATTTGGTGTTTCCATCTCTGCAGTGGCAGAGTCTTTAAAACAATCTGTTAAATACGCTGTTGAAAATTTTACGGGAATGATAGTTGATTCGGTCAATGTAAATATTATGGGTGTTAAACTTTAATTTATCTGTTAATTCGGAGGAATTAAATGTTAAAGACTATCAACGGCACTATGTTTTTGAATATGATGCATAGCGCCGCAAAAAATTTGGAAAATAATAGGGCTCAGATAGACGCGCTTAACGTCTTTCCCGTGCCGGATGGAGATACCGGTACTAACATGTCTCTTACGATGCAGTCGGCAATTAAAGAGCTTGACGCGGTAAAGGGCAATTTTATGGCGGATTATGCTTCCGCGGCGTCTAAAGGCGCGCTTAAAGGCGCAAGGGGCAATTCGGGTGTTATCCTTTCGCAAATAATCAAAGGCTTATGCAGCGTCTTTAAAACCGTAAACGAAGTTGACGTCCGCGATTTTACAAAGGCGTTAAAGGCCGCTACGGAAACCGCTTACAAGGCAGTTTCCAAGCCGAAAGAGGGCACGATTTTAACGGTTTCAAGGGCGATCTCAGACGCGGCTCAAAAATGCAAAAAACGAGATTTTGAAGAATATTTTGAAGAATTTCTTGCGGCTGGCAACGTTGCGCTTGAAAAGACGCCCGAGCTTTTGCCGGTTTTGAAAAAAGCGGGTGTGGTCGATGCAGGCGGCATGGGACT
This sequence comes from uncultured Clostridia bacterium, assembly GCA_905235795.1. Taxonomy (GTDB): domain Bacteria; phylum Bacillota; class Clostridia; order Christensenellales; family Borkfalkiaceae; genus RGIG3732. Next base: position 15,296 of record CAJOMS010000002.1, on the reverse strand, counting down.
TTTAAAAGTGTGCGAGGGAATGCTCAAGGCAATTAAAGGAGAAAAAGTAAACGCTTCCGAGGTCGTCGAACCCGTTCCGGTAAAGATGGGTAGCGATGAGATCCCGCACGAACACGCCGAACTTTTCAATCTAGGCAGGATAGAATTCGGTTACTGCACGGAATTTTTTATTATCAACTTAAAAAAGAAGACAACGCTTGCCGATATAGACAAGTTAAGAGAATACCTGAACACGATAGGCGACAGCGTTATTTGTATTGGAGACCTCGAATTTATTAAAGTTCACGTCCACACCAATAATCCCGGTCAGGCGTTAAGCAAAGCACTTCAACTCGGCGAGCTGGACAAGGTAAAAATCGAAAACATGTTGGAGCAGAACCGTGCTTTGATCAAACAGTACGAGGCGAACCGTAAGCCGATGGGTATGCTCGCAATTTGCTCCGGCAAAGGCATGGAAGAAATTTTTAAGGATCTTGCCGTCGATAAAGTTATAGAGGGCGGGCAAACGATGAACCCCAGCGCAAACGATATTGCCGATGCCGCCATGGCTATAAACGCCGATAATGTTTTTGTATTTCCCAACAATAAAAACATAATTTTAGCCGCCGAACAGGCAAAAGAATTAGTGGAAAATAAAAAATTGTACGTTATTCCAACAAAGAACATCCCGCAGGGATTTTCCGCGGCAATGGTGTATATGGAAGATGAAACGCCCGAGCAGAATATGTTGAAGATGCTACACGCCATAGATAACGTTACGGTGGGGCAGGTCACTTACGCGGTGCGCGATACGAAGATCGGAAGGTTTTCGTTGAAAGACGGCGATATAATCGGTCTTGACAATAGTAGAATTTTAGCCAAGGGCAAAACCGTGGAAGAAACGACTTTAAAACTTATAGAAAGCATAAAAGATAAGAGTCACGAGTCGATAAATCTATATTACGGGTGCGACGTAAGCGAGCAATCTGCCGAAATGCTTCGACTGAAGGTTGAGGAAGAATATCCGGACTGCGACGTTGAAGTTTATTGCGGCGGCCAGCCGATATACTATTATATAGTATCGCTCGAATAAAGATCGAAGGGAAACGACGTTTCCCTTTTTTGTTATTATGGAATTAAATAAACTGCGCAATATTAACGATAAAAAAATAGCGGATCTGAACAAGTTGGGTATTTTTTCGGTCGAAGACTTGCTCAGACATTTTCCGCGCAGTTTTTTGGACCTTACAAAGCAAACCAAACTTAAAGACTGCTATCATAACGACGTAGTGCTCACCGCGGCAAAGGTTGCGGGCGTTCCGCAATCGCTTTATTACGGAAAAAGAAATAAATACGTAAAAGTGTATATAGAGCAGGAAGGAATTCTTTACAGCGTAGTTTGGTTTAATAATCCGTATGTGGAAAAACAGATAAAAGTCGGCGCGGAGTATTTGTTTTACGGCAGAGTGCAAAACAAGTACGGACAATGCAGTATGACTAATCCGTCTTACGAGCTTCTTGAAAAAAATTACAGGCTGAAAGGTATCGTTCCCGTATATACCGTAAGAGGGGGGATCGCTCAGCGTTCGATGAAGGCTATGATAGCACAGGCGCTCAAGCTTTGCCCTCAGGAAAGTTCTATTCCCGTTTTTTTAATAAGAAAATATTCTTTATCGCCTTTACAGACGGCTTATTATCAGATTCATAATCCGTCGTCTATGCAGGACGTGCGCAACGCGTCCGAAAGGATTGCCGTAGAGGAATATTTTAATCTCGTTTCGGCGTTTCGGTTCATAAAGGGGTCGAGAGAACAGGTCAGAATAAACAGGTATTCATGTACTGCAAAAGAGCTTTCCGCGTTTTCTCAAAGGTTTGGTTTTGAATTTACGTCCGGTCAAAAAAAAGCGGTAAATGAAATTTTCGCGGATATGAACTCTCCGTCTACTATGAACAGACTTTTGCAGGGCGACGTGGGAAGCGGAAAAACCGCCGTAGCGCTATGCGCCATGTACGTTGCTTTAAAGTCCGGTTATCAGGTTGCGATGCTCGCGCCTACGGAAGTTTTGGCAAAACAAAACTTCGGCATAATTCAAAAATATCTGCCTGAGTTTCCCGCGGTCTTTCTGACGGGCGCGGTGTCGGCAAAAGACAAAAAGACGATAAAGCGTCAGATCAAAGACGGAGAGGCGAAAATAGTCGTTGGAACGCACGCCGTTCTCGTTGACGACGTGGAATTTTATAATTTGAATTTGTGCGTGTGCGACGAACAACATAGATTTGGCGTAGCGCAGAGGAATTCACTCGTGGAAAAGGGCGATGTGCCCGACGTTCTGGTTATGAGCGCCACGCCTATTCCGAGGACGATTTCCCTTATATTTTATGGTGATCTTGACATATCAACTATTCAGGATAAACCCAAAAAACGCCTTGAGATAACCACGGGTATCGTGCCGGACTCCAAGTACGAAGACATGTTGGCGTTTATATCCAAAGAGTGCGCCGAAGGGAGACAGGCTTACTTTATCGCCCCCCTTATAGAAGGCGATGAAGAAGGCTCTACCATGAGCGCGACGGAGGTATTTGAAGAACTCAGCGAGAAACTGCCTTCTTTAAAAATCCTTCTTTTGCATGGAAAAATGAAGGATGCGGAAAAAGAGCGGATCATGGCAGCATTCAAAGAGGGCGAGGCTGATATCCTCGTTTCCACCACGGTTATAGAAGTCGGCGTTGACGTACCTAACGCCACAGTTATGGTCATATATAACGCGGAGAGATTCGGGCTTTCTCAGCTGCATCAGTTGCGCGGTCGCGTCGGCCGTTCGGACTTGAAAAGTTATTGTTTTTTACTTGTTGGCACAGATAATGAGAAGTCAATAGAAAGACTAAAAATATTGAGGAATAATTCGGACGGATTTAAAATATCCGAGTACGACTACGACCTGAGAGGAAGCGGTGATTTTATGGGCGTAAGGCAAAGCGGAAAGTTTTTTGGCGATTTCGGAGCATTGCAGTATCCCACGAGTGTTATATTTTTTGCAAAGACGTTGAGCGACGAAGCTTTTGCAAGGGGAGAAAATCTCGACCTTCTTCGGGCGATTTCTCTTGAAAAATATTCGAAATTAAAAGACGTAACGTTAAATTGAGCGGCTCCAAAATTTTCTTGATAAAAAATTTTGGAAAATACCGCTAAAATAGTTGCAAAAATTCTTGATATTTGGTATATTATATTAGCGCTGTTGTGGGAGCATAGCTCAGTTGGGAGAGCATCTGCCTTACAAGCAGGGGGTCATAGGTTCGCCCTATTGTTCCCACCACGATATGCGGGAATGGCTCAGTGGTAGAGCGTCACCTTGCCAAGGTGAACGTCGCGAGTTCGAATCTCGTTTCCCGCTCCATTATTTATTGCGTGTGTTTATTCTTTTCGGCGCCATAGCCAAGTGGTAAGGCACAGCTCTGCAAAAGCTCTATCCCCCGGTTCAAATCCGGGTGGCGCCTCCAATAAATGCCGAAGTGGCGGAATAGGCAGACGCAAGGGACTTAAAATCCCTCGGTGTAACAGCCGTACCGGTTCAAGTCCGGTCTCCGGCACCATACGGGCTTTGTTTGTAGCAAAGTCCGTTTTGCATAAAGGGATATTTTTATTTAAAACAAGGCTTTGCAGTCTTGTTTTTTCTTTTTATTTGCTTTAAATTATGTGTAGTTGCGCTGTTTGCCTGTAAAAATCCTTGACACCTCCGTTTATTAATGCTATAATGATTTGCGATTGAGTCGCAAATTGTAATCGGCAAAAAGGAAATTTTATGAAGGAATATAACACCTGTCAAAGAAAAATTTTAATAGACTTTTTAAACGTTCACTCTGATGAATATATTTCAGCAACGAATATAGTTGCGTTTTGCGAAGGCAGGGGTATAAGTAAAAGCGCCGTATACAGAAATCTTTCCGCGCTTGAACAATGCGGAAAGATAAGGAGAACGACCAAACCCGGCGAAAGGGTGGCGTATTTTCAGTACGCGGACGGCGCACATTGTAAGGGAAAAATACATATATCTTGTATCAAATGCGGCAAAATGGGACATATCTCATCAGATATGGCTGAATATATGGCTAAAGAACTGGAACAGGAAGAACAGTTTTCTCTGGATAAAAACGAAACCGTTATATACGGATTGTGTAATCAGTGCAGAGAGTAATCGGAGGGTATATGAAGAAAAAATTTAATACGATAATATCTGCCGTTTGCGTTTTCGTTTGCGCGGTCGTTTTGTGTTTAAGTGCGGGATGCACGAAAACGGAGAAAAAAAGTTTAAACGTGGTCGTTACGGTTTTTCCTGAATACGATTGGGTAATTAACGTACTCGGCGAGCATTCGCAAGACGTGGGAGTTACGCTTCTTTTGGATAACGGCGTTGAATTGCACAGCTACGAACCCACGGCAAAGGACATTATAGCCGTTTCTTCGTGCGATTTGTTCATATACGTAGGCGGTGAATCCGATAGTTGGGTGGATAACGTTTTAAAAAGTTCTGCAAATAAAAATATGCGCACCATAAATTTAATTAAAAGTTTGGGTGAAAGGGCAAAGGAAGAGGAGCTGATAGAGGGCATGGAAGTCGAGCCGAGCGAGGACGCAGAATACGACGAGCACGTTTGGCTTTCGCTTGGAAACGCACGAGCTTTCGTTACGGAAATAGCCGAAGAACTCGGCAAAATAGACGTGAATAACGCCGCAGATTATTTGTCAAACGCTCAAAACTATAATCAAAAATTATCTGCGCTGGATCAAGAGTACGAAAAAGCCGCTCTCGACGGAAATAAGGATACTTTGGTGTTTGCCGATAGATTTCCGTTCAGATATTTATTAGATGATTACGGTCTCAAATATTACGCCGCATTTTCCGGTTGTTCTGCCGAAGTAAACGCAAGTTTTGCCACGGTCGCATTTCTTGCCGAAAAGGTGGACGAGCTGGAACTCGATTATATTTTAAAAATAGAAAGTTCAGACGGCTCGTTGGCCACGGCGGTAAAAAATGCAACAAAAAACAAGAATCAAAAAATATTAACTTTAGATTCTTTGCAGTCGGGCACAATCAGACAATTTAATGCCGGAAGAACTTACCTTTCGGTCATGAGTGAGAATTTAAACGTTTTGAAAACGGCGATTGCTTAAGGAGAGGGAAATGGCTCAATTATATTGCGTCGATCTGTCGGTAGGTTACGATGGAAATGCTATATTAAAAAATATTTCATTTGGGGTAAATAAGGGCGATTATTTGGCTGTCGTCGGCGAGAACGGATCCGGCAAATCTACTCTTATGAAAACCGTTTTGGGGCTCGTAAAGCCTATTTCTGGCGAAGTATGCGTGGGTGACGGGTTAAGGAAAAACGAAATCGGATATTTGCCTCAACAAACTGTCGTTCAAAAGGATTTCCCTGCGTCTGTTTGGGAAGTGGTAATTTCAGGCTGTATTGCGAATATGGGACTTAAACCGTTTTACGGAAAGGAAGAAAAAGCTCTTGCTGCCGAAAATATAAAGAAAATGGGGCTGGAAGGGCTTGAAAAGAGGTCCTACCGCGAACTTTCTGGCGGTCAACAGCAAAGGGTATTGCTTGCGCGCGCTTTGTGTTCTACTAAAAAAGTATTACTTCTCGACGAACCTGTTTCGGGGCTCGATCCTAAAGTTACCGCAGAAATGTACGAGCTTATATATAATTTAAATAAGGGCGGAACGACTATAATAATGATATCGCACGATATTTCCGCTGCCTTAAAATATGCAAGCCATATTTTGCATATTGGAAAAGAGGTGTTTTTCGGTACTAAAGAGGCGTACCTGAAAAGCGAAAATATTAAGAATTTCAACGCGTTAGGGGTGGAACAATGAGTGAGTTTTTTCAAACTATGGCGTATTATTTCAATTTCGAATTCGTGAGGAATGCGCTTATAGTTGCCGTGCTTATATCCCTATGCTCCTCTTTGTTGGGTGTTACCTTGGTTCTTAAAAGGTTTTCGTTTATAGGCGACGGACTTTCTCACGTGGCGTTTGGGACTATGTCTGTTGCCGCAGTAGTTGGCTTGACCAACAATATGTTACTCGTTTTACCCGTTACGGTTGTTTGTGCCATTTTGTTGCTGAGGACGGGGCAGAATACCAAAATTAAGGGGGATGCGGCGGTTGCCATGATCTCCGTCGGCGCGCTTGCGATAGGCTATTTGCTTATGAATTTGTTCCCCACGTCGTCAAACGTATCCTCTGACGTTTGCAGTACGCTTTTCGGCTCTACTTCAATTCTTACGTTGACGGGCTTTGACGTTTGGCTGTGCATCAGCCTTTCCGTCGTGGTGTTGGCGGTTTTCTTTATATTTTACAACAAAATTTTTTCCGTTACGTTTGACGAGAATTTTGCCCGCGCTACCGGATTGAAAACCAACGTTTACAATTTAGTCATAGCCGTAATAACCGCGCTGGTAATAGTTTTGGCAATGAATTTGGTAGGTTCGCTTTTGATTTCTGCTCTGGTGATTTTCCCTGCGCTGTCGGCGATGCGCGTATATAATAACTTTAAAGCCGTAACCATCTGTTCGGCGATATATTCAGTGATTTGCTCGGTAGTTGGTATTTTGATAGCAATTTATTTCGGAACCCCCGTAGGGTCTACGATAGTTGCGGTAAATATAGTCGTATTTTTCGTGTTTTGGCTTATAGGGATATTAACGAGAAGGAAGGCAAGATGAAAAGAATAATAACGTTTATTTTGGCTGTTTGTACTTTTACTCTCGTCGCGTGCGGCAGCAATCGATACGTATTGACGGAAAAGACTTTTTTTCTGGTAATGACTAACGTTCAATATTATCCGGAACAGTACGTGGGCAAAGATTTTGAATATGATTGCTTTACTTATTCTTTGAAGGATATCGGAGGCAGGGAATATACGTGCGGCGTTCGCAAATGTTCTGCCGGTTACGGTTGCACCTGCGGGCAGGATACTATCATAGGATTCATTCTCGATTACGACGGATACATACCCGAACCCGTTAATCAAAGCGGAGAAGATAACTTTAAGACTTGGGTGCATTTGAAGGGGAAGATATCTTCCGCAAACAAGACCGATATAAAGATATATGCATATAAAGACGGAAACGTTGATTATAACACAGTAGAAACTATTTCTTTTTTAACTTTCGATATCGAAACGATAGAAAAGATAAACGATTATTCGCAACTTAGTTTTTACGTAACTAAATAAGGAGAAAAAATGGCAAACAAAAAAACAAGAGATGAAAGAATAAAGGCGGAAAAAGAAAAGAAGTTTAACGCATCGCGCAAAAAACTTGTCGTTTTTCCCATCGTCGGAGCCGTTTTTTCCGTTATAGCTCTAATTTTATATTCGGTAAAATGGGCGGCGGTATATAACGACGGGTACGGTTACGAAGTGCAGATCAGCGGCTTTAACGTCTTGTTTGCAGCGCTTAGCGGCAAATATACGGAAACCGCGTTTGGCAATATGGCAGTACCTTTTTACTACTATGCAAAAAATTATTGCGTAACTTTGGGTGTGTTGACTATTATATCTGCCGTAGTCGTCGTTTTGACGCTCGCATCGCAAATAATAGCGGCGATAACAAAAAAACAGCTGTTTAACGTGACGTCACTCGTCGGCGGGTGCGTTTCCTTTGCGTTGTTGCTCGTTTGTTTTTCGGTTGCGTTATCTATGAAAAATTCGGATATCCTTCCGGTGTATTGCAGCGGAAATCCCGCCTGCAGTATACGTTCTTATGCAATAATTCCGGCTGTGTTTTCTTTGTGCGCGGCAGGGGTTGCTTTATTTGAAGTAATTAATTACGAAAAACTCGTCAAGGAATATAAATAAAAAAAATTTTTTATTTTCTTGTAACAGTTTTTACTTTTTTTAAGTCTATATATACGTAGAGCGTTTTAAACGCAAAACGAATAGGAGGGTTAATTGCAAAATGAAAAAATTTGTTCTGTTATTTTTGGTTTTATGTGTTTCCTTATCACTGTTCGGCTGTAACGGCATGAAAAGCGAACTGATCGATTATGACGAAATGGTAGGCGGCGGAGGATATTATGTCGAGGACGCAGGAGGAATGATCAAGATTGACGGAAAGCCGTACGGCATGATCGATGCGGGTGTTGCCGGCAGTTTTGAAGGCGGTGGCGGCAATTCTCATTACGAAAGACCGGCAGGCTTGCTTACCGCATCGGCTTGGGATGATAATTTGCATTATTCCGAATGGCTCGATTTATTTTTTGTAGGACAAAGCGAGGAAGAAAACGGTAAATTTGCCAATAAATACCAAAAGTCCGGCTGGGGATTTAATTCGCTCGATCGCGTAACGGTTAAAGTGGTGGACAAAGAGACGCAGGCGTCCGTGTCCGGAGCTACCGTAATATCGTATAATAATTTTGGAGCGGTAACTTTTACGGCGCGGACGAACGCAAACGGCGTAGCGTACCTGTTCCCGGGGACCGAAAGCGGAAATATTAAGGTGGTAAGCGGTGAAGGCGCGGCTGAAACTGCGTTTTCATCGGAAGAACGCGAGCTCGCTTTGGATATATCGGGAAGTAAAGACAAAGAGAATATTATAAAGTTGATGTTTGTTGTTGACGTAACCGGCTCAATGGGCGACGAATTATCGTACCTTAACAACGAGTTGATAGATATCGTTAAAAGGGTTGCCGCTTCAGACAAACAAACGAGAATAGATCTTTCTCTTTTGTTTTATCGCGATCACACGGACGAGGTATTGTTTGATTATTATGATTTTTTAAACGTAACAGACGAGCAGAATTTGCAGTTGCAGCTAAAAAATATAAGCAAACAGCGCGCGGACGGCGGCGGAGATTACCCTGAAGCTGTCGACGAGGCTTTGGCTTTCGCTTTAAACAGGGAATGGGGAGAGGAAAACTCTACGCGGTTGATCTTCCATATTTTGGATGCGCCCTCGCACGAAAGCGATGAAAACAAGGCTCGCTATCTTAATGCGGTCAGCCTTGCCGCCGAAAAAGGCGTGAGAATTTGCCCCGTATTATGCAGTAGTGCCGACGAACTTTGCGAGTTTCTCGTCCGTCAGGAGGCTGTTTATACGGGCGGAACGTTTATATATCTTACAAACGATTCCGGATACGGCAACAGTCACTATGATCCGGAGCTGCCTGAAACGACGGTAGAGGCTTTAAACGATCTCGTCGTAAGATTGATAAACGGTTACCATAGCGGTATTTTTGCGGAACCGGTACCTTGGATAAAGGCAGAACAGCAATAAAAACGGATATGCGGCGAAGATTTTTCTTCGCCGCAAAAACTTTTTGGTAAATTTTAAAAAACCTGTTAAAAACGTTTGCATTTTATCAAAATATTTGTTAGAATATATAAGCAATTTGGTTGTGGGAGCATAGCTCAGTTGGGAGAGCATCTGCCTTACAAGCAGGGGGTCCCTATTGTTCCCACCACGATATGCGGGAATGGCTCAGTGGTAGAGCGTCACCTTGCCAAGGTGAACGTCGCGAGTTCGAATCTCGTTTCCCGCTCCATATCAGAAAAATGACTTTGATAAGATTATCAAGGTCATTTTTTTATGAGTTAGTATTTTTTTGAATTTTTGGGTAAAACCACTTGACAAGTATACTTGGCATAATATATAATAAAATTGCAAAGTTAACTTGGCAAATATTTTCGGAGGTATTTACAGTGAACAAAAATGAAATTTTATTGAAAGCTCAAAAAGAAAACAAGGGAAAAGATATTGCAGATTTAGATGTCCAAAGGAAAGGAGCTTATTTTGCATATTTTACAGGATTGTTTTTGATTATTATTTGGGATGTTGTAGAAGGTTTTACGTTTCATCATATCAACTATGGTGGAAACATGGTTTTATTTGCAATGGCAGCCACAGCATTTTCAGTTAAATATTTGCAGTTAAGGAAAACACATGAATTAATTTTTTCCTTAATTTATGGATTGGGTACAATTGCGTTTTTGGTTTTATGGATTCTGCAATTAAATGGAGTTATGCCAAGATGAATCAAGAATTAAGACTTAAAAGCAATCTTGCCGATATAAGGAAAAAAAAGAACCTATCTCAAGCAGAATTAGCAAAACTTGTGGGAGTTTCAAGGAACACGATTAGCTCTATAGAAACCGAGCAATACGAACCAACGGCAAAATTAGCCTTGCTTTTATGTATTGCATTGGATAAAAAGTTTGAAGATATATTTTACTTTTAAGGAATTCGCTTTTAAAATCAGTAATGCGCGCAGTTATATTGGTCGCGGGAACATTTTTGTTTCGGCGGCTTTTTTTGCGTTTGTAAACCGTAAAATCGAGAGAACGGGGAGGTTTTAAAGAAAAACCCGATAAAATAACAAAAGTGCCTACTTTAGCAAGTAAACACTTTTGTTGTATAAGAGCGCCTAAAAGGTACAAATCCAAGCTAAAAGCGCCTAAAAGTACACCACAGAATCATTTCTTTGCCGAAAACAAATAAGCGGCTTCCGTTTCTATCACGCTTTCAACAATAAATTCCGCATTGTGCAAGTGCGTTTTTGTTGTTTCCGGATCATCCGGATATATCTCAACAGTTCTTCCGTTACATTCAATATACTTATTCTTGCTTTTATCGATTGATAAAACAAAGGCTCCGTTTGAAGCAAGCAACGAATAGATCTTTGCGATCGTATCGGCTTTGTTATTAAAATGCATAAAAGTTAACGAGGAATAGATCACATCAAATTTTTCGGAAAAATCAAACGTGTTGAAATCACCGTGAATCAATGTAACGTTGTTGAATCTCTTTAAGTTTTGTTTTGCTTTTTCAACAGTTTTTCCTGATATATCAATTCCTGTAAATGTTCTGCAAAGAGGAGCGGTACGTATTGCCAATCTGCCCGTACCAACGCCTATCTCAAGCACCGATTTGCTAACACTTAAGTCTAACAAATCAATAAAAGCGGCGCCATCCCAACGTTCCATGTATATCTTTAACGGTTCGGGATCAAAAACAGAATCGTTGTTTTCATCGATCAATGAGTCGTAATGGGCTGAAACATTATTGACCATTTTTATCGATTCCTTTCGCAGTAGAACATGAGGCGATCAGAAGTCTGCGAATATTGCCGCATAATCTCTCGGTGTTTTTATACTGTTCTTCATCAATCCTTCCGGTTTCAAACATCAACTTCAGCCAATAACTTGTTTCATTTGATTCTTTTAGGGCAATTTCGAGTTTAGCGATAAAATCCGCTTTACTGTGTGCATATTGGGCTTCGTGAATATTAGCGCCGACAGATGTTCCCGCGCGTGCAAATTGATCGATCAAATATGAACTTTTCGGCGTCTTGATGTTGTCTGCAAGATTTACTACAGAAATCGCAAACTCAACAGAAAGATCTAGCAGTTTGTTATCCGGCATTTACTTTTTCCCCCGAAAGATCTCTATTCGCATTATAGCGAATAACAGAATAAATGTTAATGATATATCGCCTTGCGGCGATATGATATACCGTGCTGACGCGCAGCATGATATATTGCTCCTTCGTCACAATATGATATAATATCCGTTCCTTCATACGCGAAGCGTATATCATCGCACGGAGTGCGATATCATACCGGAGATATATCACCCGTTCCGATGAGGAACGGATATCATTAAAAGAAACCTGATTTGGTAGACAAATCAGGTTTCTTTCATGGTGGGCAGGGGTGGATTCGGACCACCGAAGTCAGTGACGGCAGATTTACAGTCTGCTCCCTTTGGCCGCTCGGGAACCTGCCCGTATTGTGGAGCTGGCGAATGGAATCGAACCCTCAACCTGCTGATTACAAATCAGCTGCTCTGCCTATTGAGCTACGCCAGCGTAATGTATCGGGTATAAAGATGGTGCCTCGGGGCGGAATCGAACCACCGACACGGGGATTTTCAGTCCCCTGCTCTACCGACTGAGCTACCGAGGCATCTACACCCCCGTGATAGAGGGGTGAAAGTGGCGACCTGGAAGGGGCTCGAACCCTCGACCTCTAGCGTGACAGGCTAGCGTTCTAACCAGCTGAACTACCAGGCCAAAATATTAATGGTGGGCCTTCACGGACTCGAACCGCGGACCAATCGGTTATGAGCCGACCGCTCTGACCAACTGAGCTAAAGGCCCGAATAAGATAGCATTTGTGGTCGGGGTGAAGAGACTCGAACTCCCGGCCCCATGGTCCCAAACCACGTGCGCTACCAAACTGCGCTACACCCCGTTGCATTTAGAACGTTGCGTTCGGATTGCAATCACAATGCTTATATAATATAACAGAATTTGCGAAATAATGCAACTGTTTTTTATCACTTTTTCTAAATTTTTTTTGAAATTTTTTTTGCAGGTCCAAAAGTTAGCTAGTCAGGCGTTTTCGATAATTTTCGACCTTCTTCTTTTTTTCTTTACATAATTTTTAAATGCTGCTTTGCTACAATTAAATACGCTTACAAAAAGCTTGCCGGAAGGAGAAAAAATGGAGATCAAGTTTAAAAATGTTTCAGGTAAGTTGTACGTGTATTTATATGGTGAACTCGACGAGTATTCTTCCAGATCTATGCGCAACTTGCTGGATAATATGTTGGATCAATATCTTCAATGCAAATTCGTAATATTCAATCTTGAAAATCTTACTTTTATGGATAGCACGGGGCTGGGGTTTTTGATCGGTAGATATAAAAGATTGAAAAAGTTTTCAATTCAATGTTTCATCGAAAGTCCGCCCGTAAGTATCGAAAAAGTTTTGGAATTGAGCGGAATTTACGAAATTATGCCTAAGGTATCATAAGGGATGTTAATAATGAATAAGGATATAAAAATGAACGAAAAAACCAATAATATGTCGCTGAAATTCACAAGTATTTCGGAAAACGAACCTTTTGCGAGAAGCTGCATTCAGGCATTTTGTCTGCCTCTTAACCCTACTATATCCGAGTTGAACGACGTAAAGACGGCCGTTTCCGAGGCGGTAACAAATTGTATAGTCCACGCGTATCCTAAAGGCGTCGGCATCGTTAGCGTTGAGGCGGAAACGTCGGGCAATCGCATACATATTAAAATAACCGATTCGGGAAAGGGCATTGAAGACGTTGCAAAGGCCGTAGAACCGTTTTTTACCACGCGCCCGGAGGAAGAGCGTTCCGGTATGGGTTTTACCGTTATGAAGGCGTTTATGGACGACGTTAAAGTTCTTTCCAAACCGGGCGAAGGTACCGTGGTGGAGATGATTAAATTTTTCAATGCGGGTATCGATGCCGAAGAAATCGGTAATTCTTGGGGGAACGATGCTTAAACCCGAACAGACTTTAGAATATATTCGTAAAGCAAAAAACGGCGACGAACAAGCTAAAGAAATTCTTCTTGTCAATAATACTAATTTAATTAAAAGTATTGTAAAAAGATTTATAGGAAAGGGCGTTGAATACGACGATTTGTATCAGCTCGGTTGTATGGGCTTTTTAAAAGCTGTGAAAAATTTTGACGAGAATTACGACGTTATGTTTTCAACCTATGCCGTTCCTATGATAATTGGCGAGATCAAGAGGTATATGCGCGACGACGGGGCAATAAAGGTTTCCCGCGCGATAAAAACGCTTGCCTTAAAAATAAAAAATTACACGGAAGAATATCGCGTAAAAAACAGTTGTTCGCCGTCGATAGAGGAAATTGCTTCTCATTTCAACGTCGAAAAGGAAGACGTGATATTTGCGATGGATTCTTCCAAATACCCGCTCTCGTTAAACAGCAGTGAGGACGACGAGGACGAAGGTAGCTTCGAACTTATGGACAGACTTGCCTCAAACGACGATCAGGACGAGCTGATAGATAAAATTATGCTTAAAAGTTTTATCGAAAAGTTGCCCGAAAGAGATAAAAAAATTATTATTTTGCGATATTTCAGAGACAAAACGCAGAGCGAAATAGCTGCGGAATTGGGCGTTTCGCAGGTGCAGGTTTCAAGACTTGAAAATAAAATAATCGAAAAATTAAAAAGTTTTATGTGAAAGGAGCGAAAATTTCGCTCCTTTGTTTTAAATTTTTTTTATTTGCCCATATTTGTTTATGAGGCAAAAAATGCAAATAAAAATTTTAAGGAACGATCCGTTAATAAACAATGCGGACGAAAAGGAAATAAGAAGGAAGGAAACGGAGGTTTATAATGGCAGATAAAAAGAACGTTTCGGTAAATAAGGCGTACGTCGAATTCGTCTCGGAAATTTCGCCCAAGACCAACGAAATAAGAAGTCTGGTCGACGCTTTTTTCGTCGGCGGAGGGATTTGCGTTATCGGGCAATTTTTGAGGTATATGCTCCAATTTCTGTTTGGGCTTGACGGAGACGAACTTGCCGGCAGCGTATCTATGATACTCATTTTTTTAAGCGCGCTTTTAACGGGCGTTGGCGTGTATGACAGGATAGGTAAGTATGCCGGCGGGGGATCCATCGTCCCGATAACAGGCTTTGCAAACTCGGTCGTAGCGCCTGCCATGGAGTTTAAAAGCGAGGGATTTATTTACGGTCTAGCCGCAAAAATGTTCGTAATTGCCGGCCCGATTATAGTTTTCGGCGTTGTTTCCTCCGTGGCGGTAGGACTTATATATTATTTTGTGGGATTGTTATAAAATCATAGGTAATATAAGTGATTTTAATATAAATTATGTGTGACATAATAGTGAATTCAAGGTGAAAAATGGGTAAAGCGACAATACATTTTAAAAACAGGCCGGTCTTGGCGGCAACGTATGCCGCAGCCGGACCGAAAGAGAGTGAGGGCCCTATCGGAAAATATATCGACTTAAAAATTCAGAACGACTATTTCGGAGAAAAGACGTTCGAGAAGGCGGAGTGTAAAATGCTTTCTACCGCGATAGAAAACGTTATAGCCGAAAACGGTTATAAAAAATCCGATATCGACGCAATAATTTCCGGAGATCTGCTCAATCAGATAGTATCGGCAAGTTTTGCAGCGAGAGATTTTAATATACCTTATATAGGCGTTTACAACGCCTGCTCTACCTACACGGAAGGGTTGGCTCTTGCCGCTGCCCTTGCTGACGGCGGATATATGAAAAACGTTGTCGTTGCGACCGGCAGTCATTTTGCTACGGCTGAGAGGCAGTATAGGTATCCGCTCGAATTCGGGGCAATCAGACCGCCTCAGGCGCAATGGACCGTAACGGGTGCGGGCGGAGCGATAGTTTCTGCGGAAGGCGAAGGCCCGAAAATCACCTGCGCTACGTTTGGCAAAGTGGTTGATTACGGTATAAGCGACGCTAAC
>CAJOMS010000001.1 GCA_905235795.1 uncultured Clostridia bacterium | reverse complement strand
GTGGAGCCGACGTAAAAGCAAAGAGGTTACCTAAAGTAACCTCTTGCATAAATTGTCGTGCATAAAAAAAGGGCTCCCAAAAAGTTTTTCCTATCAAAAGTTTTTAAAAAACACCCGCGAGGAGATTTTTCAGAAAAATATCCGAGCGGAAAGGAGAAGTTTGCCTTGTAGCAGGGCGGCGAGAACCATTAGCCGCCCGCAAATATGGCAACACTTCGACGTGGAGCGGCAAGCGTCAAAGCAAAAAGGCTACTTAAAGTAACCTCTTGCATAATTCGCTTTGCTAAAAAAAGGGCTCCCGCGGAGATTTTACAAAGTAAAATATCCACGGGATAAAGGAGCGGCAAGCGTTAAAGCAAAAAGGCTACTTAAAGTAACCTCTTGCATAATTCGTCGTGCAAAAAAAGGGCTCCCGCGGAGATTTTCAAAGAAAATATCCGCGGGATAAAGGAGGAGCCGACGTAAAAGCAAAGAGGTTACCTAAAGTAACCTCTTGCATAAATCGTCGTGCTCCGACGTGGTGGAGATGAGGGGGGTCGTCCTCGCAAAGCGAGGTAAACGGAATGAAATGGAGTGCTACATTATTTCGTTATCCGCACATTGAATCGACCGAAGGCAGCCATAAATTGATGGCAATAAAAAAAGAAGTGGTCAAACTTCTTTTTTTATTGCCTGATATGAAACAGGCTGCCGAAAGTGGTGGAGATGAGGGGGGTCGAACCCCTTACCTCTTGAATGCCATTCAAGCGCTCTACCAGTTGAGCTACACCCCCAAAGCAATTATATTTTAACATTATTTATAATATTTGTAAAGAGATTTTTAAAGGCAAAAGCAAATTTTTGCGTTTTACAAAAATTTATGGCTAAAATTTGCGGGTTGTGTTATAATATATTCATGAATAAGCTTGACGGGTTTTTTAAATTAAATTCAATTAATCTGCCCACGGTAGAGTGGAAAGCCTTTCAACCGGGCATAAAATTTTCAAATGACCATCTGTGGACCGTGCGGTGCGCCGTTATGCGCGGCAAGGATTTTGAACTCCCAAGATTGATCGGCGCGGAGGCAATCGCCGCGCAGAAATTTGCCGAAAACCTTTACTCTAAACTCGGCGCGGGCGGATTGGTGATTTATTACCCGTTTTTCGTGGCAGAATTGAGCGGAACGCTCATCGTTTCGCAAACCGCAGCGGAAATAGAATGCGTTCGCGGCGACTTGTGGAACCTCGTCGATTCCGGCCATACGGACGGTACGCTTAAATACGACTTTGCGTCTGACAAATTGATGGAACTTACTAATACAAACGCGCTTACAAGCGAGCGAACTGCCGAGCTTGTAAACTGCGCTTCCGTCTTGCGCAGATCCTTCAGAGACGAGCTTGCAGAGGGTTCGTCAATCTATACCGAGTGGAGCTACGCCTTTGAAGTAAACGAAAAAAAGCTGCCGCACGGGCAAGCTTTTCTTGTCTTTTACGAGCTTAAAACTCTTTAAGTTTATTTAAAAAATGTTGAATAACGCGCGTTTTAGGGCACATTGTTAGTTTGTTGCCCTTCTTTTTTGCGCGCCGCCGCACGGCGAGCACCGTTCGCGATAATGAATATCAAGCCGAATAGCAGATACGAGTAGTACGAGAAGAGTCTCCAAATGAACATCGGCCAAAAGCTGCCGAATACGATATAGAACGAGCCTTCTGCCGCGCCTGCCGTGCCCGGTGTAGGTATAAAGCTCGTTGCCGCGTAGATGAAAATCGTCAATGCGGTAATCTGCAAATAATTCCCCTGTCCGTTAAAGCATGCCATTATAACGAAAAATGTTATAGACATTTCCGATATTTTTTCAAGTATAGATAGCAGATATCCGATGATTATCGTACTTTTAGAGCGGGACATGAAACCCAAACTAGTGCGATAATCGTTTATGGTACCTATCGCCTTTTTTGTAGTTACGGCGGCGTCTTTAACTATGTGCAGCTTTGCAAAAATCTTTATAAAGAACGAAACTATACTCGTCGTCAGATTAGGCAAAACGGAAAGGAATACTATTGCTATAGGAGTGAGGGAATTTATGCCCAAACCGATGTAGGCGCACACGCGTATTACGGGAGATATTGCCTCTCCGCTGTAAAATATAAACGCGGCTATAGCTATCGTTATAAAGCCGAGCGTACCTAAAAACAACTGCGCTATTGGCGCGGCGGTTGCTACGCCAACGGGCACGTCGTTTTGTGAAAGGTAATACGCCTGAAAAGGTTGCCCGCCTATTGCAAGCGGAGTTATGTTGTCGTAATACTTGCCGAGAATGACGCTGTTTATCGTTGCGCGCACGTGGCTTTTGCCGGTGGTTACGCGTAACATTCTCGTTACCTTAAGTACCTGAAAGAAATAAATACCCAAAAAACAGCCGAATGCGCCGAGAAGATAGTACCAGTTTTTTGATATCGACGCCGCTATGTCCGAAAGCTTGCTTCCGTCGTTAGCTTTGTTTCCACCAAACTCGAACATTGCGGTGATGGCTATGACTATAACGTTTGCCGCTATGAACAGCAAAAACGACCAAGTTTTCTTTCTGCTCTTTTTTGCGTTGTTGGTATGTTTATGATTTATCTCATCGTCAAGATCCAGCGCGGAAACAGGCAAAGAAACCTCTTCTTCCGAAGGGGCTTTCTGGTCTGCCGAAACCACGTTTTCCTCCGGCTGTAACGCTGAGACGTCCTCTGCAACGGGAAAATCGTTCGGACCGGAATATTCACTTTTCTTTTTTAATTCTTCGGCCGATCTTTCTTCGTCCATATTACCCTCGCAAGGTCAAAACATAAAAGTTGCGCCGTTATAAACGGCGCGGCTGAGTGTTGTAAAAAACTTAATAAAGGAAGATCAAAGCGCTTCTACCTTAACTACGATCTTTGTGCTTATGTTTGGCATAAGCTTAACGTCTACCCTGTAAATACCCAAATTTTTGATTGGGTCTTTAACGATTATTTTCTTTTTGTCGATCTCGTAACCTATGGCAGCCAACCCGTCGGCAATTTCCTGCGAAGTAACGGAGCCGAAAATTCTGCCCTTTTCACCGCATTTTACCTTAACGGTAACCTCGGCAAGGTTCATTTGTTTTGCGAGCTCGGTATTGCGGTTTATCTCTTCCTGCTTGTGGAAAGCCGCCGCCTCGTTTTGCATTTTCAGATTGTTTACGCTTACGGAATCGGCTTCTTTGGCGAGATTTTTCTTAAAAAGAAAATTTCTGGCGTAGCCGTCGCTCACTTCTTTAATATCGCCCTTTTTGCCCGTTCCCTTAACGTCTGCAAGAAGAATTACCTTCATATAGCACCTCCGAAAACAAATAACTTTACGATATACGTATCCTTGTAAGAAATATTATATTATAATCAAAGCAAAAAGTCAATTATATAATCGCTGTTTTTGCACACATTTAATAAAAAGGAGGTGAATAAAATGCCGTTTGCAAACGAAAACATCAGGTGCGACGTAAGCACCTGCAAGCATAATTGCGCGGGCAAAAACTGCTCTCTCTCGCAGGTAAAAATAACCACGGACTGTACGGATTGCACCTGTTGTGACAGTTATAGCTATCAAGAACCGGAATTATAAAAACTTGCCCGCGGCGTTTTGTCGCGGGCATTTACATGTAGTTTACTTTTCGAATACGTCCGAAAATAAATCCGTTTTAGCGCTTTTTATTACTGCCGAAGTGCCGGCGGGCGCCGATTTGGGAAACAGCCTGTAATATAAATCCATCAAATGCGCGTCTTTGCCCAAGACCATCCTCTTGCGTTGCTTTAATAGCCCGCGATATATCTTTTTTGCCATTTTTTCGGCCGGCATGCTGAAAGAATCAACTAGCTTGTTATTTGCCGCTCCCGCCTTTTGAGATCTGAATATATCTGTTTTTGCAAACCCCGGCATAACGAGTGAAACGTAAAATTTGCCTTTCAGCTCAACGGCGAGCGCCTCGGTGTAACTTTTAAGCGCGCTTTTCGCCGCGGAATATGCAGAAGTGCCGGCGATCGTAAGTAGCGCTGCAGAGCTTGAAACGTTTACTATCATAGGGGCTTTTGATGCCGATAACGCGCGAAAAAGGGCATTAATCGAATAGACGCAGGCGAGGTAGTCCGCCTCGAGAACTGTCTTGGTCAGCTCAATCGGGGTATCCGTCGCGCGCTTGAACGGCGGCAGGATTCCGGCGCAGTTGATAAGCCCGTCTATCTGCGTGTATTTCAAGGCAAATTCTTCCCAGCGGGAAATATCCGTAACGTCAAACAGCTCCACGGTGAGCATTTCCTCAAGCGGGCCAAGTTCTTTCTTAAAAGCGTCGAATTTATCTTTACTTCTTCCTATTCCTATTACCCTGCATCCGTTATTGGTTATCAGCATTTTGGTAAGCTCTTTACCGAGTCCCGACGAAGCACCGGTTATAACTAAGGTTTTTTCATTTAGCCACGAGTTTTTCATAATTAGATTTTAACATAAAAAACCTCGTAAATCAAACGTTTTTGACAAAATTCTATTTTAAATTTGCACAGTTTTGACAAATCGCTTTACAAAATCGGCCTTATTTTGTATAATTAATATTAATGAAAGTCATTTTGGCAAGTGCGTCGCCTCGGCGGCGAGAACTTATCAAACAAACCGGCGTGGATTTTACGGTCATTCCTTCAGATGCGGAAGAAATTGCCGACAGATCCCTTCCGCCGCATATTTACGTCGAGCGCCTTGCGGAACTTAAAGCGAGCAGCGTTGCGGCTAACGTGCCCGGCACGGTGTTAGGCGCGGATACGGTGGTGGTATTCGAAGGCGAAATTATAGGCAAGCCATCCTCGCGTGAGTGTGCCGTAAAAACTTTAAAAAGGCTATCCGGCAAATGCCACATGGTAATTACGGGCTATTGCGTTATTTATGGCGAAAATCACGAAAAACGCAAGGTGGGGCACGCGGAATCCAAAGTGTATTTCAACGACCTTTCGAACGAGATGATAGAGGAATACGTCGCCACCGGCCTGCCAATGGATAAAGCCGGCAGTTACGGCGTGCAGGACGGGTTCCCTATAGTGGCAAAAGTGGACGGCAGCTTGAGTAACGTAATAGGTCTGCCTGTTGAGGACCTTACCGAGATTTTTAAGGAGATAGCAAATGAGTAGCTTAAAGCTTGCGATAGATATAGGAACGACCAAGACTTCCGTGTTTCAAGTTGGCGCGGGCGTTATTCTGTGCGAGCCGTCGCTCGTTTCGGTTTCGGGAGGAGGAAAGAAAACCTCTTACGAAATCGGGCTTGACGCAAAGCGTATGCTCGGAAAATCCGCAATCTCCACAACGGTTATATCGCCCGTTTCGGAAGGCGAGATACGCGATCTTTCTGCCGCAAAAATAATGCTTGAAAAGTTTCTTTCTAAAATAGAAGTTAACCGATTTACGCGTGTAGAAGTGTGCGCCACCGTGCCCTGCGGCACAGAAAAAGCCGCTATATCGCGGTTTAAAGAACTTTTTTCTGCATGCGGTATAAACAACGTTAATTTTATAGAATCGCCCATAGCTGCGGCAGTCGGCGCAGGCGCGCCGATATCCGAGTCCGCCCCGTGTTTTATAATCGATATGGGCGGGGGAGTAACTAATATAGCAGCGGTTTCGCTCGACGGGGTGATTGCCGGCGTTTCGGCGAACTTGGGCGGAAATCTTATTGACGGAATGATAATAGACAGCATCGAAGACCGCAAGAGTTTACGCATCGGCAGCCAGACCGCAGAGCAGATAAAGTGCGAAATAGGCAGCTTATTGCCCGGCGACACCATGCCCATGGTCATAAGCGGAATGGATATAAGCAGCGGGGCGCCGCGTTCCGTAAGGATCACCGCGGCAGACGTTTACGAGCCCATTCGATACTTCGTGAATAAAATTTACGAAATATCTTCAATGTTACTCGCCAAGCTTCCGCCGGAAGTATCTGCCGAAATAAGGAATACGGGCATATATCTTGGGGGCGGGCTTTCACGCATCGTGGGGCTTGAAGAATATTTTTATAACGAGTTTTCGCTTGCGGTAAACGTTACGGAAGATCCGGAATTCGTCTCGGTGCTCGGTGCAGGTAAAATAATGCAAAACGACAAGGTCTATAAAAAATTGAGAATATAGTTGACTTGAATTTTGCGTTGTGATATAATGTATAAAGAATTTGCAAGAATTGCGTCTTTTGTAATAAAAAGGCGGTTTTTTTGCTTAAAGGAGGTAAATTATGGCTGATAAAAAATCAAGAAATATTTTGCTTGCGGTGCTCACGGCAGTGGCTTACATCGTTATAGGCATTTTGTTCATCATCAACAAAAAAACGGCTTTGGATTACATTATCTGGATTGCCGGCATAGTCTTTATCGTGCAAGGCATACTTGACCTTATCTTTGGCCACAACACAGTAGGCGGTGTGTTTGAAATTGCTATCGGCGCAATTATTCTTATAATTGGCGCGGCTAATATTTCAACGGTAGCGCTCATCATTTTTGGCGTTTTGATAGCTGCAAACGGAGTTTTGTCTTTGATACAAGGGCCGAAGTTGATTTTCCCGATGATAATGAGCATATTAACCATTGTCGTGGGTGTTCTGCTTGTTATAGGCACCTGGGCAAGCGACTGGTTGTTTATAATAATAGGCATCTCGTTGATAATCGACGGCGTACTTGTTTTGTTGGGCAAGCAGAATGCATAAAAACCAATAAAATACTTTTTAATTGCCCCGCCGCACTCCGGCGGGGCAAAACTTTTACAATTGTAAATTGCAAAATTATGAATTTGGCAAAATAAAAAAATTTTTTTCAAAACGCCGTTAAAAAAGTTGAAAAAATTTAAAAAAAGTTATACAATAGTAATGCGAATGGGGGTATGGCTCAGTTGGTAGAGCGATGCGTTCGCAACGCATAGGCCAGGGGTTCGAATCCCCTTATCTCCACCACGTCGGAGCACGACGATTTATGCAAGAGGTTACTTTAGGTAACCTCTTTGCTTTTACGTCGGCTCCACGTCGAAGTGTTGCCATATTTGCGGGCGGCTAATGGCTCTCGCCGCCCTGCTACGAGGCAAACTTCTCCTTACCGCGCGTATATTTTTATCAAAAATTTCCTCGCGGGTTCTTTTTTCAAAAACTTTTGCTTTGCAAAACTTTTTGGGAGCCATTTCAAGACAAGGCAAATTGCAACGAATTGCTTTTTATCTAAAACGATTAAAATGGGCTGTTGCGAGTTGATTAATCTCAACTCGCAACAGCCCCACAATTTTTTAAATAAGCATTAGCCCCGTAAAACGCGCATTAACTCTACTTTTTAAGCTTTTTAAGATAGTTTTTCTGCCGAAGATTCTTCTTCGACGGAATTAGTTTCTGCAGGGGTATTTTCCCCTAAAAACGACGATTCTTCAGAAGGCGTTTCGGCGGAAACTGCTGCTTCGGCAGAAATTTCAACGGGCGTCCCCTCTGTCGCCACAAGGTCGGTAGAGACGTCGGGAACTTTACTGCTTTGTTTCTTTACTATAAGTTTTTCTATCCATCTTTTATCGAATTTGATGGAAATATAGCCGATTATGGAAATTACGGCGGCGCCGATGGTGTCGACTATTATATCCAACATCGTGTCTGCAAGCGCAACCCTGCCCGAATAAACATTGCCTAATTCATCGGCGTATTTTTGCATATTCAGGTTGGCTAAGCTATCCCAAGCGAACTCGTAAATCTCCCACAGGGCACCTATAGTTACGGCAAAACAAAAGGCAAACACAGCTACCAGCGAAGGCCTTAGTTTTATAATTTCGGAATTGGCGAGATAACTTATCAAAGAAAAACTCGCCGCGCCCGCCATAAAGCCGCTTATGGCGTGCAGAATCGTATCCCAATGTGCAAACTTATAGTAAAAACTTCTGAATTCGCCCAAATACACGGCGGCATAAAGGAAAACTATAAACAAAATAGTCATGCCGGAAGGTACGTCGAGCTGAAACCTTACCTCTAAAATAATAGGTATGTGCATCACCAAAAGCGCCGCAATGCATTGAAGTAAAGTCAATAGATAGTCGGATTTTACCCTTTCGTAATCATCGCCTTGTATTGGGGAGATTATCAACTTTACTATTACGAATATCAGCGACGCTATCAAAGAGGCGTAAACCACGTAAAACACTATTTTTTTCAGCCGTGGTCATTGAAGAATTAAATTTTTTTAAGTTTCTTAAACATTCCGTTCTCACTAAAAATTTTTATTAGACACCCTCAAATACTACAAATTAAGCCGCAAAAATATTCCTCTTATTTAATAAGCTGTTTAAGCCAAACTTTTTCTTTGTGAGAAATCTTTCCGTCGATTCCGCAGATGAGCATGCATACGGTAACGATATCCGCCTTTAAATCTTCGGAAATTTCGCCGAACAGATCAACTGCCGCGTCAACGAATTTTTTGTACTCTTTGGAATCCTTTTTATAATACTTCATCATCGCCTTAGCGTCGTCGTAAGTAACTCTTTCGCCAAGCGAGAGTGAAAGCAGAGGTTCGATAAGCAAAAATTCCTCTTCGGAAATTTTTCCGTCACTTACTATCGCACCGAATACCAAACCGGTGTAAATAGCTATACCGGATAAACCGCCCTCGGTAATATCAACGAGGCCGGCAATTACGTCCTTACTCTTTTCGGCAACTAAGGCCGAATAAGTAATGGGGTCCATTTTTTCTACGTCATGACAGATTTTTTCGAATTCAAACATTTTTTTTCTCCTTTAAAATTATATTTATAAACCAATTAGCCAAGTATCTAAAAACAGGCTATTTCTTTATCCAGGTGTAAGGATTTGCAGTGAGAAGTAACGGATATATCTCCAACCTTCCCAGCAGCATCGCAAAGATAAGAACTATCTTTGAAAGGGCGGAATAATCGGTAAACGTGCCGCTTGCAACGTCGTAAATAGGACCGATGTTGTTAAAGCAAGACGCCGCCGCCGTAAAGTTTGCCTCAAAGCTGAAATTCGCCTCTAAAGACAGTAATATAAGTATTGTAATGAACGACATAATATACACTGCCGCATAGGTGGCAAGGCTGCTGAGCACCGTGTCGTCAACCACTTTCCCTTCAAACTTTACCACGGAAGTCGCACGAGGATGAAGGACTTTTTTAAGGTCGTTGCAGACTTTTTTAAACAGTATTACCAACCTTGATACTTTAAAGCCGCCTGCCGTAGAACCCGCACACCCGCCTATGAACATGCAAATTATTAGCAGAGTTTTGGCGAGCTGGGCATCCCAAGCGGTGAAATCCGCCACCGAATATCCCGTAGTGGTGAGCAGCGACGAAACCTGAAAACACGAAAGCCTTATTGCTTCACCGACGTTTTTATATATGGGGTAAATGCTGACCGTAACGAGCGTTGCCGCAACTAAGAAGATGCAAACATACGTCCAGAATTCGTGACTTTTGAAAGCCTGATTGAATTTGCGTATCAGTATGAGATAATAAATGTTGAAGTTTACGCCGAAAAGCAGCATAAACATGGTTATCACCCACTGCAGATAGTGGTTATAACTTGCCAAGCTATCAGCTTTTATGCCAAAGCCGCCCGTACCTGCCGTGCCCATGGCGTAAACGACGCTGTCGAACAGAGGCATACCGCCTGCAAGCAACAAAATTATAAGCAAGAGCGTAAGCCCTATATAAATAAAATAAAGAATTTTAGCGGTATCTTTTGCGCGTGGAACAAGTTTATCGACTATCGGTCCGGGCATCTCCGCGCGGAGAATGTTCATAGTTCTGTCCGGCGTGCGCGAAATTATCGCCATAACGAAAACGAGTACGCCCATACCCCCTATCCAATGGGTAAAGCTTCGCCAAAACAGTAATCCGTGCCCCATGCTCTCTATCTGATTGTCCAAGAGTATGGTAGCACCGGTAGTGGTAAAGCCGCTTACCGTTTCAAACAGCGCGTTTATATACGAGGGAATCGCCCCGCTTATAACAAACGGCAACGCCCCTACTAACGAGACGGCAATCCAGGCGAGCGAAACGATTATCAGCCCTTCTTTGGCGTAAATAGAGTGTTTTCTTTTTTTTGTTAAAAGGGTGAGCACCGCCCCGCAAACGAGCGAAATAGCCGCCGATATAAGCAGCGAACCCGCTCCCCACCACTCTGCGTATAACAGCGATACGAACACCGGCAAGAGCAACAACGCCGCCTCGACCAAAAGGACTTGCCCGATGGTGTGTATGATCATTTTGTGGTTCATTTGGCAGTCTCCTTAATGGCGTCGCCAAGCGTGTATATCGTTTTACCGACGGCAATTATTATCACCCTGTCGCCTGCAATAATGCTGTCTTCGCCGTTCGGAATTATCGTTTCGGTGCCGCGCACTATGCCGGCAAGCAATACGTTATCTTTGAATTTTAGCCTTTTAAGGGGTATGTTGCAAAATTCGAAATCCGGCAAAACGTTAAATTCCAAAGCCTCTATCTGACCGTTAAGCAAGCTGTAAAGCATTTCTACCTTGCTTCCCTCGGAATTTTTAAGCGCGCGAGCATATTGCACGATTATATCGGCAATTATCTTTTTGGGTGAAATTATACATTCAAGCCCTAAATCTTCGGCAATATCCGAAAGTTCTTCTCCGTTTACTTTGCATATTACCTTCGGGTTCTTTTGCGACATGGCGTAGAAGGATATAAGTATATTTTCTTCGTCCCGACCGGTAAGCGCAACGAACGCGTCCACCGTTTCCACGCCTTCTTCCAAAAGCACGTCCTGACTCATGCCGTTGCCGTGAATGACCGTTGCCGAAGGAACTTTTTCGCACATTTCCGTACAACGCTTTTCGTCTATCTCTATTACGTTTACGCCTATCTTGTCCTCTACCAGCATTTCCGCAAGGTAGGTCGAAGTTTTGCCCGCACCTATTATAATAACGTTGTGCACGGGCTTATGCTGTACGCCGAACGCTTTGAGCAACTTGGGCGCATCCTTACCGGAGGCGATAATACCTATCTTGTCCCCGTTTTTAAGTTTAAAATTGCCCTGAGGAATATATACTTTTCCATCGCGGCTGACGGCGCAAACCAAAAAGTTTTGTTTTATGTTCTTTCTTAAGTCGATCAAGGTCATGCCGTCGAGATGAGATTCTTCTTTTAAAACAAGCTCTATCATCTCAAAACGGTTACTGCTGAACATTTCGACCTTGGTTGCCGAAGGGAGCTTAATTATGTTGTAAATTGCCTTTGCAGCCTGCAATTCCGGATTTATGGAAAGGGAAAGCGAAAGCTGTTTTTTCATAAACGCAAGCCCTATGACGCTATTGTTTCCGCTGTTTCGTATGCGGGCTATGGTATGTTTTGCATGCATACAATGCGCCACGTAGCAGCTCAACATATTCACTTCGTCCGAATTAGTTGCCGCCACGAATATATCCGCCTTATCCACACCCGCTTCTTTAAGCGTTTCGTATTCGGTACCGTTGCCGCAAATGCCCATTACGTCGTAAACGTTGGTCACTTCCTCGACAACTGCAGGATTGATATCCATTGCAAGCACGTCGTGATTCTCTTTAAGCAGACTGGAAATTATAGTCTTTCCGATTTTCCCGCAACCTACTATGATTATCTTCATTAACAAACTCCCGTTAAAAACCGAATGTATATATTATTATATACCTTTAAGCCTTTTTCGTCAATCAAAAATTTTTATTTTTTAGCGACTCGTTCCGCCGAAAACACGGTAAGTTATGCCGACGTATATCCGGTGAATAAACGATTAAAAACAGCCGAAATCGAATTACTCGATCCCGACTGTTTTTAGATTTTAAAAATTAAATTTTTTGCGAGTACCCATTGTAAAACTTTAATTTAATCGAGTTTTACCGCCTTTTTTATCTTAGGCGCCAAAAAAAACGCAAGCGCCATTTTTAAGGCGTCAGGCAAAATATACGGGATAACGCACAACGTAAGCGCCTGCCAAAAAGATATTCCGCCGTTGTTTACCGTATATAGTACAACGAACCACGCCGTTCCGAACGCGTAACACACTACAAGCCCGGCTGAAAGACCTATTATTTGCGCAACCTTTTTATTTATTGGCAAAAGCCCCGCTAGAAACGAAAACAGCGGAATAAACAAAAAGCCTACTATATATCCGCCCGTGCTGCCCAAAAGCGCGGAGGTTGCCGTAAATTTCGAAAACACGGGTACGCCCGCAAGCCCGAGCAATACGTACGCCGCAATGGCAATAGTCGCCCTTTTCTCACCTAAAAGCAGTATCGTGAAAAATACCGCAAACGTTTGCATGGTAAATTGCACGAAGGGCGCCGGCATGGGCACCGTAAGCCACGCGCACACCGCCATAAGCGCTACGCATATAGCTATATACGCCACGCTTTTGCCAACGTCAACACTTTTCTTCTCTTTCGTTACTTCCGTTTTACTCATGCCTTAATTATAAACGCAAATAAAATAAATGTCAACTATTTTTTATGATTATGGTTGACATTTAAAAATTTCCGTTGCAAAAGATTGTGCGGGCACGGTTTAAACGTCGAAATTAATGATCTCCGCAATCGCCGGGGAGTTTTAAGTCCTGCGCGGCGGCAGCGTAAACCTCTTTGCCGTCTTCGGTCTCCACGTGGAAACCGAATCTTTCAAGTTTCATTCCCCAAACGTCGTCGGTGGTGAAGTGTTGAAAGGGCGTATCCATGCACTTGTTTATGAGTGCGCGCAACATAAGCTCTTTGTATGGGCAATCGGGCGCGACGAAAAGGCGGAATTTGTTATCGACGCCGCCCTCAAAAACGCCTTCTTCGCAATACATAACGTAGTAAAGCACGCAACCTTGTTTGTAAGAAATTTTAACTTCTATCATAGTATATCTCCTAATCCTAATAATAAAGCTCACTGCTTCTTATGTGGATTATATTTTTTTCATAAAAACTCTCCTATATACCTCGTAATTAAATTGTAACATAAGGTTTGATTTTTTCAAATCAAATTACTTGACTTTATCCGTTTTTTTTTATAAAATAGCTTTGAATGAAAAACAGAGGTTATAAGCTATCATGGATGAAAAAAGCACGGTAACTATGGACAAAATAGTAAATCTTTGCAAGTCGAGGGGCATAATCTTTCCCGGCAGCGAAATTTACGGCGGAATGGGCAACACCTGGGACTACGGCCCCGTAGGCGTTGAGATAAAAAATAATTTAAAACGCGCTTGGTGGAAGCGTTTTGTGCAGGAAAATCACAATTCCTTCGGCGTTGACGCGGCTATACTTATGAACTCGCGCGTGTGGGAAGCAAGCGGCCACACCACTTCCTTCTCGGATCCGCAAATGGACTGCAAAGAGTGTAAATCCCGCCACCGTGCGGATAACCTTATCGAGGCGTTTTCTAAGGGCGCGGTAAATCCGGATTTGATGACTAACGAGCAAATGGAGGCCTATATCGCGGAAAATCACGTTACTTGCCCCCGTTGCGGCAACTTCAATTGGACGCCTATTCGCCAGTTCAACCTTATGTTTAAAACGTCGCGCGGAGTTACGGAGGAGAGCCAGAACGTCATATATCTCCGTCCGGAAACGGCGCAGGGCGAATTCGTAAACTTCCAGAACGTTCAGCGCACGACGCGTGCAAAAGTCCCGTTCGGTATAGCTCAGATAGGTAAGGCTTTCAGAAACGAGATAACGCCCGGCAACTTTATTTTCAGAACTATCGAGTTCGAACAGATGGAGCATCAATGGTTCTGCAAGGAAGGAACGGATACCGAGTATTACGAGCAATTCAAGAAAAAGGCGTTTGACTTTCTTATCTCTCTCGGCTTTAAGCCCGAACATTTAAGGTTTAAAGATCACGATAAACTCGCGCACTACGCAAAAGCGGCGTGCGATATACAATATTTGTTCCCGATGGGCTGGTCGGAACTCAACGGCATACACAACCGCACGGATTACGACCTCTCTCGCCATCAGGAATATTCGGGCAAAGCTATGCTTTACAACGACCCCATCACCAACGAAAAGTATATACCTTACGTAATCGAATATTCTATCGGTGCGGACAGATTGATGCTCGCCACCCTTTCGGAGGCTTACGACGAAGAACAGCTCGAAGGCGGCGATACGCGCGTGGTAATGCACTTCCACCCTGCCGTTGCGGCTTATAAAGCGGCAATTCTTCCCCTGCAAAAGAACCTTTCGGAAAAGGCAAACGAAGTGTACGCGCAACTTTCCAAAAAGTTTATGGTAACTTACGACGAGGCAGGCTCTATCGGCAAACGCTACCGCAGACAGGACGAAATAGGCACGCCTTACTGCATAACGATAGATTTCGACACTTTGGAAGATAACACCGTTACCGTGCGCGACCGCGACACGATGGAACAGATTCGTCTGCCCATAGCCGAGCTTGATAACTTTATTGCGGAAAGAATAATTTTTAACTGACCGCATTCTATTTGACACCACCCTCTGCCGTATAAGCTGCGTACTGTATATTTAACTAAACAAACGGCAGAAACGCCGCCTGCAAAATCTTTGCAGGCGGCGTTTTTATGCGATTTGAATTATACAAGTTTAGCACTTTACAATTCACTATAAGAAAATCTTATTTCCCTTCTATTTCTTTTCTTATCTTTTCTGTTTCGTTATTTGCGCGCCACAGCTCTTCGCGCGTATTGCGCAATTCTTGTTCGCTTCGCAGAACATCCGTACGCAGTTTTTCAATCTCCTCTGCTCTCGCAGCTTCTGCTTTTTTCATATTACTCAAAGCCTCTTCTTGTTCTTCCTTCATACGCTGATAATACTCCTCTTGTCGCTGTTCCATTCGTTGATAATACTCAGATCTTTCTGTTTCCATACGAAGTTGTGATTCTGCCTGCTGTTGCTCGTAATATGTCTTGCGTTGTTCTTCTTCAAGCGTTTGCTTTTGCATATACTCCATGCGTTGGCGATACTCGTTTGTTTCCTTTTCTGAAATATAAAGATTAATAGCCTCTTTGATATTATCTGCACGCTTATCATTGAAATAGTCAATCATTGTTTGTATTGCCTCTTCATCTGTTCTATAATTATATGGAATAAAACTCATTTCCGGGTAATCATATAACCTTACACATTTTGATCTTAGATCATATAACTTTTCTTGAATTTGATCTTTTCTTTCAAAAAGAAAATAAATAAATTCGGTATCCACTCCTTCTTTTAATTTTGTTAGAAACTCGTTAATTAAAGCATTGTTATCTTTTTCTATTTGATCATTTATTGCTTTCAAACGTTCTCTTTCTTGAACGATTTCGCGGTTAGCTTTTTTATATTTCTTTTTTGCCGCAGATTCTGCGGAGGCTTTCCCTATATTGATTCCGCCGATTATACCTCCAATCATTCCACCAAGCGCATACAATAACCCATAAGCACTTTCAAAATTTCCTGTTAAACCAAACATCCCAAGCCAATTTTCATAGACTTCCGCTATATCTATGCCCGACAAAGCACACACTATTACAGCGATAGCGAGATAAGTCGCCGGAATCGAAACAAACCCGGCAATTCCCATTATCGTGCCAAAAAACGCCATCTTTCCTCGCCTGCCTCCATCGCCCGCAGGATGAACGTAATCAGGTAAAGGGAGCTTTTCTTTAAATTTAGATGTTTTAACAATATTTTGCTTTGTAAATCTGTCTATATACGGAAAAACAACTTGATCGGTAAGATTTTTCTTTTTTTCAAACGTCTCGATACTTCCGATATTATTGAGTAATTTTATATACTCATCAATAATGCGTACAAAAATGATAAAACAATGTGCAATTATCAATCTATCTTCCGGTTTATCGCTTTCTATTTTATTTTCTATAATTTCCACAAATATTTCGTGAAACTTTAATAAAGCATCGACGCGATTTTTGTATCCTAAACTACAAACAGCGCTTATTTGGTACAGATTATATTCTTCATTGAAAAGTTGTTCTAATACATCAGTACTTTGAGATTGTATAACCTCTCTACCTTTTTCCAAATAAAAATCAGCTTTTTCTTTTCCGTATTTATTAACCAACTTATCATAAGCATATTGACGATCGCGTGGAAATTCCGCTGCCAGCACAGGGTCTATTTCATCCGCCATTTCCTTTATCTTCATTTTAATGAAATCATCGCTGGCGTTTAAACAAATATTAAAATAATTTAATTTATCATCATCCCTGTTTGAGTAATCAAATGCGTTTTTTAATTCAGTAAAAAGCGGAACAAGTTCATCAAGCCCATTTAAAATATCCTTGACGTACTCATTAAAAGACATATTTTCCATATTATACATATTGCTCTTTTACCGCCTGTTCGAGCGACTTGCGACCGTCCAAAGCTATATAAAGTGTCTTATGGTTTATTGTTCCGCAATACGGACACTGAACATCGACCGGTAAATCTATATGTTTTGTTCCGGAAGGATCTTTTATCACACGGAAATCCGTATCTCCTGTAAAATCATCATCTCCAAATGTACTGACGATGCCTTTGTAATTCAATGTCGGCTTTCCGCAACTGTCGCAACGCTTCATCGCATTTTTGTGTTTAGACATTGCTTTATTTCCAAGAACAATGATCATAATAGCAATGCCAATTACTAATAAAATAATTAAAAAACCTATCATACTAAAATTCTCCTCCTTTTATTAATATTGTTTACTAAAATTTTAGTATATATATATTATATATGATTATAATTAGTATGTCAAATAATTTCTACCAAAAATATGGTTAAAATGAAATATTTTTGGTAAAATTAAGTAAGGTAATATCATGAACAATAGAATTAAAGCATTAAGAGAGAATCAAAATTTGCGACAAAGTGACCTTGCTAAAGCTACGGGAATTGATCAAAGGACTATTTCCAACTACGAAACGGGAAAATCTAACCCCGATAGTTATGCTCTGATAAAGCTTGCGGACTTCTTTGGCGTTTCTATAGACTACCTCGTCTGTCGAACAAATTACGATCTTTATTCATCCGAAAAAAAGAAACGCGCGATAACAGATTTGCAAAGCGCGCTTGAAGATTTGAAAAAAATGATTTGATTTTTAAAAAGTCCCCGAAAACACGCGTTTTCGGGGACTTTTGCTTTTACAAACGCCCGCCCCTTTTCATATTAAAGGGCGGGCGTTTCATTTTTATTTGCGTTTAACGAAAAAACAACCGGAAAGGAAGTTATTCCGCACAGAGTACGCTACCTGACAAACAAAATATTACTTTTCGTAACGCGTTCTGGTAACGTAAGACGTATGCAATATCTCGTGCGCCTTGTGGCTACCGGGTTCGCCGAGGTAAGAGTCGTAAACCTCTTTAATAACGGGGTTATCGTGGCTCTTGCGGAGTTCTGCCTTTTTGTCGGCTTTATAAAGCACGCTTGCGCGGAGAGCTTTGTAATCTACGTTTTCTCTTACAACGCTTGACATTATCGGCTGGCCGCCGCCGTTTACGCAACCTCCGGGGCAGCACATGATTTCGATAAACGTATAGTCGCTCTTGCCACTTGCAACCTTCTCGCAAACCTTTTTAGCGTTTGAAATGCCGGATGCAACCGCAACTTTAATCTTCATTCCGCCTACTTCGTAAGTAGCCTCTTTCACGCCCTTGGTTCCGCGAACTTTCTTATATTCAACGTCTTGAGCGGGTTCGCCGGTTATGGTTTCAACAGCGGTACGCAATGCCGCCTCCATAACGCCGCCGGTAGCGCCGAAGATAACGCCTGCGCCGGTATATACGCCCAGAGGATCGTCCATCTTACCTTCGGGCAACTCGTTGAAGATTATGCCGTTTTGCTTGATCATCTTTGCGAGCTCACGGGTGGTGAGTACGGCGTCTATATCGGGGTAGCCTGAAGCATTTTGATTATCTCTCGTCTTTTCGAACTTCTTAGCGGTACAAGGCATGATGGAAACGACGAATAATTTAGAAGGATCGATGCCCATCTTTTCGGCGTAGTAAGTTTTGGTTATAGCGCCGAACATCTGCTGCGGGCTCTTGCAGGTAGAAACGTTGGGTATGAGTTCCGGATAGTAATATTCAAGATATCTTACCCATCCCGGAGAGCAGCTCGTAAACATAGGCAACGGACCGCCGTTCTTTACTCTTTCAACGAGTTCGTTAGCCTCTTCCATAATGGTGAGGTCAGCTGTGAAGTTTACGTCAAACACCTTGTCGAAACCGAGCATTTTCAAAGCAGTTGCCATTTTGCCCTCTACGTTGGTGCCCATAGGATATCCGAATTCTTCGCCCAAACCTGCGCGCACGGAAGGTGCGGGACCGGCAATAACTATCTTTTCGGGATCGGCTATAGCCGCGCGAACGATGTCTATCTCTTCCTTTTCATGCAAAGCGCCCGTGGGGCAAACGTTGATACATTGGCCGCAAGCTACGCAGGGGCTGCCTGCAAGATCGGTTTCGAACGCGCAACCTATCTGAGTTTTAAAGCCGCGCTTTTCGGGACCTATAACGCCAACTTCCTGTATCTTTCTGCAAACTGCAACGCATCTGCGGCAGAGTACGCATTTAGAGTTATCACGAACGAGGTAAGAAGTAGAAGTATCCTTCTCGCACTCGTGATGAGCTCCGACGAAACGCTTGTCGTTACAGCCGTATTCAAAAGCTAATTCCTGCAATTCACAATGAGTGTTACGGTCGCAGGAAAGACATTCTTTATTGTGATCCGAAAGGATGAGTTCGATAGTGGTCTTTCTCGAAGCCCTTACCTTAGGAGTATCCGTAAATACTTCCATCCCCTCGTTAACGGGGTAAACGCAAGCCGCAACGAGCGACCTTGCACCCTTAACTTCAACTACGCACACGCGGCAAGCGCCGATGGCGTTTATATCCTTCATATAGCAAAGCGTAGGAATCTTTATGCCAACCTTTTTGGCGGCTTGAAGAATTGTGGTACCTTCTTCTACGCTAACGGGTATATTGTTTATTTTAAGATTTATCATATTATCCTGTCCTCCGCTTAACCTTTATTAATTGCGCCGAACTTACACGTTGCAATACATGCGCCGCACTTTATGCACTTAGACTGATCGATAACGTGCGGTTCTTTAACGGTGCCGCTGATAGCGCCGACGGGGCACTTTCTTGCGCACGCGGTACAGCCGCGGCACTTATCGGGCATAATGTTGTATTTAAGCAAGTTTTTGCACACGCCTGCGGGGCAACGCTTATCTACTACGTGGGCAATATATTCATCTCTGAAATTCCTCAACGTAGAAAGCACGGGGTTCGGTGCGGTTTGACCTAAGCCGCAAAGCGAGTTGTCTTTTATGTATTGGCAAAGCTCTTCCATCTTATCGAGGTCTTCGAGTTCGGCGGTGCCGTTGGTGACCTTGGTAAGCATTTCGTAAAGGCGCTTAGTACCTATACGGCAAGGCGTACATTTACCGCACGACTCGTCAACTATAAATTCAAGGAAGAATTTAGCTATATCTACCATACAGTTATCTTCGTCCATAACGATAAGTCCGCCGGAGCCCATCATGGAGCCGATAGCGATCAAGTTGTCGTAATCGATCTGAACGTCCATCTTGTCTGCGGGTATACATCCGCCGGAAGGACCGCCCGTCTGCGCAGCCTTGAACTTTTTGCCGTTCGGGATGCCGCCGCCTATCTCCTCGACTATCTCGCGGAGGGTAGTACCCATAGGAACTTCAACCAAGCCGGTGTTGGTTATCTTTCCGCCTAAAGCGAATACCTTGGTGCCCTTGCTCTTTTCGGTACCCATTGACGCGAACCAGTCTGCGCCTTTTAAAATTATCTGGGCGACGTTTGCGTAAGTTTCAACGTTGTTAAGAATAGTAGGAACGCCAAACAAGCCCTTGACGGCCGGGAAAGGAGGTCTGGGCCTCGGCTCGCCGCGGTTGCCTTCGATGGAAACCATAAGCGCCGTCTCCTCGCCGCAAACGAACGCGCCTGCGCCGAGACGCACGTCAATGTCAAAATTGAACGAGCTGCCGAATATGTTTTTACCGATAAGGCCGTACTCTTTAGCCTGTTTGATAGCTATCTTTAAACGCTGTACCGCAATAGGATATTCCGCACGGACGTAAATATAGCCTTGATCTGCGCCGATAGTGTATGCGGCGATAGCCATTGCCTCGATAACTGCGTGCGGGTCGCCTTCGAGCACAGACCTATCCATGAACGCGCCGGGGTCGCCTTCGTCGG
This sequence comes from uncultured Clostridia bacterium, assembly GCA_905235795.1. GTDB lineage: Bacteria > Bacillota > Clostridia > Christensenellales > Borkfalkiaceae > RGIG3732. The sequence goes on along the minus strand of CAJOMS010000001.1, from coordinate 19,396 downwards.
CGTTGCACAGCACGTATTTCTTTTCTGCCTTAGAAGCCTTTGCAAACATCCACTTTCTGCCCGTGGGGAAACCTGCGCCGCCGCGGCCGCGGAGACCGGATGCGGTAATGGTGTTTACTACGTCGTCGGGAGTCATGGAGGTAACTACTTTATACAAAGCTTGATAGCCGTCTCTCGCTATATATTCTTCAACGTTCTCGGGATCGATAACGCCGCAGTTGCGGAGCGCGACGCGGTTCTGCTTTTTATAGAAGGAAGTTTCGTTGAGAGCCTTGATAACCCCGTCTTCCTGAACGGTTTCTTTGTAAAGATATTTTTTAACGACGTTATTGTTTACGAGGTGTTCGTTTACTATCTCCTCAACGTATTCGGGCTGAACCTGAGAATAAAAGGCTCCTTCCGGATAAACTATAACGACGGGGCCGAGGGCGCAAAGGCCAAAACAGCCGGTCATGATAACGTGGACCTTATCGCCCAAACCTTTTTCCGCTACGAGGTCTTTAAATTCCTTTAAAATAACCCTCGATTTGCCGGAAGTACAGCCCGTACCGCCGCAAACGAGTACCGTGCGCTCGGTAATGTCCTTTTTTGTGTGATCAGCAACGCGCGGGCCCATTGAAGCGAGTGCGCGAGCCTTTATCTCGTTTAATTCGTTAATATTCATTATTCTGCCTCTCCCGTTAGTTTTTATACTTAGCGATTATGCCTGCGACCTGATCTTTGGTCATTTTGCCGTACACGTCGTCGTTTACGGTCATAACAGGCGCAAGACCGCAGCAGCCTATGCAACGCGTTGCGTCAAGCGAAAATTGAAGATCCGGCGTGATGCCGCTCTCTATGCCAAGCTGTTTTTGAATTTCGGCGTAAATATCGCCCGAACCCTTAACGTAACAAGCCGTGCCAAGGCAAACGCCTATTTTGTATTTGCCCTTAGGCGTAAGCGTGAACTGAGAATAGAACGTTGCAACGCCGTAAACTTCCGCCAGCGACAAACCGAGCGTATCGGCTATTATCTCTTGCACTTCTATGGGCAAATAGCCGTATATATCCTGCGCTTGTTGCAGAGCGGGCATAAGCGCGCCGTCTACGTTTTTAAGCCCGCGCAGAACCTTTCTCAACTTCTGCTCCTGAGCCTTAGTCCCCGTAAAGGGAATTTTTTGTTGATTTGCCATTTAGAACCTCCGTTAGGTTTATTTCCATTAATGCTTTCGTATAAAGAATTTCAAATCCCGCCTAAATTAGTCGTAATTTTGTCCTTCTCATACTTAAATAATGATAACACATTTTAAATCAAATTACAACAAAATTTTCGTGTTTTTATCATAATTTTCTTAAATTTTATTGTAAAATTTTTCAAATTGTCGTTTGTTTTGCGAATAGTTGAATATCTTTGAAGGTCATTGACCTTCAAAGACGCAATCGTTGAGATAGATAATTAACGCGGATTTTTCTCGTTTTTTTTACCTTTGCCCGAATTAGTCTTAAAATATTTCTTCTTTTAGCTAAGCGCCCATATTAAAGTCTGAAAGACTTGCGTCTTTTAGCTGAAAAAGCCGTTATTTTTTCTACTCGAGCCGTATTATGCGCTATTCGTGCCCCCTGCTTACGTTTAACCCATATCGCCGCCTGTCTGTGGTAAATTGCCTCTGAAATGCCGCGCAACCTGTTCCGCCTTACGACTATTTTCCAAAACTTCCCACTGATACCACCTGTTCCACCTTACACCCATTTCCCGACTTCCCACCGCTGCCACCTGTTCCACCGTGCGCCCATTTTCTGACTTCCCACCGGTGCCACCTGTTCCGCCTTACGCCCATTTTCTGACTTCCCACCGGTGCCACCCGTTCCACCACGCCGTGACAAAAATTAACTTTACCGGCATAAGCTTGACTTCCGTTTTATTCAATGATAAAATATAAATATGCTTAAAGACGAGATATTAAAAAAACTTTCCGACGGGGAATACGTCAGCGGGCAGACGATCGCCGAGGAACTGAACGTATCGCGAAGCGCCGTTTGGAAGGCAATAAACGCGCTTAAATCCGAAGGTTACGATATAAGCGGAACAAACCGCGCGGGCTATATTTTGCGCGGGAAGGACGTGTTATCTCCGGAAGAACTTTCCGCTTGCGGCAAAGCGTATGCCGAAGCTGACGGAATCGAAAACCCTTTCCCCTCTCTCGACGTAAAATGTTTTGCCACGATAGATTCCACCAATAACGAGGCGAAACGCACGGCAATACACACCGGCAAAAACACGTTGATAGCGGCGGAAGAACAGACGTGCGGGCGCGGCAGATCGGGCAAAAGTTTTTATTCTCCGGATAAAACGGGCGCGTACTTCACCTTGGCGTTGCACGGTGCAACGGATTTTTCAAACGCGGTAAAGGTCACTTCTTTGGCGGCGGTTGCCGTGTGCAGGGCGCTTGAAAAATTAACGGGACTTTCACCCTCTATAAAATGGGTAAACGACGTGTATCTCGGCGATAAAAAGGTATGCGGGATACTTACCGAGGCGGTAACGGATATAGAATGCGGCAACGTTTCGGATATAATAATAGGAATAGGTATAAATATAAAGACGGAAAACTTCCCGAAAGAGATCCCCAACGCGGGCAGTATCGGCGGCGGTTTTACGCGCAGCGCGCTTATTTCGGCGGTGGTTTGCGAGTTTTTCTCCGCTTTGCCGAGCGCGAAAGATAACGCGCACATTCCGTATTACAGGGCGCACGGCTACCTTACGGGAAAAGATATAGAATACTTCGTTTCGGGCGAACGTAAGGTCGGCAAAGCGCTCGATATAGACGATAACGGCGGGCTTATAGTTCAAACGCCGATCGGAAACGTTACCCTCACCAGCGGAGAAGTTACCGTGAGGAAATTGTAATTTCATCCTATCGCAATAAAAAATATTTTACAAAAAAACGCGGGCAAATGAAGTGCCCGCTAAATAAAGTGCCCGCTATAGGAAATATTAATTCTATCAGATACAGGGCTATAACTACGATTATTTTTATATCAAATCAAACAGTCGTATTTATAAATTTTTTTTCTTTTGTTTATAAATTTCTTTTAAATCGTCGACTGCCATTTCCACGTCCATCGTATGGAACATAAGATAATTGACGTTCATTGTTTCATACGGCGCCTGTTTATATATTTTATTGCTTTCCTCGCCCGTATAAAAATGCCAATAGCGATAAACGTAACCCATCCAGAACAAAACGTCTTTTGAAAAGCCTTCCCGCTTGCCTGTAAACTTGTTTTTGCAAGTGGCGAGAAGTTCTTCCAAAAGATATTCCTCCCCCGCCCATTGCATGCGATTGTACTCAGAGTCAAGATTTTTGGCTATTTCGCTGTTCATAAATGCTTTTACAAGGCTTTCGGCATCGTATTCGGTATCGGCGAAAAGTTCAAACAGCCTGCCTTGTATATCGCACAGTTTCAACTCTAAAGCGTCCATTATTTCTCTCCTTTTATAGCATCGTCCAGAATTTCATCGAAAAATCTTCCTTCTCTGCGGTATGACTTGCAGATTCCATTGGCGAGGTCTACCCCCTTTTGCCGATTGCCCTCGCTTACCTTTCTTAAAACTTTCTTTTCAAAATAAGAAAGTTCTATATCTTTTTCTATCTTTATCGCTTTGCATGCTTTTTCGGTAAGGGCGACGTATTGTTTCCCGAGTTGAAGGGCAGACAGACTATTTACCAGCGCAACGTCCGTAATATTCCCCAGAAAAAAATTATCTATAACGTAAAACATTCTGTCGTTTGCAATGCTGCCGATAGCCAAATCCTTTCCGCTCGTCATAGTGCTGTACTTTTCATATAACTTATTGCCTTTAATTCTTTCCATTCTTCCGCGATGATAAGCCACTACCATTGCCCAATCTATGTCCGCGGAAATTTCAATGCTCTCAAGTTCTCTTGCGTCAATAGAAACTACGTAGAATTTTGACTCTTCAAAGTCGCAAATAAGGGTAAGGGGCTGTTCGGGCGTAGTCCCCATATAAAAACCTTTGCCGAAGTCGCATTTTTCACGGCTGATAGGTTTTATATCGCCCACCAAACCGCTTTTTGAACCGTGATATAGTAAAATGCGCCCTTCGTCTATGGTAAGAGAGGCGACTTCTCGCTTGATTTTTTCAATAATCATTTCATAAGCGGGAACGTTAAAATCCTCGCATAAAGTGTAAAGCCCTTCCTGCGCAAGGCGAGTCGGCTGAGAATGACCGTTCTCCCAACGGTTAATGGTTGCATATCTCACCCCTATTTTCGTTGCCATTTCAGTTTGGCTTAAACCCGTATATTGCCGTATTTGTTTGATTAGTTCTCGCATAGAAACCGCCTATAATATTTATTATATTTTATATTATACCTATTGTTATATTTTTTGTCAATAGGTTTTGACATATTCAAATATAAAAACCTCAAATTTTGCAGAAATTGAAAAGAAAAAAGCTCGGATAATATACCCGAGTCCCGATTTCGTTTTGAAACGCTTTAAAATAGATCGTTAAAATTTAATAAGATTTTTGAATTGCTTTTTATCCTAAAATTCGTTTCAATGTATATTTTACTTCTATTTAAATTAAGTATAAATGCGTGAGAAGTATAACCGCCATTTATTCTTCTACATTCAACGGATACGATACTGTCGCCAACAAAAAGTCCTTTCAAACAACTTTTAAAATGGTTAATAATCCTTAACCTCGCAATATTTCTTCAATCACGCCGATTGATCCCTTAATGGATTTTGATAAAGATATTTGTTTAGCTTGAGATGAATTTTAATTTATTTTTTTATACTTCTTTTTCAGTATTTCAAACATCTCGTCGGAAATAACGTGTTCTATGCGGCAGGCGTTATCTTCCGCCAGCTCGCGGTCGGCGCCCGCGTCCATAAGCATTGCGGTAAGCAAAGTATGCCTTTCAAGCACCTTTTCCGCGGCGTATTTTCCCTTTTCGGTAAAGGCTATTTCGCCGGCGGTATCTACGTAAACGTATCCCTCGTTCTGCAACAGTTTCATCGCGTTTGAAACGCTCGGCCTCGAAAAGCCGAGTTCGTTGGCAACGTCCACGGCGCGCGCCCGCATACCGTTGTTTTTAAGAATAAGTATCGTTTCAAGATACATTTCACGAGATTCCGAATTTTTCATTTTATCCCCCCGCTTGGTATAAATAAGACCTTAAATATGCCTTAAATGTACGTATTTATAAACCGAGATCGGCGTTTTTACAATTTTTAATAATTATAAAACATATCGCTCGGTTTGTAAAGCAATTTGTTTAAAATCGGTAAAATTAAAACGCGGTAAACGTTTAAGTCAAACGTTGCACCGATTTACGTAAAGTGCTATAATGTTTGAGAGGTAATTTATGGACGAGATTTTAAAAGTTTTAAAAAAACAATGCAACAGCGATAACTGCATAGTGTGCGGCAAAACCGCAGAAACGGCGCTCGGCATGGATTTTTACGAGCTGGAAGAAGGCGTGCTTTTGGGCGTTGCCAAGGGTAAATTTCCTCACCAAAGCTACCCCGACCGCATGCACGGCGGCATGATAACCGCCATTTTAGACGAAACGATATGCCGCGCCGTACAGATAACCGATCCCGATATATGGGGCGTTACGGGGAAGATAGAAGTATCCTTTAAAAAGCCCGTGCCCTTGGGCGAAACCCTGCTGTGTTTCGGCAAGATAACGGGGCTTTACAAGCTCGGCTTTACAGGTAAGGGCTATATAGAGGACGAGCGCGGCAACGTGCTTGCCACCGCCACCGCAAAATACGTGCGCACCCCGCTTGAAGCCACGACTTCTACCGAAAGCTTTTTGTGGAAAGTTTTCCCCGATTCCACCCCGCCGGAATCGGCTGTAATACGCCACCCCGAATTGCTCGTTTAATCAAAAAGCCGCCTTTATCGCGCATTATCGGCATTTTGCAGGACTTGAAAGGGCTTGCCTAAATAAAAGGCAAGCCCCGTATTTAAATTATATTTCCACCATTACTTAAGCGAAGGATAAACCGTTTGTTTTGCAGTTCCGTCTTCGTTTTCACCTAAAGTGAAGTCAACTTTTTTCAAGTTCCATATATCTTCGCTCCAGTTAAGCGTAACCAAGAAGAACGACCTGTTTATGCTCTCCCTCGCTATGAACTGCAAAGCTTGATTTTTTATGTTTACGTCGTCAGACGCATAGCAGTTTGAAATAATATTTCCCCAGCCGCATACTTCATTAGCTCCATATACATAAAGGTGATTAATGGAACCTAAAGACATACAGTTGCTCACAGTGCCGACGTCGTATCCCGCTATTATACCGACGTAACCTCCGCGAGCAGTACCAGTGGCAGGTAAGAATCCTTCATAATAACGATATGTATATCCATGCGTTACATCAAGCCGCACGTCTGCAAGGCACTTGTCGACGACCGACGCAGCGTCGTCGGACTTACCCACTATGCCGCCGAAGCCGTCAGCTGTACCGGCTAAACTACTATAATAATAAATGCTGCCCGCCGCTACACAGTTTTCAACTACGGTTGCGCCTTTGCAATAGCCTACTATTAAGCCCATGTTAGCTTGCTTGCCGGTTGTCGCTTTAAAGTCGCCGTTTATAGCGGTGCAATTTTGGATTATGCCGCCTGCAACGACTTTTTCGGGCTTCTCAGCCGCGGTTTCGCCTTCTTTCCCTTCAGTCTCCGACGTTTCGGGTTCTTCAACTTTGGGCTCTGTAAGGAAAGCCGCTATACCGCCCATATAATATATATCGGCAACGTTGTAGTTAGAGAGAAGTTCCATTGAAAAATCCGCTATGTTAAGATTTTTTATCACGCCCGTTACGTAGCCGAAAACGCCCGTGTAAAGCCCCGGCGCGAGTTTAAAATTCTTTATCGTATAGCCGTTACCGTTGAAAGTTCCGCTGTAGGGCGTCTCCTCCGTACCGATAGCGCGCAGGATGGTACCGCCGCAGTCGATATCGTCCATCAATTTATAATTAGCAGTGGGGTCGAGTTCAACTTCAAGCAAATCGTCAAGCGTTCTGATTTTTTTGTAAGATAAATTATCATTATCTCTTTTGCCGGTACCCTCCGTGGTACAAGCCGTAAACGCCATTACAACGACCATAAGCATGGCAAGCAACGACGTAATTAGTACGTGTTTTTTCATAATAAGTCCTCCTAAAAAAATTTTTTAAATGGAAAAATTCCCAACATTTATTAATTGTAGCAAGTCTTATAAGACTTGTCAAGTATTTTAACGATTATTACCGTTTATAATATTATAATGGAATATAAGGATAGAATAAAAGATTTGCGTACGAATGCGGGGCTTAGTCAGATGCAGCTTGCTAAAAAAATAAACGTCAGCCAGTCGGCTGTGGCAAAGTGGGAGCTTGGCAAAACCGAGCCTACCGCTTCTGCCATAATTGCCCTTGCCGAATTTTTTGACGAGACCACGGATTATATACTCGGTTTGACCGATTGAAGGAAAAAGCCCCGCAAAAACGGGGCTTAAATTTTTATTGAGTGATATTTTAGGCTTACGCCTGAAGGTGAGATTTTCAGGCTTTCGGCTGAAATTTTTTATATTGACCAAATCCCCTTTCTCCGACATTATCGATAATCCATACTCGCTTTCTCCTTATGGGGAAATTTATAACATTATTATATATAGCAAAAGTTCCCCAAAATTCAAGCAGTTTTGATAACTTGAGTATAATTTTCAAATTTTTAATTATTTTCACGTAGAAATACGCTTTGGTTTCGGCTTTCCGTTCGGGTTACCCCTCGGCGCAAACGGTTAGATTTCGACTGTGCGGAAATTAACGCTAAAAAATAATTTTAATTACTATCGTTAGCGATAAACATATCGCGCAAAATAGATTTAGCCGTCTTTTTCCTTTCGGGAGATAGCTTTGAAAAATAATTTATTATTTCCATATTGTCGGCATCCTTATCCGCGCCGACTATTATAACGCCTAAATCATCTTCTCGCCCAATCAAATAATCGATACTGCATTCAAAAAAATCCGCCATAGCGACAAGATCCGATATGCTCGGTTCGACAATCCCTTGTTCCCATTTACCTATGGTATAATTTTTTACGTCTATTTTTTCAGCCAAAGCTCGTTGCGTAAGTCCTTTTTGAGTTCTCAATTCTTTTAATTTTATCATAACATTTTATCTCACTTGCAATAATTGCTAAATACATTAAAATTGTTAGCAAAAAATACTATTTTTTATTTGACATTAGCAAATTTTGCGTGTATAATGGGATTAATTAGCAAAAAATGCTGTTTTTTGGGATATATATAGAATTCGCATTTTTTGCTAAAAAAAAGATGAGGTACAAATTATGAATGAAAACGAAAGCCAAAACAACTTAAACGAAAGGCCTCAGGGTAATTTGCAAAACGGTCAGCCTAACAACGGGCAACCGCAGCACCCTAACGGTCAGCCTTACAATGGGCAACAGCAGTATACCAACGGTCAGCCTTACAACGGGCAACAGCAGTATACCAACGGTCAGCCTTACAACGGACAACAGCAGTACCCCAACGGTCAGCCTTACAACGGACAACAGCAGTACCCCAACGGTCAGCCTTACTACGGGCAACCTCAATATGCCCCTGTGCAAAATACGGTAGCCGTAAAACCTGCGCCTATTCCTGCGACAGAAAAGGAAAAAGAAGCTGTATTTAGTGTTGGCGGAAGCCTTATGATGCTGATTTTTTGCATTTTTTCCACCCTCACTCTCATTACGGGATTTATCGGGAATATATTAAGCCTTAATTTTACAAAATTGTTTGGCGGTATATTCGATATTCTAACGGTCGTCGGATTGTGGGTAATATTTGCAACCGCAAAGAAAAAGAAACTTTCTTCTGCCGGCGTGACGCTGATTAAAGTTCCGTTCATCATAGTATTCATTTTCAATATAATAGGTGGGAGTTTAGAGCTTATAGGCGGGCTGTTCACTTTTGTGGCAAATCCTTTAGGTTTTATTATATCCCTCATAACATTTGTATTTTCTATTATTTACTTCAGTTCAATCAAAAAACTTCTCAATGTCGGCCAGAGTATTGAAAAGGATAAAAGCGCAGGAACAAAGAGCGGCGGCAATTTTGCAGCGGTTGTATGCATAATTTTAGCTGTATTCAGCGCGGCAAAAGAGATTATTTCAGCCATTATGGGAAATCTGTTACTTTCACTTGTTGCTAACGTGTTTGGCAATTTATCGGGAGATTCAGGTTTCATAGGTAATCTTATTGCCGGTATGGCCGGCGGTTTATCCGTAATTAGCTATGTTGTAATTGCACTCGACTTTCTTGTGAGCATATTTACGGCTGTAATGATAATTAAATTTAATAAGGCAAGAAAATAATTTTATCAAAATAGGCAAACATCCAAAGCCCTGCCGTTGTGCGGCAGGGCTTTTATAATACGTGGCGATATTTTAGGCTTACACCTTAAAGTATTATTTTAAATAAAAATTTTTTAAAATTTACCGAATATTCAATATTTAAATTTTATTTTAAAGTTTTGTTTAAAAGTTCCTGCGCGGCGTCGTACCCGTACTGTTTCAGGCGGTATTTGCGCGCGGCTGTCTCTATGATGGTAGGAATATTTCTGCCGGGAGAAACGGGTATTAAAAGTTTAAATTTTTCTACGCCGAGTATGGTCGAAGTAATGTTTACGTCGCCTATTCTGTCGTATTCCTTATTTTCGTCCCACTTTTCGAGCTGAACGACTATATCTATGCTTTTTTCCGTACGAACGGAGCCCGGCCCGTACATGGTTTGTATGTTTATTATGCCAAGGCCGCGTATTTCCATATAATTTCTTATTTTTTCGGGAGCGGTGCCTATGAGATTGCCGTCTATCAGCTTTATTATAACGCAGTCGTCCGCAACGAGGCGGTGTCCGCGATTGATCAGCTCCAACGCTATTTCGCTCTTGCCGATGCCCGCGTCGCCCTCAAACAGCACGCCCACGCCCGATACGTCCATCAAAACGCCGTGGCGCATGGTTTCGTCGGCTAAAAGTCTGCTTAAATAAAAATAAATGTCGTTATAAACCTGCGTGGTTATTGCCGACGAAGAAAAGACGGGGCAATCGAATTCCTTTGCTGCGGAGATAATGCCGTCTAAAACGTCCAGATCGCGCGCGACGACCAAACAGGGTATATTTTTGCCGAAAAGCTGTTTGAATACGGCTTGCGCGGTATCTGCGGGCAACGTTTCGATATATTCGTGTTCCGCCATGCCTATTACCTGCACGCGGGTGTGATCGAAATGTTCGAAATACCCCGTGAGTTGCAAGCCGGGACGAGATATGTTTTTTGACGATAGCGGAATGGTTCCGCGGCCGCGCTCTATTATGCGCAAATTAAGCGCGGTTGCAAAATCTTCTACCGAGACGTTTACTATGCGTTCAGTCATTCCTCATCCCCCAAACAATATTTTTTTATTATAGTGCCGACCGCGTCCTCATCGCAGGAAACGGTTACTATATCCGCAACTTCTTTAAGGTCGTGCGTGGCGTTACCGACCGCAACGCCGAGTCCCGCCCATTTTACCATGGAGGCGTCGTTTAACGCGTCTCCTATGCAAATAACCTCGCTCGGGGCTATTCCGTGCCGCTCCGCGACAAAGGCGACCGCCTCGCGCTTGGTTGCGGTTGCGGATATCGCCTCTATCAAAAACGTATTTGACGAATTGAAAACGAGTTTGCCCGCATATTTTTGTCCGTAAAGCGACATTACGCGCTCTAATTCGGCGTAGTCCGTTACGTTGCCGTCGTCATCCAGCCCGAAAACTATCTTGTCAAGCAGCATATTGTGGCTTTTTACGTAGCCGTACACGTCTTCGCCGACGACCGTAGGGTAAAGGTCGTTAGCCCTTATATAACGCTCCGTGCGCTTAGTGAATCTGTTTACGAAATATTCGCCGTTATTATATACCTGAATATAATAACCCGCCGCCTGCAAATCTTTTAAAAGGTCCATACCAACGGGATCGACGTACTTTTTCATCAACACGTCGCCGCTTTCGATATCGACGACCACGCCGCCCTGAAATGCTATCAACTCTCCGGTAAGCCCGTACGGCTCCACCGTCTTTAAAAACGAGGAAAGCATCCTACCCGTAGCGATCACGAACTTTCCTCCGCGCCTTTCGTACTCTTTGATCGCCGCCCACGTTTGGGGAAGGATCGTGCCGTCGGTGCGGAGCAGGGTATTGTCGTAATCGGTAACAAACATTTTGTATTTCATAAAAAAAGTAATTAATCCTCGAAGTATGATTTAATCGTCTCCGCCTGTTTGCGGCCGATGCTTTCGACCTGCATAAGCTCCTCGACGGAAGCGCTCTTTATCTCCTCTACCGTGCCGAATTTTTTAATCAGCAATTTGCGGCGTTTTTCGCCGATACCGTCGATAGAATCCAGCGCGGACGCGAGCATGTTTTTTGAACGTATCGACCTGTGGTAAGTTATGGCAAAGCGGTGAGCCTCGTCCCTTATCCTCTGCAAAAGTTTTAAAACGTAATCCTTTTTATCGAGGGTAACGGGATATTCGTCGGTGAGTGTGTAAATCTCCTCTTCTTTTTTTGCGAGAGCTATAAGCTCTATATCGCAACCCATTTCGTCGAAAATTGCCTTTACCGAAGAAAGTTGACCTTTGCCGCCGTCGATAACTATAAGGTCGGGGCGGGGGAAATGTTCCTCCTCCGGACTGCCGAGTTTTTCAAGCCTGCGCCTGAGTACCTCTTGCAAGCAGGCAAAGTCGTTGTTGCCCTCTACCGTCTTTATGCGAAAACGACGATAACTGCTCTTTTCCGGCTCGCCGTCCTTAAATACCACCATAGAACCGACTTTATCGGTGCCGCTTATGTGCGAAATATCGTAACATTCCATGCGGCGGGGGTAATTTTTAAGTTTTAAAATCTCTTGCAGGCGCTCGCACGCGATGACCGTCATATCGTCTTTATGCTTTATCTTGCTTACTGATTTTTCAAGATATTCCGCGGAATTCTTTTCCGCCATAAGCGCGAGCTCTCGCTTTACCCCCTGTTTGGGAGTAACTATATTTATTATTTTGCCAAGACGGCTTTTTAATATCTGCTCTATCGAATTTGCGTCGGAGCACTCTATATTAAGCAAAACTTCGTCCGGTGCGCCCGTTTCGGCCTTGTAATACTGCATTATAAAGCCCGAAAGCGCCTCCTCTGCGGTTTCCATGCCCGTTTCGAGCGTAAAATATTTTGCGCCCTGCATCCTTCCGCCGCGCGTTACCAGCACGGTTATCACCTGATAGATGCCGTTGCCGTAAATGCCTATCACGTCAACGTCCATAAATCTGTTCATAGACGTGATTCTCTTTTGCTTGATGCGCGTGAGCATGCGCAGCTTATCGCGGCAGCTCATGGCGAGCTCGTACTCCTCCGCCTCGGCAAACTTGTACATCTTTTCTTGAAGGATGCGCTCGGCAGAGTTGTCGTTCCCGCCCAAAAAGTCTATTGCCTGATGCACGTTTTGCATATACGCGTCGCGGTCTATATACCCCGCGCAGGGAGCCGGACAGCGCTTTATGTGGTAGTTGAGGCACTCTTTTTTAAGCGTTCCGTCCATCTTACCCGTACAGCGGCGCACGCTGTAACACATATAAATTATCTCTAAAACGTCGTTTACGGAAACGCCGCCCATAAACGGGCCGAAGTACTTTGCGCCGTCTTTGCGTATCTTTCTTACCACGGTAAACGTGGGGTAATACTCTTTGAGATCGACGCGCAGATACGGATATTGCTTATCGTCTTTAAGGAGAATATTATATTTTGGCTTGTATTTTTTTATAAGGTTGTTTTCTAAAGAGAGCGCGTCTATCTCCGTTCTCGTTATCACGTATTGAAAATCCGCTATGTTAGAAACGAGTTGGCGCGTCTTTTCGTTTTTGGGACCGTTTTGGAAGTATTGCCTTACGCGATTTTTCAATACCTTTGCCTTGCCGACGTAAATTACGTCGCCACGGTCGTCAAGCATTATATAGCAACCCGGCTGATCGGGCAGCAATTTAAGTTTTTCTTCAATGGTATTCACGTTGGGCACCTTCCTTCGTATTATTCATTTTACCACAACCGATAAAAATTTTCAAGGCTTTAAGGGCGGAAAATCAACCTCCGAGAAATTCCATACCTTTAAGCAAAACGTCGCCGATTAACTCGTCTTTTAAAAAATACGTTATTATTTTGCCGTTTCGCTCGTAATCGACCGCGCCGAGGTTTTTAAGCAGCCTTAACTGATGCGAAACCGTAGTTTGGTTAAGGTTTAATATGCCCGCAAGATCACTTACGCACATGCGGGATATCGCAAGCGCAGATAGCAGTTTTAACCTCGTTCTGTCTGAAAAAATAGTAAAAAACCAGCTTAGTTCCGTAATAATATCATCTGAAAGTATACAATTTTCGATCATCGTCTGAGTGCGTTTATCGAGCTGTAATGCGTTTTCCATAGTACGACCTCCTTCAGAGTATATTTTATTTAAATTTATGATACAATATCGCAAGTTAATATGTCAAACCGTTCATATTTCTAAATTTGCCGAATATAATGGAATATGGCATATTAATGTCGAAAAAAGGAGGTAAGGTAAATGTCAGCTGACAATATCACGTTGGTGGCGCTAATTCTCTTACTGACCTCGGGTGGGGAAATAAGCACTACGCAGTTGCTGTTGTTACTTGCGCTGCTCTCAACTGAAAACGACGGCGACGGCAACGGCGGTTTCTTCGGAAGGCGCCTATGCAACCGCACGAACGTTTGACCGCCCGAAAAAGCCCGGCCGCAAGGCAGGGGCTTTTTCATTTGCCGTGTTTTAATTTCAACCGCCTGAAATAACGTGAAAGTGCCGTAAAACACGCGTTAAACGCACTTTTACCCTCTTATATAAGAAAAAGACGGCACCGTTGGAACGATTTCCGCCTTTTTGTTTGTTTTCGTGCGTTTTAGGGCACTTTTAAATATTTACGCAGTATGCAAACAATTTCCGCTATCTATAATATACTCAGGCAAGAATAGAAATAATAGAATTGAGATCTTTAGAAGAAACGCCTATATTTAAAAGATAATTGTAGAATTTATCTTTCAACTTTCTACCCTTCATGGACTTTATTCTCGGCAAATACGTGTTGGCGATGAGGTCCGATCTGCGAGAGCTTCCTATCTGACCGAAATTCGACCAGACGTAATCGAGACAAAGGTCGTCTTCCGAAACGCCGAGGAGTCCGTTAACCAAAAAGGCGATGACGCCCGTTCTGTCCGTACCGATGCTGCAATGGAAAATCATGGGGTAATTTTCCTCTTTTGCGAGAATCTCGAACACATTCACTATAGCGTCGGAATTTATATTAAGGATATTTCCGCTGTAGCTCATGCAAATTCTGTAATATCCAACGTCCGAACCTAACGGGCTTTCTTCTATCAATCCGGCCTCTTCATCCCATCTAAGGTCAATTTCCGTCTTAACGCCGAGCTGCTTTTTCATCGTTTGTATGCCGTCGTCGGATATCTCTATCGTCGGGGTGGGATCGTTAGTTTTGTTCAGCCTGCCGCAACGGTATAAAAGCCCTTGCTTTACCTTTTTGCCGCCGCCTATATCGTAACCGCCGAGATCTCTGACGTTAGTGATGCCGTCCACGTATAGATTCCTCGGACCGTCGTAGCTCGTGGTGAAATATGCGGTGCCGCTCGTGGCGTAACCATCCGAAAGATAGGCGGTAACCGTCCAGTAATAGGTGGTGGCAATCTTCAAATTAAAAACGTCAAGCTCGGTTTCGGTAGTATCTATCGAATATTCCGACGACATATCTTTGTTTTCAGATAAATTTACCGTGTAAGACGAAATTATTTCAGTCGTTGCCGCGGTAGCCGTCCACTCCAAATGCACAGGTGCGGGTAAGCTGTTTTCGGTAATACCGCGAGCGTAAAGCCCTATATCGTCAAATTCTCCGTTTTCTTCGTTAATATATTCGAGATATTCATTTTGCAGTTCGCTGTGCAAATTTACGCTTTTGCCCATATCGCTAAGTTCGAAAGTAACGCCGTTTACCGTTCCTTGATACCCGGCGGATATCCCGCTCTTTTTCCCGTTCTTGCAGGAAACAAGTCCTACCATAACGGCAAGAATCAATATTACAGACGTAATTTTAAATAGTTTTTTCACTTTCCTCTCTCCTTTGCCTTAATAATTTATAAATCGGCTTTAAGTAAAGCCTATTTTACAACGTTATTTTCCAGCGCTTTTCTTATTTCTTTATATTGCGATTTATTTCCGTACGCGTCGGCAAGCGGCTTGTTCTTTTCGCCGTGATTTAAACAGCCCGCGCCGTTTATACAGCCGCCCTCGCACGCCATACCCTCTATAAAATTGCTTGGAAGCAAACCCTTCGACGCCAAAGTCAGCGCCTTTTTGCAATCGGGAATCCCGCTGCAAACGATTGGCTTTGCGGAAAAATCTCCGCCGTGTTCTTTTAAAGCCTGTTCCACCGCCTCGGACAATCCGCCGCTTCTCGCAAATATTCTGCCGTAGTAAGAAGCGTCGTTCGTTTCCGTTTCGGGCAAATCCGCAAGTTCTATCTTCTTGCTTGCAAAAAGCGCCTGCAATTCTTCAAAGGTCAAAACGCTGTCTATAAGCCCCTCGTATTCCTCGCGCTGAAATTCCGTTTTTTTAGCCGTACACGGCCCTATGAAAACGTTTTTGCACGTGGGATCCTTCTCCTTTAAATACTTGGCTATGGTACCCGCCGGCGAAAGGTTGTGTGAAATATTATCTTTCAGTTCCGGAAAGTTTTTCTCCACGTAACTTACGAACGCGGGACAGCACGAAGACGTCAAAAACCCCTTATTTCGCAGTTCTTCCGACTCTTTATCCGCAACCATATCCGCGCCTATGGCGACTTCGACGATATCGTCGAACCCCAGTAATTTTATAGCGGAATACACTTTTCCCGTTTCCGGAAACTGGGTGGCTATCGAGGGCGCGACGAGCGCGTTTACCTTATAACCTTCCGACTTATGCAAAATCAAGTCAATTACGTCAAGTATGTACGATCTATCGGAAATTGCGCCGAACGGGCACATATATACGCATGCCCCGCAAGAAATGCATTTATCGTAATTTATCTCTGCTTCCTTGTCCGCGCCCATTGAAATTGCGCCTGCTTTACAGCTCGCTTCGCAGGGGCGTTTGTAGTTTATTATCGCGTTATACGGGCAGGCCTTGGAGCACATTCCGCACTCCACGCACTTGCTCTTGTCCACCGACGCCACATAGGCGCTGCGGGACATATTGGGCGTATTGAAGAGCTGCGACGTGCGCAACGCATTGCAAATCTTTACGTTACAGTTGCAGATGGCGAAGATCTTTCCTTCCCCGTCGATATTGGTCACCTGATGCACGAAGCCGTGGTCCTCGGCCTTCTTGAGGATGTCGAGGCATTCTTCATACGTAATGTAGTGGCCGCGGCCCGTCTCGGCGCAGAAATCGGCCATATCGCCCACGCCGATGCACCAGTCGCGGTAGTCGTCGGCGCAGCCTTCGTCCAGCTTCTTGCGGCCGTAGCGGCAGGAGCAGATGCCCACGCTCAGATGGCCTTCATAGCGCTTGAGCCAATAGGAAAGGTGCTCGATATCAACGGATTCGTTCTCCATTGAGATGGCTTTCTCCACGGGGATGACGTGCATACCTATGCCGGAACCGCCCAGGGGAACCATCGGCGTAATCTTTTCCAGCGGGAGGAAGGTCATCCGCTCGAAGAACATCGCCAGTTCCGGATGCCGGTCCATCAGGTCCACGTTCATATTGGTGTATTCCGCGCTGCCGGGGACGAACATCGGCACCCAGTATTCGCGGTCTTCAAAACGATAGCTGGTTCCGGGAATGGGGCCGTCTTTGGTGTATTTGTCGCCGTAGTCGAATTCTATCATTCCGAAATATGCCAGCTTTTCCAGCAGGTCGTTGAATTCCTCATCGGTGGCCACATAGTGCTTTTTGCGGTTCCATTCCAAAAGCTCCGCATACTTGTGGTGCTCGCGGACGGTGAAAGGTTTTTTGGAAATAAGGTCCAGAAGGAAGTCCAGCGAGGCTTCGCGGGTTTGCTCATCCATTTCATCCTCGAAGATGCAGGCCAGGCCCCAGTATTCCGGGGCTTCGGTGGTCATCTTGATTTTTCCGGGGATGCGGTCGGTGATTTTTCGCACCAGTTTGATAAGCTTGGGGTTCGGGTTTTCGTCGCCAAAATGCTTGGGAACGAACTTCGTTGACATCTCAGGCATAGTTCAAGTATTTATTTTTTCCATTGTCTTACTTCTTCCAGAAGCCAGTCGGCAAACTGGTCCACTCCCTCCCCTGTTTTAGCACAAATCGGGATAACTTTTGCTTTGGGATTACGCAGGTGGATATTTTCCTTGCAACGCTCCAGGTCAAAGTCAAAGTACGGGAGTACGTCTGTCTTGTTGATAAGGACAAGGTCGCAGACGGAGAACATCAGCGGATATTTGAGGGGTTTGTCGTCCCCTTCCGGAACGGAAAGAATCATCGCGTTCCGAACGGCGCCGGTGTCGAATTCCGCAGGACATACCAGATTGCCCACGTTCTCCAAAATGACCAGATCCCTGTCGGCCAGAGCGACATTGTCCAGCCCCTGGCGGGTCATTTCCGCATCCAGGTGGCACATGCCGCCGGTGTGGAGCTGAATGGACGAAACGCCTGTGGCATTCTTGATCTTGACGGCATCCACATCGCTGTCGATATCGGCCTCCATCACGGCTATTTTCAGCTTGTCTTTCAGGAGGTTGAGTGTCCGGATAAGGGTGCTTGTCTTGCCGCTGCCGGGCGATGACATCAGGTTCAGCAAATACACGCCGCGTTGCTTGAGTTCGCTGCGAAGGCCATTGGCGTCGGCCTCATTGTCGGCAAAGACGCTTTTCTTGATTTCGATTACTTTTACTTCGTCCATGTGGTTTGGGCGGATGGTTATTATTTTAAGCCTACTAATATAAAAAGATTTGCCGATAAAGGCAAATCTTTCTTCAGCGGGCTATTTTGCAAATAGGACTTTTCAATCCTCTTCCGGAGCGAACATCGGATCCCAGGAAGGCAGGAGAATGGGCTTCTGCCCGGTCAGGGCCATCACATCGGCCGGCACATATTTCTTCTCCACCACCAGGCGGAACATATATTCGTCGAACCATTCGTCCGTCATGATAATATTGCCTTTGTATCCGCTGTCGGCGCCCCAGCTGTTCTCCACCATCCACTTCTGCGGCTTCCCGTCTTTCAGGTCAACCGCGATGAGGGTCATCGCGTGCGTGGAGCCGCTGGCATGCGTGAGAATGCGTTCACGCTTGTCCATGCCGAAGCTGACGCCCAGCAGGGATTCGTAGTCGAAATTGTTCAAATCGGCCACGCCCCGCTTGCGGTCCAGGAATTTTCCCACGTCGCAGGAGAAATACAGCGGCGTATTGTCCTTGATGGAAGCGATGGCCATTTCCTTGATTTTGTCCATCGGCAGGTTCACGTACACCCAATTCTGTCCGTCATACACATGGCGGTCGTACTGGATTTCGTACAGTTTTCCGTATTCCAACGTAGGATTGTTCATCACCATGACATAATTGTTCTCCAGATCCTCGCCGATGAATTCCTGATAGAAGGACTTGGGCGTGTAGGTCTTCTCGCTCACGAACTCCTCTTTTGCGTTGTAGCGGGCCCAGGTGAATTCAGTCGGTGGCACACCCAGGCACAGGGTCAGGATATGGTAAATCTCCTTGAGCATCTCCACCTTCATGGCATCCACGTCCTTGGCTTTGGCTTCCCGGAGGCGCAAACCATCCTCGCGGAGCTTCGTCTTCAGTTGCGCGCTCATCTGCGCGGTATTGTTGGCCGACAAGGTCTCCGGNNNCGTATTTCATCACCAGGTTCGACACGCCGGTAAACTGTCCGCCGTCGCCGATGGGGTTCGCGAAGAGCCAGTCCACCTGCCGGTCATCCATCGGCAAGTTGCGCGTGTCGATGACCCCTTGCAGGAACAGATTCGCTTTTTCCAGCTGGTCGTAAAAGAAGAGGTAATTCTGCGAGAAAGTGAAGGCGCCCAGGTCGTGCTTCTGTATCATCCTGGCTCTGAGGACATTCATCCCCGTAAACAGCCAGCATCGGCCCGATGAGAGCTGATTCGTGCGTCCCTTCGTGCTCACTTCGTCGCTGAAATGCGTGTCAATCATCGCCAGCCGGTCCGTCGATGTGGCCAGAACGTTGATGGAAGCGGAGTTGAGCGCGTTGCGAAGGGCTTTGTCCGTTCCGTTGCCCTGATAGGAAGCGGCCAGATCGGAGAGCATCTCGGCG